>NZ_KB903173.1:0-179027 GCF_000379565.1 Cupriavidus sp. UYPR2.512 | reverse complement strand
GCGATGACTTCCATGCCGACCGGCGCCGGCGGCGGGAACAAGACCTTCTCGTTGCGCTCGATCAGGCCGGTGTCGAGATCGGCGGTGCGGAACGCCTGGGACGACACCAGCCGCTGCAGGAAGGCCACGTTGGTCGACAGCCCCACCACGTGGTAGGCCGCCAGCGCCTGGCGCATGCGCGCNAGCGCCTCGTCGCGGTCCTTGCCCCAGACGATCAGCTTGGCGATCATCGGGTCGTAGAACGGGCTGATGGTGTCGCCCTCGCGCACGCCGGCATCGATGCGGATACCCGCCGGGCCGTGNGCATCCTCACCGCGCATGAACTGCACCGCCGGCGGCGTGCGCAGGAAGCGCAGCGTGCCGGTGGACGGCAGGAACTGCTTGTCGGGGTTCTCGGCGTAGATACGCGCTTCCAGCGCATGGCCGTCGATACGCAGTTGCTCCTGCGTGAGCGGCAGCGCTTCACCGGCGGCGACGCGCAGCTGCCATTCGACCAGGTCCTGCCCGGTGATCATTTCGGTGACGGGGTGCTCCACCTGCAGGCGCGTGTTCATCTCCATGAAGTAGAANGANCCNTCNTGNTTGGCGATGAACTCGACCGTGCCGGCGCCGACATAGCCCACCGCCCTGGCCGCGGCCACTGCCGCTTCGCCCATGGCGCGGCGGCGCTCCTCGGTCATGCCCGGCGCGGGGGCTTCTTCCAGCACCTTCTGGTGGCGGCGNTGCACCGAGCAGTCGCGC
The DNA here is from genome assembly GCF_000379565.1 of Cupriavidus sp. UYPR2.512. Taxonomy (NCBI): domain Bacteria; kingdom Pseudomonadati; phylum Pseudomonadota; class Betaproteobacteria; order Burkholderiales; family Burkholderiaceae; genus Cupriavidus; species Cupriavidus sp. UYPR2.512. Next base: position 178,286 of record NZ_KB903173.1, on the reverse strand, counting down.
TCGAACAGGTAGACGCAGTTGCCGTGGGTATCGGCAAACACCTGNATCTCGATATGGCGGGGGCGCGTCAGGTACTTNTCCGCCAGCACCTTGTCATCGCCAAAGCTGGCGCTGGCCTCGCGCTTGACCGAGGCCAGCGCGGCCTCGAAGCCGTCGCCCGACTCNACCACGCGCATGCCCTTGCCGCCGCCGCCAGCGCTGGCCTTGAGCAGCACCGGGTAGCCGATGCGGTCGGCCTCGCGGCGCAGCAGCGCCGGATCCTGGTCCTCGCCGTGGTAGCCGGGCACCAGCGGCACCGCGGCCTTCTCCATCAACTGCTTGGCCGCGCTCTTGCTGCCCATCGCGTGGATGGCGGACGCCGGCGGGCCGATGAAGACCAGCCCCGCCGCGGCGCAGGCCTCGGCAAAGGCTTCGTTCTCGGACAGGAAGCCGTAGCCCGGGTGGATGGCCTGGGCGCCGGTCTCCTTCGCCATCTCGATGATGTGGTCCGCGCGCAGGTAGCTGTCGCGCGCGGCCGCGCCGCCGATATGCACGGCCTCGTCGCAGAAGGCGACGTGGCGCGCGTCGGCGTCGGCATCCGAGTACACCGCAACGGTGCGGATGCCGAGCCGGCGGCAGGTGGCGGCCACGCGGCAGGCGATTTCACCGCGGTTGGCGATCAGGATCTTGTTGAACATGGCTCCTCCTAGTTTTTCGACGGGACGGCGAGCCAGCTGATTACCGGTGGGCTTTACCGCGTCATCCCGCGTAGCCCTCTGCGCGGATATCGAGGCGGGCCAGCAGGGCGCGATCGCGGTCGGCCTGCGGGTTGCCGGTGGTCAGCAGCTTTTCGCCGTAGAAAATGGAATTGGCGCCGGCCATGAAGCACAGCGCCTGCAACGCCTCGTCCATGGCCTCGCGGCCGGCGGACAGGCGCACCATCGCGCGCGGCATGGTGATGCGTGCCACGGCAATGGTGCGGACGAACTCGAACGGGTCCAGCGCCTCAGTGCCCGCCAGCGGCGTGCCCTCGACCTGGACCAGGTTGTTGATGGGCACCGACTCCGGATACGGGTCCATATTGGCCAGCTGCGCGATCAGGCCGGCGCGCGCTTCGCGCGCCTCGCCCATGCCCACGATGCCGCCGCAGCAGACATTGATGCCGGCGTCGCGCACATGGCCGATGGTGTCGAGCCGGTCCTGGTAGGTGCGCGTGGTGATGATCTTGCCGTAGAACTCCGGCGAGGTATCCAGGTTGTGGTTGTAGTAGTCCAGACCCGCGTCCTTGAGCTGCTGCGCCTGCTCGGCCTTGAGCATGCCTAGCGTGACGCAGGTCTCCAGGCCCATCGCCTTCACTTCGCGGACCATGTCCATCACCGGCTCCAGGTGACGGTCCTTGGGGCTGCGCCAGGCGGCGCCCATGCAGAAGCGGGTGGCGCCGTTGGCCTTGGCCGCGCGCGCGGCGTCCAGCACCTCGTCCAGCGCCATCAGCTTCTCGGCTTTCACGCCGGCATCGTGGTGCGCGCTCTGCGGGCAGTAGCCGCAATCCTCTTCGCAGCCGCCGGTCTTGATCGACAGCAGCGTGGACAGCTGCACGGTATTGGCGTCGAAGTGCTCGCGGTGCACTTGCTGGGCGCGGAACAACAGGTCGTTGAACGGCAGCGCGAACAGCGCGGCAACGTCATCGACGCGCCACGCGGCGTCAGCGGGCAGTGCGTGCGGGCGCGCGGTCTGGCGCAGGGAATCGACGGAAACGGTAGTAACGGTGGTAGCGGTGGCAGCGGTGTGAGCTTGAGTCATGATTGATGGAATTCTGGTTCAGGCAGCAAGGCCGGCGGCCTCGGCTTGGTATTGGGTGGCGGCGGCAAACAGCGGCGCAAGGTCGAGCCGGCCAGCGGCAGCGGCGGGCGCCAGTTGCCAGGGCAATTCACCGAGGCAAGGCGCGTCCAGCGACGCGTGCAGCGTGGCGATGTTCTCGTCGGCCAGCAGCATGTCCGGGTCGACCCGGTTGGCGATCCAGCCCGCCAGCGGCAGGCCGCGCGCGCGGATGGCTTCGGCGGTCAGGACGGCGTGGTTCAGGCAGCCGAGCCGGATGCCGACCACCATTACCACCGGTACCGCCAGCATCACTGCCAGGTCGGCGGTGTTCCAGCGCACGGCGCCTGCGTCGAGCGGCACGTTGAAACCGCCCACGCCTTCCACCACCACCGCATCTGCCTGGCGGCGCAGCGCGTTGAAGGCAGTGCGGACCGGCGCGCGCGTGATGCGCACGCCCTCGTGCGCGGCGGCCAGATGCGGCGAGCACGGCGTGCGCAGCAGGAACGGGCAGGTCTGGCCCAGCGGCACCGCCACCGAGCTGGCGGCGCGCAGCTGCGCCACGTCGTCGTTGTGCCAATGGCCGTCGCGCCACTCACTGCCGCTGGCCACGGGCTTCATGCCCGCGGTGCGGTAGCCGGCGGCATGGAGCGCATGCAGCAGCGTCGCGCTGGCGTGGGTCTTGCCGATGCCGGTATCGGTGCCGGTGACAAAGCAGGCGAAAGGCGCGCGCGTGCTCATGTGGCCTCCCGCTGCGCCACGGCGGCGCTCAGGGCATCCAGCAGGCGCCGCACATCGTCTTCGGTGTGCGAAGCCGACAGCGTGATGCGCAGCCGCGCGGTGCCTTCCGGCACGGTCGGCGGCCGGATCGCGCCGACGCGGATGCCATCCGCCTCCAGCGTGGCCGACAGCGCCAGCGCGGCGCCGTTGTCGCCGACGATCAGCGGCTGGATCGCGGTCTGGCTGTCGCCCAGCGTCCAGCCCGCGATGGCAGCCAACTGGGCCAGCCCCTCGCGCAGCATGCCGATGCAGCGCGTCAGTTGCGCACGGCGCTGCCTGCCCTCTTCGCCTTCGATGATGGCCAGGCTGGCCAGCAGCGCATGCGCGACCGCCGGCGGCGCGGCCGTGGTGTAGATATAGGGCCGCGCGGTGTTGACCAGGTGTTCGATGATGGTCTCGTGCGCGGCGACAAAGGCACCCGCCACGCCGGCGGCCTTGCCGAGCGTGCCGATATAGATCAGCCGCTCGGACGACAGCCCCAGCGCTTCCAGCACGCCGTGGCCCTGCTCGCCCAGCACCCCGAAGCCGTGGGCGTCATCGACGATGATCCAGGCGTCATGGCGCTCGGCCAGTTCCAGCAGCTTGCGCAGCGGCGCGACATTGCCGTCCATGCTGAACACGCTGTCGGTCACGATCAGCTTGCGCTCGCTGGTGCTGGCCGCCAGCAGCGCTTCCAGCGCGGCGGTGTCGCAATGCGGGTAGCGCTGCACGTCGGCGCGCGCCAGCCGCGCCCCGTCGATCAGCGAGGCATGGTTGAGCGACTCACAGAACAGCGTGGCGCCCGCCGTGCCCAGCGCGGTCAGCACCGCCATGTTGGCCATGTAGCCGGTGCAGAAATACAGCGTGCGCGCATGCGGGATATGCGGGGTGAGCCAGCGCGCCAGTTCCGCTTCCAGCTGGGTGTGCGCCAGCGAATGCCCGCTGACCAGGTGCGAGGCCCCGCTGCCGGCGCCATAGCGCTGCGCGCCTTCCACCAGCGCCGCGATCACGTCCGGGTGGTTGGCCAGCCCCATATAGTCGTTGCTGCAGAAAGTCAGCAGCGACTCCGGCTCGGATCCGTCCTCGCCCACGGCCTGGTGCGGCGCGCAGGCAGTGTGGGCAACGCGGCGGCGGCGCGTCAGGGCCAGCGCGTGGCGCTGTTCGGCGGCCAGCTTCAGTTGTTCAAGCAGCATGGCGCGCCTCCCGGGTCGTGGTCACATCGGTGGTCACATCGTCGAGCGTGGCCAGCAGTTGCCCGCCCAGCCAGCGTGCCTGTGCGGCATCGAAGACGTAGGGCGGCATGACGTACAGCGTATTGCCGATCGGGCGCACCAGCAGCTCGCGGGCGCGCGCGGCGTGATGGAAGCGCGCGGCAAAGTCGGCGCCGGCGACGTCATCGCGCACATCGGCGGCCCAGATCAGCCCGCGCTGGCGCACATGCCGCAGGCGCGCGTCGGCGGCCAGTGCGGCCATGCCGTCGGCGAGCCAGTGCGCGCGCTCGCGGTTGCGCGCGAGCACGTTGTCCTGCGCGAACAGGTCCAGCGTGGCCAGCGCGGCGCGGCAGGCCAGCGGGTTGCCGGTGTAGGAGTGCGAATGCAGGAAGCTGCGGGCCAGCTCGTCGGCGACGAAGGCGCGCTGGATCTCCGGGCGCGACAGCACCAGCGACAGCGGCAGATAGCCGCCGCTGATGCCCTTGGACAGGCACAGGAAGTCGGGCCACAGGTGCGCGGGCAGCGGTGCCTCTCCGGCGCGCGACTGTTCCCACGCGAAGAAGGTGCCGGTGCGCCCGCAGCCCACCGCGATCTCGTCGGCGATCAGGTGGATGCGGTAGCGGTCGCACAGTGCGCGCGCGCCATCCAGATACGACGGGTCGTACATCGCCATGCCGGCGGCGCCCTGCACCAGCGGCTCGACGATCAGCGCGGCGATCTGGCCGGCGCGCTCGCGCAGCAGGGTTTCCAGCTCCGCCAAGGCGCGGGCGGCCACCTCCGCAGCGCTCTCGCCGGGTGCGGCCTGGCGTGCATCGGGCGCCATCACCACGTGTGCGCGGCGGATCAGCGGATCGTAGGCATCGCGGAAGACTTCCACGTCGGTCACCGCGAGCGCGCCCACGGTCTCGCCGTGGTAACCGTGGCGCAGGCAGACGAACTCGCGCTTGGCCGGCAGGCCGGTATTGCGCCAGTAATGGAAGCTCATCTTCAGCGCGATCTCGACCGCCGAGGCGCCGTCCGAAGCGTAGAAGACATTGCCGAGCGCGCCGCCGGTCAGCGCCGACAGGCGCTCGGCCAACTCCACCGCCGGGGCGTGGGTGCAGCCGGCCAGCATCACGTGCTCCAGCGTTTCCAGCTGGCTGGCCAGCGCGGCATTGATGCGCGGGTTGGCGTGGCCGAACAGGTTGACCCACCACGAACTGGTGGCGTCGAAATAGCGGCGGCCGTCGGCATCATGCAGCCATGGGCCAACGCCCCGCACGATCGCCAGCGGCACGGCGTCATGGTCGGGACGCAGCCGCGTGCACGGATGCCAGACGGCGTTGCGGCTGCGCTGGCCGAGTGCCTGCACGTCGCTGTCTGGGGAAAGGGACAGGTGATCCAAGGTAGCCCTCCTTTGTTGACCGTCCGCGCGCGCGCCGCTGCCGGCAAGGCCGGGCAGTGCAACGGTGGCGGACAGGTTGGGGAGGGTCATGTTAGGAATGTCTTCTCGGACTTGGCAATGACGGCGATATTTTTGCGTTAGCGGTGCTTTAACCGGATTTACCGAACGTTATCGGCATGAAGCGCTGTTTTTGTCGCTAGCGTGCTGCCATCTCCACGCAATCCCACGCAGTCTTTATTTACTGCGCCGCGCTTTCGCATGCCGCGGCGGAACTCCCCCTCTCCCGCTTGCGGGAGAGGGGAGCAAACCAACGGTGAAGCCAACCGTTTGCCTCAAGCCGGCCGCCACGACGGCGTACGCTTCTCCAAAAACGACCGCACCCCTTCACGCCCCTCCTCCGACGCCCGGATCTTCGCGATCCGGTCCGCGGTATCGGCCAGCAAATCGTTGTCGATCACACGGCCCGCGATGTCCTGCACCAGCCGCTTGCTCTCACGCACGGCGTTCGGGCTGTTGGCCACCAGCGCGGTCGCCAGTTCCGCGACCTTGGCGTCCAGGGCCTCGGCCGGCACCACCGTATGCACAAAGCCCAGCCGCAGTGCCTCGGCTGCATCGAAACGCTCGGCGGTGATGAAGTAGCGGCGTGCGGCCTGCTCGCCCAGCGCGCGGATCACATACGGGCTGATGGTGGCGGGCAGCAGCCCCAGGCGCGCTTCGGACAGGCAGAAGTGCGCGTGCTCGGCGGCCACCGCGATATCGCAGGCGGCCACCAGGCCCATGCCGCCGGCATAGGTGTCGCCCTGGATACGCGCGATCACCGGGCGCGGGCACGACCAGATGGTGTGCAGCATCTGCGCCAGGGTCAGCGCATCGGCGCGGTTCTGGTCGTCCGAATAGCCCGCCATCTTCTTCATCCAGTTCAGGTCGGCGCCGGCGCAGAAGGCCGGGCCGTTGCCGGCCAGCACGATGGCGCGCACCTCGTCCATGTCGCCCAGCGCGCGGAAGGCGCCGGTCAGCTCGGCGATCACGGTCTCGTTGAAGGCGTTGCGCACATCGGGCCGGTTCAGCGTGACGGTGGCGACGTGGCTGGCGATATTGACGGTCAGGGCGGTGAATTCCATGGTTCGCTCCGTTGGCGGATAAGGTTGTCTGGTGCGGTTCAGGTGCCGGCGTCGAACGGCAGCCCCAGCGAGCGGAAGAAGTTGCCGACTTCAGGCAACCACACCGGGATGCCTTCGCGCGCGCTGAAGACGCGATGCGAGTCGTTGCCGAACTCGCCCACGTCCACCAGCCGCGATTTGGCCGCGGGACCGGTGGCGCGCGCCTTGAAGGCGTTGAACATGCGGCCGGGCAAGGGCACCGGCCAGTAGCTGTCGTTGTCGCCATACACCCACAGTGACGGGTAGCGCGACAGGCCGCCGTAGCTGGCAAAGGCATCGACCAGGCGCTCTTCCCAGTCCGGGCAGTTCAGGTTGCGCAGCCCGCCCGCAAAGTTGACCACGCCCAGCACCCCCGGATAGCCGATGGTGCTGAACGCCATCGTGGTCAGGCCCCCATGCGACTGGCCGATCACGACAATGCGCTCCATGTCCACATAGGGCTGCGTGGCCATGAAGTCGAGCGTGGCGACGACATCGTCGGCCTGGATCATGCCGTTGGTCTCGATATCGCAGCTGCCGCCCACATAGGCGCCACCCGAGCGCGCAAAACCCTGCCGCATCGGCAGCACCACCGCGTAGCCGCGGCGCAGGAATTCCACGCTCTGCGCCGGAAAGCGCGCGCGCCCCTGCATCGCGGGCCGGCCCGGCGCCTTGCCGTGGTTGATCACCACCAGCGGGAACGGCCCGTCGCCAGGCGGCTTGAATACCGTGGCTTCCAGGTCGATGCGCGAGGGGATCGCCGCCTTGGGCAGCATCACCACCTGCTCCTGGAAGCGCATGCGCGGCGCAGGATTGCCGTTGCCGTTGCCGTTCGCGCTCTGCGCATGCCCGGACAGCGGCGCCAGCAAGGCAAGCGCCGTGACCAGGGCTAGGCTGCAAAGCAGGCGGGCGACGCTGCGCATGGAGTGGAAGGCGGTAATGGGGCAGTAGTTGCGTGGGCGGGATTACATGCGGAACACGCCGAACTTCATCTCGTCGATCGGTGCATTCAGGCTGGCGGAAAGACCCAGGCCCAGCACGGTGCGGGTCTGCGCCGGGTCGATCACGCCGTCGTCCCACAGCCGCGCGCTGGCGTAGTACGGATGGCCCTGGTGCTCGTACTGGTCGCGGATCGGCTGCTTGAACGCCTCTTCCTCTTGCGCGCTCCACGTGCCGCCCTTGCCCTCGATGCCGTCGCGGCGCACCGTGGCCAGCACGCTGGCGGCCTGCTCGCCGCCCATCACCGAGATGCGCGCGTTCGGCCACATCCACAGGAAGCGCGGCGAATAGGCGCGCCCGCACATGCCGTAGTTGCCNGCACCGAACGAGCCGCCGATGATCACNGTGAACTTGGGCACCTGCGCGGTGGCCACTGCGGTCACCATCTTGGCGCCGTTGCGGGCGATGCCTTCGTTCTCGTACTTGCGGCCCACCATGAAGCCGGTGATGTTCTGCAGGAACACCAGCGGGATCTTGCGCTGGCAGCACAGCTCGATGAAGTGCGCGCCCTTGAGTGCNGANTCGGAGAACAGGATGCCGTTGTTGGCNANNATGCCGACNGGGTAGCCCCAGATGCGGGCGAAGCCGCACACCAGCGTGGTGCCGTAGCGCGCCTTGAANTCGTCGAACTCGGANCCGTCGACCAGGCGNGCGATCACCTCGCGCACGTCATAAGGCTTGCGCGTGTCGGTCGGGATCACGCCGTACAGCTCTTCCACCGGGTACAGCGGCTCGACCGGCTCGTGCAGGCGGATCTGGTCCGGCTTGCGGCGGTTCAGGTGCTGCACGATATTGCGCGCCAGGCTCAGCGCGTGGTGGTCATTCTGCGCAAAGTAGTCGGCCACGCCGGACAGGCGCGTATGCACGTCGGCGCCGCCCAGGTCTTCGGCGCTGACTTCCTCGCCGGTGGCCGCCTTCACCAGCGGCGGCCCGCCGAGGAAGATGGTGCCCTGGTTCTTGACGATGATCGACTCATCGCTCATCGCCGGCACGTAGGCGCCGCCGGCGGTGCACGAGCCCATCACCACCGCGATCTGCGGGATACCGCGCTTGGACAGGTTGGCCTGGTTGTAGAAGATGCGGCCGAAGTGGTCGCGGTCCGGGAACACATCGTCCTGGTTGGGCAGGTTGGCGCCGCCGGAATCCACCAGGTAGATGCACGGCAGGTTGTTCTCCTCGGCGATCTCCTGCGCGCGCACATGCTTCTTGACCGTCATCGGGTAGTAGGTGCCGCCCTTGACGGTGGCGTCATTGCAGACGATCACGCATTCCTGCCCGGCCACGCGGCCGATGCCGGTGATGATGCCCGCGCCCGGCGCGGCATGGTCGTACATGTCATAGGCCGCGAGCTGCGACAGCTCCAGGAACGGCGTGCCCGGATCCAGCAGTTGCTGCACGCGCTCGCGCGGCAGCAGCTTGCCGCGCGACAGGTGCTTGTCGCGCGCGTCTTTGCCGCCGCCTTCGGCGAGCTTCGCAATCCTGGCCTCCAGGTCGGCTACCAGGGCCTGCATGGCCTCGGCGTTGGCCTTGAAGGATTCGGAGCGGGCGTTCAGTTTGGTTTCGATGGTTGGCATATCGTGCTACTTGGTGTGCCGCGAGATGGTGTTGTCGGTCGGCAGATGGAGAGGGCAGGCGTGCGGCCAAAGGCTCGGCGCCAGCGCCAGCGCGTCAGGCCGTCCTGGATTCGCTCAGCTTCAGTTCCTGCGTCATGCGCTCGCGCATCACGAATTTCTGTACCTTGCCGGTGATGGTCATGGGCATTTCGTCGACAAAGCGGATGTAGCGGGGGATCTTGTAGTGCGCGATCTGGTCGCGGCAGAAATCGCGGATCTCATCCTCCGTGGCGCTCGCGCCTGGCTTGAGCACGATCCACGCGCAGACCTCCTCGCCATACCTGTTGTCGGGAACGCCGAACACCTGGACCGCCTGGACCTTGGGGTGGCGGAACAGGAACTCCTCGATCTCGCGCGGATAGATGTTCTCGCCGCCGCGAATCAGCATGTCCTTCACGCGGCCGACGATGTTGCAGTAGCCTTGCGCGTCGATGGTGGCGAGGTCGCCGGTGTGCATCCAGCCGTCGCGGATGGCTTCGGCGGTACGCGCCTCGTCATCCCAGTAGCCCAGCATCACCGAATAGCCGCGGGTACACAGCTCGCCTGTTTCGCCTACCGGGACCGTGGCACCTTTCGCATCCACGATCCTGACCTCGAGGTGCGGCTGGATGCGGCCCACAGTGGTGGTGCGCTTGTCCAGCGGGTCGGTGGTGCTGCTCTGGAAGGAGACCGGACTCGTCTCGGTCATGCCATAGGCGATGGTCACCTCGGACATGTGCATCTGCGACACCACGCGCTTCATGGTTTCGATGGGGCAGGGTGACCCTGCCATGATGCCGGTGCGCAGGGAAGAGAAGTCGTACTGTGAGAAATTCGGGTGATCGAGCTGGGCAATGAACATGGTCGGCACGCCATGCAGTGCCGTGCAGCGCTCTTCGCTGACTGCCTGCAGGGTGGCTTCGGGCTCGAAGGCCTGGCCGGGGAACACCATTGCCGCGCCGGAGGACACGCAGGCCAGCACCGCCAGGACCATGCCGAAGCAGTGATAGAAGGGCACCGGAATGCAGAGCTTGTCCTGCTCGGAGAAACGCATCGCCATGGCAATGAAGCGTGCGTTGTTGACGATATTGCGATGGGTCAGCGTGGCGCCCTTGGGCGCACCAGTAGTGCCGCTGGTGAACTGCACATTGATCGGATCATGGCGATCCAGCTGTGCCGTGATGGCATCCAGCGTCGACCGCGCCACGCCTGTGCCGCGCGCCATCACATCGGCATAGCGGAGCATCCCCGGCGTATGGTCGTCGCCCATCCGGATGACGCAGCGCAGTGCCGGTAGCCGCGCCGCCTGCAGTGCGCCCGGCGCGCATGTGGCCAGTTCCGGGGCGAGCACCTGAAGCATCTCCAGGTACCGTGAGGTCTTGAAGGCTTCCGCCGCGACGATCGCCTTGACGCCCACCTTGTTCAGCGCGTATTCCAGCTCGGACAGGCGGTAGGCGGGATTGATGTTCACCAGTACCAGCCCCAGCCGCGCCGTGGCGAACTGGGTTACCAGCCACTCGACCCGGTTGGGGGACCAGATTCCAATCCGGTCGCCGCGCTCCAGCCCCAACGTGTGCAGGCCTGCCGCCAGTGCGTCCACGGCGTCGGAGAATTCGCGCCAGTTCCAGCGCACCCCTTGCTCGCGAAAGGCAACGGCTTCCCGCTCGGGGTAGCCAGCCACCGTTTGCGCCAGCAACTCGGGCACGGTTTGCTCCGACAGCGGAATGGTGGTGTCCCCCCTCACATGCGACAACCCGCCAATCGGCAGGATGGTGGGAGAGGACTCGGCCTGCATCGTCATACTTGTCTCCAAAGCCCGGTTGTGGTTCGTCTCGCTTGTATATTTGTGAGTATCACTCAACAAATATCGTATCGATGAATTTTGGGGCAGCGCCTCCGGGTTTCCCCGGATATTGGTGGATGCTTGCTCGGATTTCGAAGCATCTTCCGAGGTTCGCCTGACGCCTGTTGGTGCTATGGTTGAAAAATACATGGTGCTGATCGAAATGACAACCTAAAATTGAGCAATGCTCAAGTCTGGGTTGAGCCGGCCCTATAATTTCGCCTTTGGGCAAGCAAGGACTCAATCAAGATGGAAGACGTCACATCGCCCCGCCGTGTGCCGGCGGGCGCCAAGGCGGAACAACGCATCCGGGACATCCTGCGCGTCAGCCGCGAGGTATTCGCCGAACTCGGCTATGAGCGGACCACGACCACCGAGATCGCCCAGCGCCTGGGCATCTCCGAGGGCACGGTGTTCACCTACTTCCATGGCAAGCGCGAGCTATGCGCACGCGTGATCGAGGACTGGTATGACGAGATCATCGGCACCGTGGAACAAGGCATGCCGCACGGGCAGAGCACCAAGGTGCAGCTGGAGTTTTATGTCAGCACACACCTGAGGTTGTTCCTGATCCAGGGGACGGGCTTGTGTGCGCTGGTGTTGTCAGAGGGACGTGCTAAAGGGCCGGGGCTGGGAGAGGTGTTCGTACCGCTGCAGCGCCGCTATACGGCGCCGTTGATGGACTTGCTGGCGCGGGCGCGGGACAGCGGCGAGATTCGGGATGACCTGCCGTTGAGTCTGCTGCGCTCGGCAATTCTCGGGCCGATGGAGCACATCCTGTGGGACGCGATCGCCCGGCAGCGGCAGGTGGATATCGAGAAAACGGCCAGGGATATGGTTGCGTTGCTGTGGCCCGCCTTGCTGCCTGTGGATGTCGAGGTGGAGAAGTTGCGGGTATTCTATGGAGAAGTCGGCGCGGCATTGAGAAGGGCGGGCAAAGGTTGACGCGTGGCGCCCCTTGGAAGCGCCGGTTTACTAACAACTAGCCTGGTTTTTACGAGGGACTCTTGCCGGATTCATACGTCGCCATGCGCGATCGCCTGCTGGAAGCGCCGTGGGCGCGACATCTCTCTGCAGAGCAGCGCGGGCGCGTTGAACGAGAAACCTGCGTGTCGCGCTACGCCGCGGGGTCGCTGGTCTGCCAGCAAGGCGCAGCGGCCCTGCATTGGGTTGGCGTGCTGGACGGAATGGTGAAGGTTAACACCGTATCGCCGGATGGCCGTGGAACAACGTTCATCGGCGTTTCAACTGGCGGATGGCTGGGAGAAGGGTCACTGCTCAAGCACGAGCTTCGTCCCTATGAAGTGGTCACACTGCGCGACAGCTGGATCGCGTTGGTGCCAGCAGAGACCTTTGACTGGCTGTTCGAAACAAGCCTGAGCTTCAACCAGTATCTGGTGCGCCAGTTGAACGCGCGACTCGGCCAGTTTGTTGCGGTCGTGGAGAGTTACCGCATGCAGACAACCACGGCCCAGGTAGCTATTTGCGTCGCGGAACTGTTCAACCCGGCACTGTGTACGGCTACGTCTGACGTCCTGCGGATTTCACAGGAGGAAATCGCACGTCTGTGCGGTCTGTCCCGCCAGGTCGTGAATCGCGCCCTGCACGAACTGGAGGCAGCCGGCCTGGTTCGAATGCAATATGGCACGATCCATGTACTGGATGTCCCAGCCTTGCATGCTTTTGGACGAGGCATCGACCCGAGACAGCAAAGTCCGGCATCGATGCCTGAGGGCTGACGGCCGGCTGCGACGAGGACGTTGATGATTGTGATGGCGTAGAGGGTGATCAGCATGTCGGCTTCGTATGAAGCTTGATGGTGAACAATATTAGTAAGTTCCAAGGGGAATGGAACATTGCACTAGCGCGACTTGCTCTCAGGCCATCGGTACGTCGAAGACAAAGCATGTTGTGGTCGCATGGGCGTACAGGCCGACGAGGGTAAGACAGAAGGAAGGAGTGGGGGCGTTCATCTGGTTGCGCCGTTGGTGACCAGATGCTGCTCGGTGAAGTCGGGCGTTGAATTGACCAGGCACATGACCTTGACGATGCGTTTAACGCGATTCAGGTCGCCGGTGTGGGCCTGTAGTGTCGACAGCAGATCGATCGCGACTGCGCGGGCCGCGGCGCCCCCCTCGTCCGTCGACATCGTGGCGCCGAGCTTGCCAACCCAGACGTTGCCGTTCTTCTTCGCAATGTGGCCGGAGAGGTAGACAAGGTTGCCGCTCTGCGCGCTCATTACGTACGCGGCAGCCGGCGCGCCTGCGGGGGACAGCCCGATGTCGAGTGCTTTCAGTCTTTGGTGGATATCGTGTGATTGCATGATGTTTGTCGATAGAGGGCGAGATGCCTGGCGCCACGGCGCGTTATCGCGAGCCATGTGGCGCCGGCGCACCGCTTTCAGTCCGGCATCGGCTCGCGGCCGAAGGCTTCGAGTTCGCGCGCCAGGGACTGCGCGGCCAGTTCGACCAGTGCGCGGCCTTTCTCGCGCGTTGCCAGGCCGGGATCGGAACCGATGCGTCCGTCCGGGAAGCGGGCGCGGAAGTCGAGGGCTTCGCGGATCGGGCCGGTCGGGGCAATCGGCGGCGCATAGTCGGCCGACTTGATCGAATCGGGGAAGGCGTACTGCGTGATCGCAATTTCCGAAGGCGTGGCATGTGCGCCGTGGCCGGTCGGGAACTGGTCTCGTGCCAGTTCGCCGACGCCTTCGAGATCCCACCAGTTGCAGAGCTTCAGTGCGAAGCCGGCACGGCGACGCGCAAAACTTGCTTCGGCGTACAACTCGGAGAACGCGGCATCAATCGACGAGACATTGCCGCCATGGCCGTTCAGGAACAGGATCTTTTCGAAACCATGCACCACCAGCGAGCGGGTCCAGTCGCCGATCGCGGCGATGAACGTGGACGGGCGCAGCGAGATGGTGCCGGGAAAGCCGAGGTGATGCTGGGCCATGCCGATATTGAATGTGGGGGCCACGAGGATATCGGCGAATTTTTCCGATTCACGCGCGATGATTTCGGGACACAGCCAGTCCGTACCCAGCAGCCCTGTCGGGCCGTGCTGTTCGTTGGAGCCGATCGGCACGACGATCGTGCGGCTGCGCTTGAGGAACTGCTCGATTTCGGACCAGGTGGACAGATGTAGAAGCATGGCGACTCCTTGTTAGTGCTTTGCGGGCAGCTTGTTGGCGAGGATGATCAGTGCGGCGATGATTGGCAGTGCGGCCAGGATCAGCACACCGAGGTGAAGGTTGCCGGTGGCGGTCTTGGCCCATCCGATGATGGCCGGGCCCCAGAAGCCGCCTGACAGCCCGATCGTGTTGATCAGTGCGATGCCGCCTGCGGCCGCCGGGCCCTTGATGTATTCGGAAGGCATGGCCCAGAACACCGTGTAGGCCATCCACAGCGCGCAGGTACCGAGCGTGAGCAACACCAGCGATGCCGCAAGATTGCCGTCGACGAGGATGGACGCGGCGAGCAGCAATCCGCCGACGGTTGCGGGCACGGCACTGTGGAAACGGCGCTCGCCGACCCGGTCCGAGCGGCGGCCCATGTAGTACATGCCGAAGGCCGCGGCGACATAGGGCAGGGCCGAGTACCAGCCGAGTTGCACGGTGTCGTTCACACCCTGGGCCTTGATGAAGGTCGGCAGCCAGAAGCTGATCGCATAGATCGCGGCGATGATGCAGAAGTACGCCAGGGCCAGCACATAGACCCGGACATCGCGAGCCACGGCCAGGAAGGAGTGATTGTGCGCCGCGCTGGATCCGATTTCGTTGGCGAGCTGGCGTTTTTCCTGCTCGGTCAGCCAGGCGGCGTCGGCGGGACGGTTCGGCACGAAATACAGGGCGAGCACGCCGAGCACGATGCAGGGCAGGCCTTCGACCAGGAACATCCATTGCCAGCCGGCCAGGCCACCGGTGCCTGACAGCGCGGTGATCAGCCATGCCGAGACCGGGCCGCCGACAATGCCGCCGAGCGGGCCGGCAAGGAACACGATCGCAATCGCGCGCGCCATGCGCTGCGGCCCGTACCAGCAGGACAGGTAGTAGATCATGCCCGGGGCAAAGCCTGCTTCGAAGATGCCGAGCAGAAAACGCATGGCGTAGAACATCGGCACATTGCGCACGAACAGCATGCAAGCCGAGGTGATGCCCCAGAGCATGAGGATGCGGCTGAAAGTCTTGCGTGCGCCGATGCGCGGGAGCATCAGGTTGCTCGGTATCTCGAACAGCACGTAGCCGATAAAGAAGATCCCCGCGCCCACGCCATATGCGGCATCGGAAAAGCCGAGGTCGCCTTGCATCTGAAGCTTCGCAAAGCCGATATTGACGCGATCGAGATAGGCGAACAGGTAGCAGATCAGCAGGAACGGCAGAAGTCGCCAGTTGATCTTGTTGTAGAGGGTTGAGGCGCCGTCTACTGCGCTTTCGCTCGGGATCACCAGCATGCCTGTCTCCAATGTCTTTTATGTGGGTACCGTGTTGATGAATCGGATAGTGGCAGCGGCAAGGGCAATCACCAACAGCAACCATGTCCACACTTCGTTGTCTTCCGGGCAACGCATCGGGTATGGTGTGAGTCTGTCATCGGCCAAGTGGATGATTCGACATGCGTGAAATCAATCAGCAGCGGCTGCGCTACTTCCGCGAAGTGCTTGAGCAAGGCACCATTCGCGGGGCTGCGGAGAGTCTCAACACATCGCCATCGGTGATCACCCGGCAGATCCGGTTGCTCGAGGACGAACTTGGCACGACGCTGTTCGAGCGACAGGCGCGTGGCGTCAGGCCGACCGAGGCCGCCGCGCATCTGCTTGAGTTCTGGCGCGGCTACCGATCACATCAGGAGAAGCTCGAGGACCAGCTCCATGCCCTCAAGGGCCTGCAGCAGGGGCAGGTCCAGCTGGTCCTGAGCGAGGGGTACGTGGATGGGCTGGTCAATGAAGTGCTGGCGCCGTTCTGTGCGCAGTACCCGCAGCTCGACATCGGCATGGAGATCCTCGGCGTGGATCAGGTGCTCGACGCCGTGGCCGAAAGTCGCGCGCACATCGGACTTGCCTTCAATCCGCCGCCACATCCGCGCATCGAGTATCTGGCGAGCTCGTCGCAGCCGGTCGGGCTGCTGGTGCGGCCCGACCATCCCTTGGCATTGCGTGGCGGCGCGGCCAGCGTCAAAGACATCTTGTCGTGGCCGCTGGCCATGATGCCGGCGTCATTCGGCGTCGGGCACGCCGCCAAGATGCTCGAATTCGCGGAGAACATCAGGATCCGGGCGACGCTGGTCACCAATTCACTGACGGCGCTCAAGCAGTTTGTTGCCTACGAAAACTACATGACGCTGATCGGCGGCGAGTTTGCCGCGTATCGCGAAATCGCTGCCGGCACGCTCACGGTGGTGCCGATCGATCATCCGCTGTTCAGGGGCACCCAGGCGCGCTTGCTGGCCAAGGCCGGACGGCCGTTACCGGCGGCGGCACTCAAGCTGCTCGAACATATCCTGCGGGACATGCCGATGTTTGCGCAGGGCGGCCAGTAGGCTCCGCCCGCTACGGCTTGCGCGACACGTCGAACAGATCTCTCATCGCATTTCGTCCTTGCGTCAGATCCGATGTGCCGATATCGCGCGTCACCTTGCCGGTTTGGGTGCATTCTACGGCGGCCCGACCCAGGCACGCATCACGCGCTACCTGAGTCATGCGCTGTGGGATGCCGTCAAGGAAGCGCCAATCGCCAAGCATCAAACCCCACAAACCATGGAGCCAGCACAGAGGGGCATCGCGCCAATGAAATGTGGTCATACCTGATGGAAGCGCCGCGTCTGCGTTCCGCGAGGCCGACGGATTCCGTTATCTGGCCATTCCCTCGTACATGCCCGTGACGCCATCCATTATCTGAAGAATCCGCTCGCTGGTCGTGGCGATGTTTCTCAGCTGCTCCGCGCGACTGCCTGCGGTCTGTTTGAGTGCCTCGTCAAAGAAGAGCCACTGAGAACCGGCAAGCTGCAGTTCACTACGGATTGCCGGCGTGTTCTGCGGCGCTACGGTGAGAAGTTCCTGCGCGGACGCGAACTCTCTGGCGGCACTGTCCAGTTCCTGGGCCATCTGCGGGGAGGTGATACCCCAGGCGCGGAACATGCTGGCCTTGGCGATTCTCTGCGAAAGCATGCGCTGTCGGCCGGCAACGTTGATCAGTTTGCCTGCTGCGGTACCGGAATGCCGTTCGAATTGTACGGTTCCTTGCTGCGCAAGCTTCAGTACGTCCTCGCTGGAGATTGCAATTTTCTTCGCGTTTTCGGGATTCGGCTCGCTGCCGGTTAGCAACTGCTTATAGACGATCCACGCCTGCCCGAGCCTGTCATAGGTGTCCTTGATTTCAGGCGTGGGCGCAAACGCCTTCAGATCCGCGAGTTGCCTCTCGAAGAGCGCCACAGACTCGTCGAGGATCCTCCTCGAACGTTCCACTTCGACGCCAAGCCCCGCCTGGCAATATGCCTTGGCCATACGCTGAGAAAGCATGCGCTGGCGGCCCGCCTTGTTGATCGCCGAGTGGAGGGTCAGCGCTTCGGCGAAGGCGGTCCCGGCTGAAGCAAGCCCCACGAGGCTGCAGAGAATCAAGCAGTAGGAACAGAGGTAACGTTTCAAGGTCATTTTCCATATCAATGTCGAGGTGAGCCCTTGGACGCGTTGCTTGAGCTGACGAGATGGCGCACCAGTTGATCCATTTCCTTAACGATGTCCGCCAGCACCTGCGTGATGACGGAGAACTCCCTGCCGTACTCTCCCGCCCGTGCTGCAGAGACGCGTGCGTTCATTGCGACGAGGTTTGCCTGCATCGAAATGTTGCTGAGGCGCTCGACGAGGTCGGCCTGGCGTTTGCGCACGGCAAGCTCGCAACCATGCATTTCCTCCTGGTAGGCCTGCGTGACGACCTGAAGCAGGTCCAGTATTGGCGTGGCCTGCATCACGAGCGCATTGAGGGAGGATGTTCGCCCGGCGGTGTCAGCCGGTGGCGCGTCGATTGCGGTCCGGGCCTGGGCGATGAATTCACGGATCCGTGCATCGGCACGCGCATTGCCGAAGTACAGTTGTTGCAACGCCACTGAGAATGCGCCCGGCAAACGCTCATTGCCAGTCACGAGATCCGAATGCGCGGATTCGAACGTCGACAGGCACTTGCGAGCGCTTTCGCGGGCAGTTCGATCCCCTTGCGAGGCGAGCAGCATCTGGAGCACGATCCGTTGCGACAACATGCGCTGCCGTCCGGAAAGGTTGATCAACGCACCGATGGTCTCAGCTGACACTTCGGCCTGTGGTGACTGAGTGGAGGAGATATTCATCCATTGCCTTGCAGGTGGTGTCGAAACAGATGCGCATCCGCGTTGACCGGCAATCAAAAAAGCGCCTCGAAGCCAGTGCCCGCAAACCGCGTTTCCCGTTCGTTGTCACCTTGCTTCGGAGCGCCATTTGCCCAGCCGCCCCTTTCGGAGCGCGTCATCGCGACTTGCCTGTTTGTTTAAAGGCCGCCATTGGCCCGTGTTCCCTCTCGCAATATGTGTGCCATACCTCACGCGAGTCGCGGCGAGCCACGGAGCAGGGTCCTGACAGGGCGGGATGAGGCCGCCGCACTCATTTCGTGCCAAATGCGTCACGGCGATGCGCCGTCGGTCAATGGCCCCGTGCACCTAACTTCGAGACCCCAAGGATCGGCGTTCGAGCTTTGGGATACCTATGTTCGTTTCCGCAGTGACGTTTGGACTGGTCAGGCGGTGCGTTGGCAGAACCTCGCTGAAACGCTGTTCCGTCTGCTTGAGTTGCGTGAGGAACTTGACCCGAAATCGAGCCGCGAAGCCGAACAAGCCAGGGACAATCTTCTTAATTTGGTTTGCTACCTCAACTGCGCTGCTGGGAGCATTAAGAACCCATCGGCCGTAAGGCGCCCATATGCCAGAGGCGCGATAGCTTGTGGCCAGCGCAGTTCGTCTGAGTCGCTGGAGCACAACTGACGGCCGGCCTGACGTTGGCGGAACGATGCCGCGCGGCAAGTCGAAGTTCCACATGGTGG
Organism: Cupriavidus sp. UYPR2.512; assembly: GCF_000379565.1. NCBI lineage: Bacteria > Pseudomonadati > Pseudomonadota > Betaproteobacteria > Burkholderiales > Burkholderiaceae > Cupriavidus > Cupriavidus sp. UYPR2.512. The sequence continues at coordinate 159,506 of NZ_KB903173.1, read as the reverse complement.
CAAAGGGCACGGCAGGAAATCACCAGGCCCACGAATTGGGAGGACATCAGAATTTCTCCGGCCGAAAGCCAGGCAGCACTTTACGGCGTCTTAGCCATCGTGTAATGAATGGGCAGCAGTACCGCCGCCGGCACAGAGGGCCGGATTGCCGTACCAATGCCCGTGGCGGGGCCCGGCATCAAAATGGGGAAAAGTGGCCGTCGCCCGGCTTTTCTTTATCGAATTTTTATGCGATGGCGCGATAAATTGATGCGGCCTAAACGCGCCCTCGCGTACGCTGGTTGCATGGGGATTCGCTGTGTCGGCAAATTCTGGCCGACGCGGTCCCGATGCCAGTGTTGAACCGCCATGATCAAGCTCCTCGTCGTTGTTGACGGCTCCGACAGTTCGCTATGGGCTGTCCGGCATGCAGCATTCCTCTATAGAGAGCGCAGCGTCTCTCAGATTGTGCTGCTCAATGTGCAAGCCCCGATTGAGAATGGAAGAGCCGCTGGCTATCACTCCCTCGCCAAGCTGCGTGAGCGGGAGCGCGAGGATGGCGAAGCTGCACTGGCATCCGCAGCCGAGATCCTTGAAGATTCCGGTGTGAAGTATGTGGCGCAGATAGGGATCGGCTCACCTGCGAACACGATACTGAACGCCGCGCAGGCCTGCCAATGCGACGGTATCGTTCTAGGCCTGTCAGCGTGGTCGCGGGTCCTGGCCCTGATAGGCGCGGGTACGCCGGCGAAGACCATGCGACGATCCCCGGTTCCCGTCACGCTGATCAACGCCCCGCACGCGCAAATCCCATCTGAGTTTACGGTGCATCGTCCAAGCACCAGTCATGCACGCCCCACGCTTGTCGTCTATCCACCTGCATTCCATATGTAGCCGTGTCTAGCCGATACAAAGCCTACCTCACGGTGGGATCCCATTCAGGCTTGTCATCCGGTGCGCGCCGCCGCGCCAGTCCGATGGAGCCTCATTACTGACCTTGCCCCCGGGGCGGAAGTGGGGGAACTGGTTGAAGTTCCGCCTGAGCCGACTGATGCCTGGCGCAACGTGATTCGCGCTGGCTCAATTCGTGGCCCTGCGCTTGCCTACCCGGCTCGGCCTCAGGCGCAGGCTATCGGACAACTCCTGTGCGAGGCGAACGTCGTGCTCGGACTCGATGTTCCCAACCAGTCGGGGTTGTTTCAGGCGCTCGGTGCGCTTGCCGCACGGCGGTCGCTTCAGCGCTGCAAGGATCCCAAGTCGGTGTGCACGCTATTCTCTGGCCTTGGTTCTTCGCAGGCGCCTGGCTGGCGCTGACACATTGAAATGAGGTGATCGGTACAGTACTCTGGGCGACATAGCTATTTGGTGATGCCGCGTCGCAGTCTTCCGCCATGGCGACTCAAATTGTGGCGCGATAGGCATTTGTTGCGCAAACGTCCAACAAGAACAGAAGGGAGGTCTGGGCCGTGAACCAATTGACTATCCGCACCCGCATCCTGGCGAGCTTCGCCTTCATCCTCTTGGTCATGGCGCTGATGGGGGGCGTGGCACACAACCGGCTATCAGCCATCGATCGCAATGTCGGCGTCATGAAAACGGATGCCCTCCCTGGCCTTCGCTATAGCACGGCGCTGCTTGCGACATGGAATGAACTCTATGTACTGAGCTGGCACACCCTGACCGCGGATAGCGAGGGCGAGCGCCGCCGCTACTTTGAACAGCGCCACGAAGCCAGGCAACGCCTGGATGCGCAAGAGCGTGACTATGAGACGACCATTTTCCGCGATGAAGACCGTAAGCGCTTCGACGCTTACAAGGAGGTCCGCGCCAATTACGACCGCGCTGCCGGTATTTTCAGCAATCCCGCCGCCTGGGCGGGCACTGTGGCGGCCGATGCCATCATGCGCGGCCCTCTCCACACGCATTGGAACGATGGCATCAAGGCGCTGCAGGCCGTGGTCCACGATAATGACAGCACGGCCGAAAACGCTGCGGCCAATATTGTTGGCTCAGTCGGCCTGGCCAGGCACACGATCGAAGTATCCTTGCTCGTGGCAGCGCTGGCAGCGATGGTCTGCGGTTATCTGCTTCTGCGCGCGCTCACGGTGCCGATGCAGTCCATCGTCAAGCTGCTGTCCGAAATCCGCGGCGGCGACCTGCGGCCGCGCATGGCGCTGCGCCGCAAGGACGAGTTCCTGGCGGTGGAGGAAGGCTTCAACCAGATGACCGGCGAGCTCACCTCGCTGGTGGGCCAGGCACAGCGTACCGCGATCCAGGTCACTACCTCGGTCAACGAGATTGCCGCGACCGCGCGCCAGCAGCAGGCCGCCGCCACCGAGACCGCCGCCACCACGACGCAGATCGGCGCGACCTCGCGCGAGATCTCGGCCACCGCGCGCGACCTGGTTCGCACCATCCATGAAGTCTCGAGCGCAGCCGAGCAGGCGGCCGGGCTGGCCGGCACCGGCCAGGTGGGGCTGTCGCGCATGGAAGGCACCATGCAGCATGTGATGGGCGCCGCCGGCTCGGTCAATGCCAAGCTCGCCACGCTCAACGAAAAGGCCGGCAATATCAACCAGGTGGTGACCACCATCGCCAAGGTGGCCGACCAGACCAACCTGCTGTCGCTGAACGCCGCGATCGAGGCCGAGAAGGCCGGCGAATACGGCCGCGGCTTTGCCGTGGTGGCGACCGAGATCCGCCGCCTGGCCGACCAGACCGCGGTCGCCACTTACGATATCGAGCAGATGGTGCGCGAGATCCAGTCCGCCGTGGCCGCCGGCGTGATGGGCATGGACAAGTTCTCCGAGGAAGTGCGCCGCGGCATGTCGGAGGTCACGCAGGTGGGCGACCAGCTCTCGCAAATCATCGCGCAGGTGCAGTCGCTGGCGCCGCGCGTGCAGATGGTCAGCGAAGGCATGCAGGCCCAGGCCGGCGGCGCCGAGCAGATCAACCAGGCGCTGGTGCAGCTGTCCGAGGCGGCGCAGCAGACCGTGGAATCGCTGCGCCAGTCGAGCCAGTCCATCGACGAGCTGACGCTGGTGTCCAACGACCTGCGCAGCGGCGTCTCTCGCTTCAAGGTCTGATATATCTTGATGGGAGACCGACGTAGATTCAAATCGATGGTGCGAGTTTCGCCTTGTCGGTTCGCCGCCCCCATCTTTTGCACGCTCTCGTCTACGCCCGGCGAAGCTCGTCGCCGAGCTCTGGAAGTCTGCCAAGTGCTGGATCGGCGGCTCTGCCACGGAGTCTTCCCGTCAGCTCCGCGATGCGGCTGCTGATTTCCCAGTAGGCGGCGGTGAGAAGTGGCGTCTTGCAGTTCGCCGGCTCCGCGGGTGTATGTGGCCCTATGTTCGTTGTTTGCCGCGTGGGGCAGTACTCACCTCCGCCGCGCCCTGAAACGAATTGCACGCAGCACCGGCGTGCGGGCCACGAAACAGGAAAATCGGAGTTAAGCGTGCGTTGAAGCTGGCACCCAGCGGTACAGCGTAGGAACGGATACGCCGAGATTCTTGGCCACGTCCTTGGGTGGGACGCCGCTGGCCAAGAGCCTTTTGGCCGACTCAATCTTGCTATCGGTCATCTTGGGTTTGACTTGCGGCCGAGCAGCCAGCAGCCCCGGGTACATTGTTCGTAATTGTGAAATTATTGTATCTGACACGGCATAATTGTTTACTCATTACTGTCACATTCCTGTCGCACTATCTGGCGGCCGCGTCGGTGGGTGGTTTCGGCTCGCGTGCAAGCCGTGACGCCACCGCCAGGACTCTTCGCTCAAAAAAATTTGGAATGGACAGTGAAAAAAGCTCTCTTCGCAGTGGCAGCCGCAGCGTGCGCCATGTCCGGCTCTGCCTTGGCCCAATCGTCGTCCAACGTGACGCTCTATGGCATCGCTGATGCCGGCATCAGTTTCCAGAACCACGTCAATGGTGGTGCTAACGGTAGCGGCTCGGTCGTTGGTGTGACTTCCGGCGGCCTCTCAGGTTCGCGCTGGGGGCTGCGCGGGGTCGAGGACCTCGGCAGCAACCTGAAGGGCATCTTCGTGCTGGAAAGCGGCTTCGATATCGATAGCGGTAAATCCGCGCAGGGCGGCCGACTGTTCGGTCGCCAGGCCTATGTTGGCCTGCAGGGCAAATTCGGTGCCGTCACACTCGGTCGTCAGCAAAACTCGCTGTATGACCTGTTTGGTGCCTATGATCCGATGGCGGTGGGACCGATGTACTCGCTAAATTCGGTCGACAACCAGTTCAACGGCCGTGCCGACAACGCCATCAAATACACCGGCAAGTTTGGCGGCTTGACGGCGACGGGCTTCTACAGTTTCGGCCGTGACGTCAACGCGGGCCTTGGTGGCGAAGTGCCGGGCCACTTCAAGGTCGGCACCAACTTTGGCGGTGGTTTGGCCTATGCGAACGGGCCTTTCTCGGTGGGCGTCGCGTACGACCAATTCCAGGGCAGCACCCTTGCTTCTGCGGACCTCGCCGCGAAGCGTGCCGCGATCGGTACGTCGTATGCCGTTGGTGCGGCCAAAGTGTTTGGCGGCTACCGCTGGATGCGTGACGAAGTTACGACCGGCACGGCCCGTCACGACAATCTGTACTGGCTTGGCGCGAACTACAAGTTCACTCCTGCCTTTACCCTGACCGGTGCGGCTTACTATACCGACGCCCGCACCGACAGCAAGGATTCGTGGATGTTCGTGCTGAACGCCGACTACGCGTTGTCCAAGCGCACTGACGCGTACCTGCTGCTCGGCTACGTGAACAACAAGGGCAATGCGACCTTCGGTGTAACCAGTACGCCCAATACGGTGCCAGGCCAAAACCAGACCGGCGCCATGCTTGGCATGCGCCATCGCTTCTGATTCTCTACCCGCAGGAAGAGGTGCGCTCCCTGGCGTGCCCGTGACAACTTCATATCGACCTTAGCTTTCCCTGTTAAGGACGTTTGGCCGGCAGAAATGCCGGCCGTTTTTTCGCCAGAGACCGGCGTGGTACGGAAGGGTTTGAGCTGGCCGATGAAGGTCTTTCCATGCTCGAACCAGTCCTTGCGGAGGCGGACCTCATACTTGTGCAGGCCCGGCACATCGCGCGACATCTCATCGTGGCGCAGGCATTCCGCGCGGAAGGCTTCGTCGGACATGCCCTCAGGCCTGACCAGCAGGTACAGCAGGCGAATCATGTCGGCTCCTTTTGACTCAAATTTGGTTGGTATCTTGGTCCTGCGCTTGCGGTTGTGACAGCGCCGTATGTCAGGTCTGCGCCCGCGCCGGGCTGCCCAGCGGCGCGGCCTCATTGTGATCGTTCTCTCCGCCGATGTTCTCGATGGCAATGCCGCGCGTCTCGGGTAGCAGCAGGATGCCGAACACCGCGAAGGTATAGGCAACCAGGCAGAATGCGCCCATGGCATTGGCCAGGCCGATGTGGGTGGACAGCACGCCGACACCGACGATGGAACCCGCGCCCACCGACTTGCCCACGTTGTAGGCGAAGCCCATGCAAGTGGTGCGCACATGGGTGGGAAACAGTTCGCTGAGGAAGGGCCCCGGGGCGGCGAACATGCCGATTGCAGAGAAGCCGACCAGGAAACCCAGGATAGCGGTGAGAGTGGCATTCAGCGGCAGCAGCATATAGCTGACCGTGACGATCCATGCGCAGATCGACAGCAGAATCAGCGTGGGGCGCCGACCGATGCGATCGCAAAGATCGGCGGCCACCGCGAAGCCACAAAATGAGCCAAACGCCATGATGAAAACCGTGACGATCTTCGACGCAGCAGCGACTTCCCGCTGGCTGAGCAAGGAGGGCAGCCAGACCAGGATGGCGTAGCAGCCGGCCTGCAGCCCGATCACCAGCACGCTCGACAGGATCAGGGAGCGGGCGTACTTGCGGTTAAATACCGAGGCAAGCGAAGCGCGCGGTGCATGACTCTTCCGGGCGCGCTCGAACATCGGCGCATCCTTGATATGGCGCCGGATGAAGAGGACGATAAACGCGGGAATGATGCCGCTCCAGAACGCTACGCGCCACGCCGTTTCCGGAGGCAGCCACGCCAGCAGCAGGGTGGCCACGACGACCGACAGCGCCCAGCCCAGGGCAAAGCCCGACTGCACGTAGCCCATGGCCTTGCCGCGATGCCTGGCATCGATGACTTCGGCCATCAGCGCCGCGCCCACCGCCCACTCGCCGCCAAAACCGAGGCCCTGCAATGTGCGGGCGATCAGCAACTGGTTATACGTCTGGGCAAAGCCCGCCAGCACGCCGAACAACGTGAACCAGATGATGGCAAACACCAGGATGCGGGCGCGGCCGTAGCGGTCGCTGAGGATGCCGGCGCCCCAGCGTCGTGCCGAGGGCGCATGCGCCTTGCTCGGGCAGGCAGCGGCTCATGCGGCCAAAATGGACAAGAATGCGGCCAAGGAGCGGCAAGTCCGCGTCGAGGAGTAGGGATGCGCCAGCGTGCGGATCTCGCGGGAGGCGGCTGCTGATCCGCTATTGACTTTGGCTGTTATGCGGGTGTCTGAGGCCTGGCTTTGGCCAACCAGGCGAAACCAGCAGGCGTCGACGATGACCATCACGTCGCACACGCGAGGGGTGGTGCCGCAGACAGGCACCAATTGCGATGCCTGCAGGAGTAGATCCACTGGTGCTGCGGAATGGCGAATAATGCACGTATGCCTCGAATCGGCGAATCCATGGCCCGACTCAGTAAAAATCCCGATTTCTTCCTCCTTGCGAAAGTGGGGAAGCGCTGCCTACAATGTCTCATATATCGCGAATCAAAGTTCGCATTCCGAATTTGACTCGCGATAGAAGTGAGCCAGGCGCAACTGGCGATTTTTTAAGCCAGTATTCCGAACTTAAATTCGCAATCCGAATTTCGTACCGGAGCGGATGAATAGAAGAATGCCTACGGCTCGTGACGACACCCTTCTGGGCTTTCCTCTGTGAAGCTCCCGAATTAAAATTCGGATTCCGAACTCACAGTGGAGATTGACATGGCAACCGAGAAATCCTTCCGATCCGCTTCGAAGACGACCAGCGCAGGCGACGCATCCAAGAACACGGTGCAGTCGCTGGCGAAGGGCTTTCGCATCCTCGAAGCGTTCTCGGCCCAGGAGCCCGAACTGACGATGGCCGAGGTAGCACGCCGCTCTGGACTGGATAACGCCACGGCATTCCGGTTTCTCAACACGCTGGTTGACATCGGATACGTACAACGCGTGCCCGACACACGCCTGTTCAGGCTTTCCCTGAAAGTATTAGACCTTGGCTTCAACGCCATTGCCCATGCGGATCTTCGTACGCGTGCACGGCCGATCCTCCGCGAGCTGGTCGGAGAGGTCAATGAAGCCGCTTCCGTTGGAGTTCTCGATGGCGCGGATGTCTTATACACCGAGCGTGTCCTGGCGGGGCTGACGCGCCTCGGGGTGGATATCCGCATCGGCAGCAGGATACCCGCTTATTCCACGGCTGTCGGTTATGCAATCCTTGCCTGGCTGCCAGAGCAGACGCAGATCCGCGTGCTTGAGGCACAGCCGCGTCAAAAGCTGACACCGACCACGCAGACGGACCTCGACACCATTCTTGAACGCCTGAAGTCGGTGCGTGCCCAGGGCTACGCAGTCTCTAACCAGGAAACGGTGTCCGGTCTTTTTGTGGTCGCCGCCCCGGTGCTCGATGTGGACGGCGTGCCCATCGCTGGACTTAGCGTCGCTGCGCCTGCCTTGAACACTTCTCTCGATGAATTCGAATCCGCCACGGCGCCTGCAGTCGTCGAGGCCGCGGCCAGCCTCTCCCGCTCGCTGCAATCTTCTGGTGGCTTTATCGCTCCCGATATGCCGCCCGCTGCTTCCCCAACCCCTCGTCTGCGCCTTAGGCGCTAGCTTTTTCCCTGGAGACAAACGTGTCCGATATCAACTTCCACGGCATCATTCCTGCCATCGCGGTTCCCTTCAACGCGGACTACAGCATCAACGAACCGGAATTGCGGCGCTTTGCCAAGTGGCTCGGTGCTCAGGAAGGCGTGACTGCATTGATGACCAATGGTCACACCGGTGAGGTTTTCTCACTGACACCGCGTGAGCGCGCCGAAGTGACGCGCATCACCGCGGACGCCACCAAGGGAATCTGCCCGGTCATTTCGTCCATCGTATGTGAAGGCATCAACGATGCCGTGGAACAGGCCGGTTGGGCCACGGAAGCGGGCGCCGCGGGACTCGATATCATGCCGCCGCACCATTGGCTGCGCTTCGGCTTCAAGCCGGAACACTGCCTCGACTACTTCGAAGCCATTGGCAGGGCCAGCGGCCTGCCGTTGGTGGTGCATATTTACCCGGCTTGGACGCGTGGCTCCTACTCCAGCGAATTGCTTGCCGAACTTGCCAAGCTGCCTTACGTCAAGGCCTTCAAGATGGGCGAGCGTGAGATGAACAAGTACGCCCGTGACATCAAGGCGATCCGCGAGGCCGATCCGACCAAGGTTCTCATGACGTGCCACGACGAATACCTGTTGGCGTCGATGGTGCAGGGCCTGGACGGTGCATTGGTTGGCTTCGCATCGCTGATCCCCGGTCTGATCAATGACCTGCTCAAGGCCGTCAAGGCCGGCGACTTGCGTGAGGCAATGCGTGTGCAAGCGTTGATCAACCCGCTTAAGGACGCGGTATATGGCGCCGGCGAGCCGACTGGCGAGGCGCACGGCCGCATGAAAGCGGCCATGGCGTTGGCTGGCATCCTTCGCGATGGGACGGTGCGTCCGCCGACCCACGCCCCTTCGGCTGCTGAGTTGGCCGCAATCCAATCCGCCTTGGCACACGCCGGCATCACGCAACAAGCAGCCGCCTGATCCCGAAGCAGATACGCGCAAGGCCTCTTGGCGCCGCAATCATGCCGCGCCAAGAGAGGGGCCATTCGTTCCCAAAGGGGCAGTCATGAATCAATCCACTCGAAATACCGGCACGGGTGTGGTGCTCGTTACCGGATCCAGCTCCGGCATAGGCGCTGCCATCACGCGTCGCTTGCTGGACGCCGGATGGCAAGTCATCGGGCTGGACCGCACGCCCGCTCCCAGCACCAAAGGCTTTCGGGCAATCGAGGTCGACCTGACTGATGCTTCTAAGCTCGCCGCAACCGTGGCGGCGCTGCCGCGGATTGATGCCATCGTCCACGCAGCAGGCTTCATGCGAACCGCCGTGCTTGGCGCCCTCAAGCCCGAAGACGGGGAGGGCATGTGGCGCATCCACGTCGATGCGGCTGCTGTGCTCGCCAACGCGTTGATGCCGAAGCTGCCGCGCGGCGCACGCATCGTGCTGATCGGCAGCCGTACAGCCGCCGGGGCCCCTGGACGCAGCCAGTACGCAGCGACCAAGGCGGCCTTGGTCGGCATGGCCCGCTCGTGGGCAGCGGAACTGGCCCCGCGCGGGATCACCGTCAATGTCGTAGCACCGGGTGCCACGGAGACCCCGATGCTTAACGACCCTGGGCGCCAGGGAACACCCCCACGCGTGCCCCCGATTGGCCGCTTTATCAGTCCGGAAGAAGTCGCTGGGCTGGTGAGCTTCCTGCTCGGGCCAGACGCGGGGGCCATTACCGGCCAGCAGATCGTGATCTGCGGTGGTGGCTCACTCTAGTGCCGTACCTGAACCGCACCACTACGCCGGCAGGCACCCAACACAACACAGATACCGGAGATAGCAATGTCCGTACGCATTACTGACATCGTTGAGGTGACGAAGCCGATTTCGTCACCGATTCGCAACGCCTACATCGATTTCTCGAAAATGACGACCAGCCTTGTCGCGGTGGTGACTGACGCCGTTCGTGACGGGAAGCGCGTCATCGGCTATGGCTTCAACTCGAACGGCCGCTACGGTCAGGGTGGCCTGATCCGCGAACGATTTGCCTCACGCATTCTGGAAGCCGATCCCGATTCGCTGCTTGACGATAGCGGCACCAATCTCGACCCCACGCGCGTGTGGGCGGCAGCGATGTCTAACGAGAAGCCCGGCGGCCACGGCGAGCGCTCAGTCGCGGTGGGTACGATCGACATGGCTGTGTGGGACGCCGTGGCTAAGATTGCTGGCAAGCCACTCTTCCAGTTCCTGGCCGACCGGCATGGTGTCCAAGCTAACCCGCGCGTGTTTGTGTACGCGGCCGGCGGCTACTATTACCCCGGCAAAGGTCTGGATGCGCTCCGCTCGGAAATGCGCTCTTACCTCAAGCGCGGCTACAACGTGGTCAAGATGAAGATTGGCGGTGCAAGCGTCGAAGAGGACCGACTGCGCATCGAAGCGGTACTTCAGGAAATCGGCTCTGACGCGAAACTTGCTGTCGATGCGAACGGACGATTCGATCTCGATACTGCCATTGCCTACGCCAAGATGCTGCGCGACTTCCCGCTGTTCTGGTACGAGGAAGCCGGCGATCCCCTCGACTATCACCTGCAGGCTACGTTGGCCGAGTACTACCCGGGAGCAATGGCCACCGGTGAGAATCTGTTCAGCCATCAGGATGCTCGCAACCTGATTCGGTATGGCGGCATGCGTCCCGATCGCGACTACCTCCAGTTCGATTGCGCGTTGTCCTACGGACTGGTCGAGTACGAGCGAACCCTGGAAGTTCTGAAGACCCATGGCTGGTCGCCGAGCCGCTGTATCCCGCATGGTGGACACCAGATGTCTCTCAACATCGCCGCTGGGCTGGGCCTCGGTGGCAATGAGAGCTATCCCGATCTTTTCCAACCCTATGGGGGCTTCCCGGATGGGGTGAAGGTGATCGACGGCCACATCACTATGCCGGAACTGCCTGGCATTGGCTTCGAGGGCAAGGCGGATCTCTTCGCCGAGATGGCGGCGCTGGCACAACCCTGAGGTCGCCGCATCCCCTATACCACAAAGAGAAGCGAAATCTATCGCAACGGCGAGGAACAGGCTGCGCATTTCCCAGCCATCCTATCGCCTGTTGCGTTACCGCGTGGTGGCATGGCTGCGTGCCTGCCGCCAACGGTAGCGCATTCGCAGTCGAAACAGAGGAGACACACCATGCTGTTCAAAAGGCTGTACCAATCCTATCTTTGCGCCGTCGCGGGCGCACTGCTTCTTGGCACCAGCGTGCTCGCCTCAGCCCAAGGCTACCCGTCCAAGGCAGTAAAAGTCATCATTCCATTTCCGCCGGGCGGGCCGACCGATACCGTGGGCCGCATGCTCGCCCAGAAGCTGTCGGAGGAAACTGGACAAAGCTTCATCGTCGAAAACCGTCCTGGCGGGCAAGGCGTGATCGGTGGCGATGCCGTAGCCAAAAGTGCTGCGGACGGATACACGCTGTTGTTCAGCGCATCCACTTTCACTACCACGCCAATGACGTTGAAGTCGTCGCCCTACGACGTGGTAAAAGACTTCACGCCCATTGCGCTAGTGGGTAAAGGCCCGCTAGCCGTATCGGTCAATAAGAAACTGCCGATCCGGAACATTAAGGAGCTGATTTCCTACGCGCAGGCGCATCCGGGGAAGATGTCCTTCGCGATCGGATCGCAAGCCTCGGCGGGACACTTGTCCACGGAACTGCTTAAGCGCGCGGGCAAGATCGATTATCTGGTCGTTCCCTATAAAGGTTCTTCACCCGCCTATCAGGATCTCATCGGTGGCGCGATCGATGGCTTCATTGATCCGGTGCTAGGTGTCATGTCGTATCACAAGAGTGGCATGGTCCGCGTAGTTGCCGTGACATCGAGGGATCGGCTGCCTTCGATGCCTGATGTGCCCACGGTCGCTGAAACCGTGCCAGGCTACGAGTTCTACTCCTGGTACGGCTTATGGGGTCCGTCGAATTTGCCAGCCGACGTGACAAAGCGGCTTAACGCTGCGGTCAATAAAGCGCTAGCGTCGGATCTCCGCACGCGCCTCGCCGAGCAAGGCTACTTACTGTCGCCAGGCACGCCGGAAGACTTCGCGCGATTTCAGAAGGAGGACATGGTTCGCTCCGCCAAGATTGTGGCGGAGGCGAAGATTCGCGCGGAATAGCAATTCTCTGGCTGCCGCCTGCGTGTTGCGGGTGCGCCTAACTCAGTTACTCCCAAACTCCGCGCGCCTCCTCGGAGGCTACACAGGCTCGCCAAACAAGGCTGCCGCCGGCTGGCAAGTCTGAGCCGGTGAATCCCTGAAACACGACGCCGCCGCGTCAAAACCTCGGGAGGTTCCCTGGGAGGGCCGTCGAGCAAGGGCCATAGGCCTCATCGAGCCACAGCTTGAGTTCCTGATCCTTGTCCTGAAGACGCCGCCGTACTTGCCGATGTCTTCGCCCATCACGAATACGCGCGAGTCCCGCTCCATCTCCTGGCCGATGGCCTCGGCGATGGCCTGGGCCATGGTAAGGGTGCGCGTGCCTTGGGCCGCGTCTTGTGCCGTTTGCATAGTGGTCTCCTGTTTGGTCGGGTGCGGGACTTACTGCGCGAAGACGTGCTGCAGCGCTTCGCTGGCTGCCGGGTAGGGGCTGTTGCGGCCGAAGTCATAGGCAGCATCGATGCGAGCGGTAACCGCCGCACGCAAATCGGCCTCGGCCACTTCGTCGAGCAGGCCGCCGGCGCGCAGCGCGTCGCCGAGGATTCGGATCGGGTCGGTACTACGCAGGGTCTTGGCCTCATCGCGACGCGTCGTGCGAGGCGCGGAGCAACCCGCCAGCCCTTGCCGCAGGCGGGATGCGCGTGGAGAAGTCAGGCCCGACGGCGGGCTCGCGGCAGACATCTGTCGCGCCTGGCGGCGAGACAGATGTCGCATCGGGCGGGACATCTGTCGCTGCAAGTGGCTGCAGCAGCGGGGCAGGGCGAGGTGCGCGGGGCGCCGCGCATACGGTGCGCGGAGGCGAGGCCCGGCGCTGAGAACTTCAGTCCGTCTTTTTCGAGAGGCCGTAGAACTCGAAATAGACGGCGTAGATCAGCATGATGTAGTTGAGTAGGTCGACCCAGGTAAGCGGATCGCCGCCAAAGCCGGGGACGATCTCCGCTTCATGGAGCACCGCCCCGGCAAACCATCGCGTGTATGCGAAGAAAGAGATCAGCCCAAGGCCCCAGCACGACGCGGCGCGTATCGCCCGGTTTGTGCCGGCATTGAACCGGTTGGGCCAGTTGCCGGCGACGTTGGCCCAGAAGATCAGCCAGAAGGCAATCCATACGCCCAGTTGCGCTGGCCAGCTTGGGAACATCGCCCCGATTTTCTCGATGGCGTCGGGCGGGATGAGAGCCCATCTGAGCAAGGCCAGATGCGCGGCGTATAGCGCCGTGCCCAGAAGGATATTGCCGCCCAGCGCGGCGAGCGCCGTATGGCATTTCCGGCGCAGCCGGTTCCACGGCCAGTTGTCGAAGATCAGGAACGTCGTCAACCACACCACAATGACGGAATAGAACCAGCCGATCGCCACCGGCAGCGGCAGCAGGGTCGCATGCGGCGCGGTGGCGGTCGATACGCTGGGATAGATCAACAGGAAATAGCCCAGACCGGTGAGGCAAACGCCGGCGGCGATTTGCGCAAGGCCGCTGGCCGCGGGGCTCAGGCCGCTAGCGGACCATGGCCATCCGGCCATACCCGTCGCCAATATGCCGAAGCCATAGAAGCCAATCAGCACGATTAGGCCGGCTGCGTCATAGCCGGCGCTGCCGATGGCGCCGAATGCCGGATCCAGTTCGCCGTAGCCGTAGACGAGGACGGCGGGCACAGCGAAGGACAGCGCCAGCGTTACGACGGTGGCGGCGCAGCCCCGTATGGGCTGCTTCAATGCCGAGAATCCGGCCATGCCGAAGTTGAAGCCGATGAAGACGAGCACCAGGATGCCCCAGAACAGGTGCATGCCAAACGGTTGGGGGGCATACTGCCAGACGGCCTGCCTGGGGTCCGCGAACAGGCGCCATATGCCAAGGCTGATGCCGTGCACGATCAGAAATACGGCCACGGAGAATGCTATTGGCCGCAGCGCGAGTCCGGCAGGCGCGAGCGCTGGTGTTGCTTGAGCTTCGATGTTGGGGCTGAGGGGTTCCATGACCGGGATGTCCAGTACGATGCAAGCCCGGCACGCGAGGCGCGCGCGATGTCCTATGCGCGATGATGCATCGCGCAGGCTCGCATACCGGTGGGAGAGGAGGGGCGTCCGCGTCGGTCAACGCGGCGCGTGGGAGTGAATGGGCGTCAAGCCGTCACGCTGGCAACCGGCTGTACGATGATCTTGACGTTGCCGTCCTTGTTGTTGACCAACTCTTCGAAGCCGTGCGACACAATGTCGGCGAGGGAGATTCGCCCTGTGATGAGCGGCTGCACGTCGATGCGGCCATCGGCGATGAAGCGGATTACGTCGGCGAATTCGCCGTTATAGGCGAGCGATCCGATGATTTCCTTCTCGGTCGCTACGATCTCGAAGAAATTGAACGAGCTGGGTTCTTCGAAGATGCCCACCATCACGCATTTCCCGGCTTTGCGGATCACGTCGATGGCAAGCTTCGCCGTGGCCTTGTTGCCGATGCACTCGAAGGACACATCTGCGCCATAGCCGCCAGTCAAGGCCTTGACCTCGGCGATCGCGTCGCACTCCTTGGGATCAATGACTACGTTGGCACCGACCTCGATCGCCTTCTTCTTGCGCGCCGACGACATTTCGAGCGCGATGATGCGCCCTGCGCCGGCCGCCCTCGCGCACATGATCGTGCATAGGCCGATGGTGCCGGCACCCACCACCACCACCGTCTGGCCGACGATGTTGCCGGCTTTCTTCACGGCATGAAGCCCCACCGCCAGCGGTTCGATCAACGCACCTGCCTCGGCTGGAAAGTTCTCCGGCAACTTGTAGAGCAGTTCCGCCGGCACGTTGACGTATTCCGCGAATGCGCCGTTGTTCATCAGGCCGGTGAATGCGAGGTTCTCGCAGATGTTGTACAGGCCATGAGTGCAGTAATAGCATTTCCCGCAATGCTGGCAGGCGTCTGCGGTGACGCGTTCGCCGACCTTGAAACCGGTAATGCCTGCACCCAGTTCCGCAATTTCGCCGCTGAACTCGTGACCGAGAATGCATTGACCCTTCAGTCCGGTGAGCGGGTGGGGATGGTCGACCGGGATAAAAACCGGCCCCGCGACATATTCATGCAAGTCCGACCCGCAGATGCCGCACCAGTGCACGCGAATCTTTACCCATCCATCGGCGGGCTTGTCCGGGACGCGTACCTCTTCGACGCGGATATCCTGGCGACCCCGCCATACGGCGGCCTTCATGCTGGGCTGATGTGCCGAACTCTCGTTGCTCACGGTTGTGTCTCCATCGTAATTGTGGGGGATCGACGGAGGCCATGCGGGTGTGGCCGGTTCGTGCCTGGCATGGCCTTCGTGCGGGACGAAATCCGCATGAACCATGCCAGTCAGTACGGTGGAAGCGGGAGGATGGCGAGAGTAATGCGTACGCTGCAGTGCAACATGGCGCGTGCCAGGCGCAGGCGCGGTGAACCGTGGGCTACGCGGGATTATTGCTGCGCTACAGCACGATTCTGCCCATGGCGAGGCAAACTACGGCGCCACGGGAGTGAGACGGCCTGACTCGATCCAGTGAGACACTGTGCCTCAGTTCGCCTCGTCCCTCTGAGACAAGGGAATGGATCCCGGCAGGGATGCCGAACCCGGATAGACAATGTTGTATCTGGCCATCTTGCGGTAGATGGTCGCGCGGCTCATGCCCAGCGCTTTGGCGGTCTCCTTGACGCGCCAATGATGGCAGGCGAGCATTTGCACGATGCGCTCCCGTTCGAGATGCTCGCTGGGGCGCAGGCCTGTACTGTCGAATGGATGTGCCCCGATTGACGAACTTGCCGCTTCCGGCGTTGCCATGACGTCTTCGGCGGCGCAGCGCAGATAGTCGGGAAGATGTTCGACGGCAATGACGCCGGAGGAGGCGGCCAGCGCGCATGCGTACCGCAACGCCATGCGCAACTGCCGTACATTGCCGGGCCAGCGATAGCGGCGGATGCATGCCAGTGCCTCGCTGGACAGCGCGGGGTGGCTCCCGTGCGCGTCGGCTTCGTCCGCCAGAAAGAAATCGATGAGCTCGCCGAGGTCGGAGCGATCGCGTAGGGGAGGCAGCCGGATCACGGCGCCAGTCAGGCGATAGTAGAGATCTTCGCGGAATATACCGTCGGAGACCATGCGTGCAAGATCCCTGTGGGTCGCGCAGATCAGATTGATGTCGACCCGCACCGATTGCTCGGAACCCAGCGGTACCAGCTCGTTCTCCGCCAGAACGCGAAGCAGCCGCGTCTGCAGCGGCAAAGCCATGTCGCCGATCTCGTCGAGGAATAAGGTGCTTCCATGCGCCTGGAGTATCTTCCCCTTGAGCCCCTTGCGCTTCGCGCCGGTGAATGCGCCTTCGGCGTAACCGAACAGTTCGCTTTCGATCAGCGTATCGGGGATCGCCGCGCAGTTCACGGCGACAAATGGCTGCGATGCACGCAGCGACCTGCGATGAACGGCGAGCGCGAACGCCTCCTTGCCTGTTCCGGTCTCGCCTTGGAGCAGCATGGGAATGCGCCGGTCGACGATCTGGAGCGCACGGGCGAGATGCGACGAGACTTGCGCATCTCCGGCGACCAGTTGTGCGCTGGCGATGGCACGGGAGGCGTGCGCGGCGTGGGCGGCGGCTGGCTGTTCCGGTGTCACGGCCATTGCGCGCACGGCGTTGCGCGGCGGGCGCAGTCTTGCAAAGAAGCTGTCTCCGCCGGGGGACAGACGCAACGGGAACATATCCGGGCCGCTGTTCAGGTCGATAACCTGTTCGGCCTTCAGGTCGAACAGATGCTGAACGTTCGCCGGAATCGCGGCGTATAGCGCGCTCAATGTGCTTTTTGCTTGCCGGTTCATAGACACGATGTTGCCGGCATCGTCGAACGCGATCAGCAATTCGGGATGCAGGCTCAGGTAGTCCTGGCTGCGGTGCAGGTACAGCGTCCACAGGTGGCTGGTATCGTGTAGCAGACAGGCGTTCTCGATCATTTCCGCCGCCTGGCATACCCAGGCATAGATCAATTCCTGAGAGTCGCGATTTTCGCTGTTCCGCACGGCCGATACGTCCAGTACGCCGGTCAATTCGCCGGAAGGCGAAATAATGGGGGCGGCGGTACAGGTGAGGCATGTGAACGCGGCCCTGAAGTGATCCTCGGTGTGGACGGTAATGGGTTCCTTGTCGGCCAGGACGCAGGCCACCGCGCTGGTTCCCTCTGAGTCCTCCGTGAAATAGCGGCCGTGATACAGCCCGTGCTGCCGGTACTCCTTGCGGCGGTCTTCCTGGCCGCGGAAATCGATCAGCGCGCCATCGGCGTCGGCTACCAAGACGCAATAGCCCGCTTTGCCGACGACGCCGTGCAACCGCTCCACCACCGGGTTCGAGAAGCGCAACAGGGCCTCGGCGCTGTTGCGCCTGTCTTTCAGCTCCGCGGCGCTGATTACGCGCGGGCCAGACATATTTCCCGGGTCCAGTTGGAAGGTATTGAGCGATCGCGTCCAAGAGCGGAACAGGCGAGCCTCCGCGGCAGCCTCATGGAATGACGCCCTGCCGACCACGGATGAGACGCGTCGTGCGTGTCGCAGCGCATAGGACTGGGTCATTTCCGCTTCCTCGACATGGGTAATTCCTGTTGCCCGGGGCATCGGCGCCCGCTTCCGCCAGTCCAAACCGGCCGTGCCAAGCACGAGAGCTCCTTTGTGCTCGCCGCGCGGCACGCCTTTTTAGCATATTCCGAACCGGCACTCACCCTGCAGTGCAGCACAGTAGGTGCGTCAGATGCGATTCAGAAGGCTGTCGGACTTGAGTTTGGGAAGTTTTTGGAGAAGCGAGCCGGCAGTATGCCGCAGCCCGTGGGTCAAGGCGCTGGCCAGCACCGCGGACCTGCGCTTCCCACTCGGGCACGCGCGCCCGCAGGCGCCCGGCTGCCATGCCGAACACTTCCTTGAAGATCAGAGCACTTCGCCAACAACACGTGCTCAGTCGCCTTCGGCATCGCCAAATATGCAATTAATCGCCAGCACACTGCTCACAACAGCAATGCCAGCTTCTAGGAGACTGTCGGATTTTCGGGATCCCCGGTCGTCCGGCGGGACGGGTTGGGCGTTAATAAATTAACAAGTTTCTGAGAGAGTCCATAGGTGAGTCGCTTCGTGCCCGTTGATCGTCAGACCGACTATCTGTTGCCGCCGTCAGTGGAGGACTGGTTGCCCGAAGGTCATCTGGCGCGGTTCGTGGTGGAAGTCATCGAGCAGATGGACCTGTCGGAGCTGAGCGGGGCGTACGCGGGTCGCGGCATGGCGGCGCATCACCCTGAGGTGCTANCGCCTTGAACTCGTCGAACTCGGACCCGTCGACCAGGCGCGCGATCACCTCGCGCACGTCGTAGGGCTTGCGCGTGTCGGTGGGGATCACGCCGTACAGTTCTTCCACCGGGTATAGCGGCTCGACCGGCTCATGCAGGCGGATCTGGTCCGGCTTGCGGCGGTTCAGGTGCTGCACGATATTGCGCGCCAGGCTCAGCGCGTGGTGGTCATTCTGCGCAAAGTAGTCTGCCACGCCCGACAGGCGCGTATGCACGTCGGCGCCGCCCAGGTCTTCGGCGCTGACTTCCTCGCCGGTGGCCGCCTTCACCAGCGGCGGGCCGCCCAGGAAGATGGTGCCCTGGTTCTTGACGATGATGGATTCATCGCTCATCGCCGGCACGTAGGCGCCGCCGGCGGTGCACGAGCCCATCACCACCGCGATCTGCGGGATGCCGCGCTTGGACAGATTGGCCTGGTTGTAGAAGATGCGGCCGAAGTGGTCGCGGTCGGGAAACACGTCGTCCTGGTTGGGCAGGTTGGCGCCGCCGGAATCCACCAGGTAGATGCAAGGCAGGTTGTTCTCCTCGGCAATCTCCTGCGCGCGCACATGCTTCTTGACCGTCATCGGGTAGTACGTGCCGCCCTTGACGGTGGCGTCATTGCAGACAATCACGCATTCCTGCCCGGCCACGCGGCCGATGCCGGTGATGATGCCCGCGCCCGGCGCGGCATGGTCGTACATGTCGTACGCGGCCAGCTGCGACAGCTCCAGGAACGGCGTGCCCGGATCCAGCAGCTGCTGCACGCGCTCGCGCGGCAGCAGCTTGCCGCGCGACAGGTGCTTGTTGCGCGCGTCTTCGCCGCCGCCTTCGGCCAGCTTCGCGATCCTGGCCTTGAGATCGGCCACCAGGGCCTGCATCGACTCGGCGTTGGCCTTGAAGGATTCAGAGCGGGCGTTGAGTTTGGTTTCCAGGGTGGGCATCTGTGTCTCTTCCTGCTTGATGTTGGTCTTTGCCGTCCTGCCAGCGGCCGGGCTCAGCCTGCGTGCCCAGGCAGCGGGTGCCCTGGCATCAGGTCGTAGGGATGCTTCCAGCCCGGCAGCGCACGGATGCGCTCGGCCCACGCGTGGATATGCGGATACTCCTTGCGCCAGTGCACGCCGATCTCGTCGTCGAAGAAGACGTAGCCCGCCAGCGAGAAGTCCGCGATGGTGGCGCGCTCGCCCAGCAGGAACGCTTGCCCGGCCAGGTGCGCGTTGAGCACGTTCCACGCGCCTTCGCAGCGCGCACGGAAGAACTCCAGCACGGCCGGATCCGGCGACCTGGCAAAGTTGCGCATGAAGCGGTAGGTGGCGGTGTAGGAGGTGAACTTGTGGTTGTCGAACAGCAGCCAGCGCAGCACCTCGGCACGCTCGGCCTCATCGCGCGGGCCGTAGGCATCGAGGCGCGTGGCCAGCGTTTCCAGGATGGCACCGGACTGCGACAGGCGCTGGCCGCCGAACTCCAGCACCGGCACCTCGCCCATCACGTTGATGGCGCGGTATTCCGGCGTGCGGGTCTCGCCATTGAAGAAGTCGACGAAGCGCGGCTGCCACAGCTGCTGGCCGCGCTGCACGCCGACGGTTTCCAGCAGCAGCGCCACCTTGTAGGCATTGCCGGACTGGGCAAAGCAATACAGCAGGTACTCAGGCTCGTTCCGCTTGTCGATGCTCATGGTGCCTCCCCGATGATGTCCCCATCCACATAAAGCCAGCGCGGCGCTTCGCCGGGCGCGCGCGCTTCGCGGACAAAGCGGCTGCGCTCATGCAGCCGCCAGGCGCGCCCGCCTACCTTGTAGCGCGCCACGAATTCCACTTCGGCATGGGTGTCGTCCTGCTGCGCATGCGCCTTCACCGTAAGCCCCAGCCAGCGTGTGGCGGTATCCGGCAACAGGTCGGCCGGGCAGGTCGATGGATGCCAGGTCTGCCGCAGCCATTCCATGTCGTTCAGCACATAGGCGCTGTAGCGCGAGCGCATCAGCGCCTCGGCATTGGGCGGCAGTGCCTCGCCACGATGGAAGCGGCCGCAGCAGGCGGCATAGTCCGCGCCGCCGCACGGGCACGGCACCGGTCCGGCCTTGGGCAGGCGGCCTGCCGTGGTCCGCCCTGTCATCCCACCAGCTCCGGCAGGTCGCGCATATCGGTGAAGATGGTACCCGCGCCGGCCTCGCGCAGCAGCGCGGCATCGTTGCGCTCGGCATAGCCGAACACTGTCATGCCGGCGGCCACGCCCGCGGTCACGCCGGTCGGGCTGTCTTCCACCACGGCGCAGCGCGCCGGCTCCACGCCCATGGTGCGCGCGGCCAGCAGGTACACATCGGGCGCGGGCTTGCTGCGCGCCACCTCGGTGGCGGAGAAGATGTGCTCGCGCGCATCCTGCCGGAACAGCTCAACCAGGCCGGTCCTGGTCAGTTGCAGCTTGACCTTGACGCGGTCCGCACCCGAGGCCACGCACACCGGCATGCCGGTGGCGGCGATCTTGCCAATGGCCTCGCGCACATGCGCCACCGCGACGACTTCGGCTTCCAGCACCGCGTTGCGGCGGGCCAGCCAGGTCGACAGCCAGTTCTCGGGCAGCGGCGCGCCGCGCATGCGCGCGATCATGTCCAGCTCCTCGCGCACCGCGCGCCCCAGGAACAGGCGCGTGGAGTCTTCCAGCGAGATCTCGATGCCAAGCTCGTTGAGCATCTGGTTGAGCACGCGGTTGACGACGGGCTCGCTGTCGACGAGCACGCCGTCGCAGTCGAAGATCACGCAATCGAATCGGCCGGAATGGCCACGGGTTGCTGCAGTCATGCGGGTTTCTTTTCCTTGGTGTCCAGGCTCGGCACGGCCCTGAGTTCAGTCTGGCGGCGGCTCTTCAGGTGGGCCTCGACCTGGTCGAAGCGGTCGAAGCCCCAGAACGGCTCGCCGTCGATGATGACAAAGGGCGAGCCGAACACGCCCTTGGCCATCGCCACGTCGATCTCCGCCTTGAGCTGGTCCTTGATCTGGTAGCTGGTGGCGCCGGCGTCCAGCGCCTGCACGTCCACGCCCAGCGGCTCGGCCAGCTTCATGATCTCGGCCGGCTCGGCGATATTGATGTCGTCGACGAACAGCGCGCGGTACACGGACTTGGCAAAGGCCGTGGCGATGTCGTCGCCGTGATGGTTCTGCAGCCACAGCATGGCGCGCGCGGCGTGCGTGGTGGGCAGCGGGAAATGCGTGGGGCGCTTGTATTCGATGCCGTGGAAGCGCGCGGTGCGCTCGAAGTCGCGCCACGAATAATCGCCCTTGAGCGGCAACTGCGGCAGCGGCGAGGCGCCCGTGGTCTTGAACACCACGCCTAGCAGGATCGGATGCCAGGCGACAATGCGCCCGTACTTCTGCGCCAGGTCGTCGATGCGGGTGCTGGCAAAGTAGCCGTAAGGCGAAGAGAAATCAAAGTAGAAGTCGATCGCTGCGGTCATGTCGGGGCCCTTCTTGCTGTGGTTGCCGGTACTGGAATCAGGGAAGCGCCGCCTTCGCGGCACGCACCCCATCGTACGCGCATCGCTGTGCCCTAGGCCAGCGCGCGCGCGATCAGGATCTTCTGGATATCGCTGGTGCCCTCGTAGATCTGGCACACGCGCACGTCGCGGTAGATGCGCTCCACCGGGAAGTCGCTGACGTAGCCGTAGCCGCCGAACACCTGGATCGCATCCGAGCACACCCGCTCGGCCATCTCGCTGGCAAAGAGCTTGGCCATGGCGGCTTCCTTCAGGCACGGGCGGCCGGCGTCGCGCAGCACGGCGGCGTGCCACACCATCTGGCGCGCCACCTCGATGCGGGTGGCCATCTCGGCCAGGCGGAACTGCACCGCCTGGTGCTGGAACAGCGGCTGGCCGAAACTCTCGCGCTCCCTGGCATAGGCCAGCGCGGCCTCGAACGCGGCGCGCGCCATGCCGATGCTCTGCGAAGCGATGCCGATGCGCCCGCCTTCCAGCCCCGACAGCGCCATCTTGTAGCCGCCGCCCTCGTCGCCCAGCAGGTTGGCCGCCGGCACGCGGCAGTCCTCGAACAGGATCTGCGCGGTGTCCGACGAGTGCTGGCCGAGCTTGTCCTCCAGCCGCGCCACCACGTAACCCGGGGTCGAAGTCGGCACGATAAAAGCGCTGATGCCGCGCTTGCCGGCAGCCTTGTCGGTCACCGCCAGCACGATCACCACATCGGCGTTCTGGCCGCTGGTGATGAACTGCTTGACGCCGTTGAGCACGTAGTGGTCGCCGTCGCGTACCGCGGTGGTGCGCAGTGCCGACGCATCCGAGCCCACGTGCGGCTCGGTCAGGCAGAACGCGCCCAGCATCTCGCCGCGCGCCAGCGGCACCAGCCACTGCTGCTTCTGCGCCTCGCTGGCGAACGACATCAGCATGCTGCACACCGGGCAGTTGTTGACGCTGATGACGGTAGAGGTGCCGCCATCGCCGGCCGCGATCTCTTCCAGGATCAGCG
The DNA here is from genome assembly GCF_000379565.1 of Cupriavidus sp. UYPR2.512. Taxonomy (NCBI): domain Bacteria; kingdom Pseudomonadati; phylum Pseudomonadota; class Betaproteobacteria; order Burkholderiales; family Burkholderiaceae; genus Cupriavidus; species Cupriavidus sp. UYPR2.512. Next base: position 136,695 of record NZ_KB903173.1, on the reverse strand, counting down.
CCAGCGACAGGTAGTCCAGGCCGGCGCCGCCGTATTCCTCCGGCACCGCCACGCCGTAGGCGCCCAGTGCCGCCAGTTCGCGGTGCACGTCCTTGGGGAAGGTCTTGTCGCGGTCCCACTGCGCGGCCTGCGGCGCGATCACTTCCTGCGCGAACTGGCGCACGGCGTCGCGGATCATTTCCTGTTCGGGAGTCAGCAGCATGTCAGTTCGGTGATGAGGTGTGCGGGCGCGCTTACCAGGGGATGGGCGTGCCGTCGTAGTTGTGGAAGGTGCCGTTGTCGCGCCGCTTGACGCCGGCCAGCACCTGGCGCATGCCCTTGACGCTCTGCTGCACGGTCAGGTCGGCTTCCTGGCCGCCCATGTCGGTCTTGACCCAGCCCGGGTGCAGCGCGACGCAGGTGGCGTGGCGCGCATCGAGCGAGACCGCGCGCAGCGCCGCATTGGCGCCGGCCTTGCTGACGCGGTACAGCCAGCTGGTGCTGTGCTCCATCGCAGTGATGCTGCCCATGCGCGAAGACAGCACCGCCAGCACCCCGCCGTGGCCGGACTGGCCCGCTTCGACGTAGGGCAGCAGCAGCGGCAGCGCCATCATCGGACCCAGCACGTTGACATGCATCACCTGGTCGAATTCCTGCGGCGTGACCGGCTGCGCGCCTTCGGTGCGGGGTCCCAGCACGCCGGCGTTGTAGATCGCCACGTCGAGGGCTTCGCCATCGAGCTTCCAGCCCAGGCCCGCGACCGCGCCGGCATCGGAAAGATCGACCTGGTGGGCTTCGGCCCCCAGCGCCTGCAGCGCACCGACGCCTTCGGGCGTGCGCGCCGCCGCGATGACGCGCCAGCCGTCGGCACGGTACTGGCGCACGAATTCAAGGCCGATGCCGCGCGAGGCACCGAGGATCAGGACGGTTGGCAAGGCTGTGCTCCTTTGACTGGCTACTTGGGTTCAGCGAACTGCCTGGGTCTGCTCCCCTCCCCTTTTATGAGAGAGAGGGGCGCAGAACTACGTCAGAGAATCTCGATTCCCACCGCGGTGGCCTCGCCACCCCCAATGCACAGGCTCGCCACGCCACGCTTGCCGCCGGTCTTGCGCAGCGCGCCGATCAGCGTGGTCATGATGCGTGCGCCCGAGGCGCCGATCGGGTGGCCCAGCGCGCAGGCGCCGCCGTGGATGTTGACCTTGTCGCGCGGGATCTTGTGGTCGTGCATGGCCGCCATCGGCACCACGGCGAAGGCCTCATTGATCTCGAACAGGTCGACGCTGTCGGTGGTCCAGTCCAGCTTGCGGTACAGCTTGGCGATGGCCTCGACCGGCGCGGTGGTGAACCAGCCCGGCGCCTGCGCGTGGGTGGTATGGCCCAGCATGCGCGCAATCGGCTGCAGGCCCAGCTGCTTCGCGGTGGAGGCGCGCATCATCACCAGCGCCGAGGCACCGTCGTTGATCGACGACGACGATGCGGCGGTGATGGTGCCGTCCTTGGCAAAGGCGGGCTTGAGCGAGGGAATCTTGTCGAGCTTGATGCGGCGCGGGCCTTCGTCCGTGTCGATCACGGTGTCGCCGCCCTTGCCCGACACCGTCACCGGCGCGATCTCCCAGCGGAAGTCGCCGTTCTCGGTGGCCTGCTGGGCGCGGCGCACGCTTTCCATCGCGAATTCGTCCTGCTGCTCGCGCGTAAAGCCGTACTTGGCGGCGCAGTCCTCGCCAAAGGTGCCCATGGCGCGGCCTTTGTCATAGGCATCTTCCAGGCCGTCCAGCATCATGTGGTCGTAGATCATGCCGTGGCCGATGCGGTAGCCGCCGCGGCCCTTCGGCACCAGGTACGGTGCGTTGGTCATGCTCTCCATGCCGCCGGCAATGGCGATATCGAACGAGCCCGCGATCAGCCCGTCGTAGACGGTCATGGCCGCGCGCATGCCCGAGCCGCACATCTTGTTGACGGTGGTGCAGCCCACGCCCAGCGGCAGGCCCGCGCCCAGTGCGGCCTGGCGCGCCGGGGCCTGGCCCTGGCCGGCCGGCAGCACGCAGCCGAACACCACTTCTTCCACCTGCCCGGGCTTCAGGCCGGCGCGCTCGACGGCGGCGCGGATGGCCACGGCGCCCAGTTGCGGCGCGGTGACGCTGGCGAATTCGCCCTGGAACGCAGCCATCGGCGTGCGGGCGGCTGAAACGATGACGATCTCTTCCATGTCGGGTCTCCTGGATCAGTGTATGAAGAAGCGGTGTCGGGTGCGTCCGGTCAGCGGATCGAGGCCTGCGGCGGATCGCCGTACTGGCGGTAGGCCGCGGCCAGTTGCTCATGCAGTTCGTCGTTGCTGCTGGCGGCCATGCCCAGGTCGCGCAGCAGGCCGTCGGACACGCCGTAGACCCAGCCATGCACGGTCACGGCCTGGCCGCGGGTCCAGGCGTCCTGGATCACGGTGGTCTGGCAGACGTTGTTGACCTGCTCGATCACATTGAGCTCGCACAGCCGGGTATGGGCGTCGTCTTCGCGCAGCAGCGTGCCGAGATAGGCCTCGTGCTTGTCGGCCACGTCGCGCACATGGCGCAGCCAGTTGTCGGCCAGGCCGATACGCTCGCGCTTGAGCGCAACCTTGACACCGCCGCAGCCGTAGTGGCCCACCACGGTGATATGGCGCACCTTGAGCACCTCTACCGCGAACTGGACCACCGACAGCGCGTTCAGGTCGCTGTGCGCGATCACGTTGGCGATATTGCGGTGGACGAACACCTCGCCCGGGGCCAGGCCCAGGATCTGGTTGGCCGGCACGCGCGAATCGGAGCAGCCGATCCACAGGTACTCGGGCGCCTGCTGGTTGGCCAGGCGCGTGAAGAAGGTCGGGTCTTCGGCATTGACGCGGTCGACCCACTCGCGGTTGTTGCGGAACAGCTGGGCGATGGCCTCAGTCATGCGACTCTCCTTGCGGGGCTTGCGTCGGGCAGCTCGGAGACAGCGCCGTAGCGGTGGATGAATCGCTCTGAAGCGTGATAGGCGAAGAAGTCATGAACATGTCCGGCAAGCAGCCGGTCCTTGTGGCTCTGCCACATGGCAGGGTCGAAAAAGTCCGCATGGTGGCGCAGGAACGCCGCGCGCACGCGCGGATCGCCCAGCAGGAACGTGCGGAAGGTCTCGGGGAAGAAGTCGTGCGGACGCACCGTGTACCAGACCTCGCCCGACATTTCCTCTTCCTCGTTGCGCGGCTGCGGCACGTGGCGGATGTTGCAGTCGGTCAGGTACTCGATCTCGTCGTAGTCGTAGAACACCACGCGCCCGTGGCGCGTGACGCCGAAGTTCTTGTACAGCATGTCGCCCGGGAAGATGTTTGCCGCGATCAGTTCCTTGATCGCGTTGCCGTATTCGAGCACGCCATGCTCGACCTGCGCGTCGGAGCCCTCCGTCAGGTAGATGTTCAGCGGCGTCATGCGGCGCTCGATATAGACATGGCGTACCACGATCTCTTCGCCGCCGTGCTTGCCGCGCTGGTATTCGATCATCGACGGGGCGTGCTGCTCGAACTCGCGCACCAGCGCATCGTCGAAACGCGACAGCGGGAAGGCCACGTCGGAATATTCCAGCGTATCGGCCATGCGGCCCACGCGGTCATGCTGCTTGACCAGCTGGTACTTGGACTTGACCAGCTCGCGCGTGGTTTCCTTGGGCGCCGGGAAAAAGTCGCGGATGACCTTGAACACATACGGGTACGACGGCAGCGTGAACACCAGCATCACCAGCCCGCGGATGCCGGGCGCGACGATGAACTTGTCCGACGAATGCTGCAGGTGGTGCAGGAAATCGCGGTAGAACAGGTTCTTGCCCTGCTTCTGCAAGCCCAGCGAGGTATAGATCTCGGCGCGCGGCTTGCGCGGCATGATGTCGCGCAGGAAGGTCACGTAGGCCGACGGGATCTCCATGTCGACCATGAAGTAAGAGTGCGTGAACGAGAACAGGATCAGCAGCTGTTCCTTCTTCAGCAGCACCGTGTCCAGCGTCAGCTTGCCGCCGGCGCCGTGCAGGATCGGGATCGCCAGCGGGAAGGTGCGGTCGCCGTTCAGGATGCGGCCGATGATGAAGGCCGCCTTGTTGCGGAAGAACAGCGAAGAGAGCGTGTGGATCTGGAAATTCGGCGCGATGCGCAGGTCGCCGAAGTGCTCGCTGACCGCGCGCACCACGTAGCCGATGTCGCGCTGCAGGTCCTCGAACGGGCACTCCAGCTGGAAGTTGTGCACGATGCGCTCAAAGCACGCGGCCATGCCCTCGCGGCTGCCCGGGTAGTAGGCGCGGAAAGTCGGGCGCGTGGGCGATTCCTCGTTCTCGATGTACTCGGTCGAGATCGCCGGGCGCACGAAGATGAAATCGTTGTTGAAGTACGAGCGGTGCAGGATGCGCGTGCAGACCGAGTTGAAGAAGGTCTCGGCCAGCTCGGGCTGGTGGTGGTTGGTCAAGAGGCCGATGTAGTGCAGCTTGATCTGCTGCCAGATCTCGTCCTCGATATTCTCAGCGTCGTACTCGTCTTCCAGGATCACGCTCGATTCGCGCACGCGCTCGTTGTAGAACGCAATGCGGTCGCGCTGGATCTGCTGCAGCCCGTGCCAGTCGCCGGCCTCGAACTTGAGCTTGGCCTGGTGGCTGACCTCGCGGAACAGGCGGTAATGCTTGTCGAACCCGTCGAGCATCGTTCTCGCCACATCGAAGGCAATCTGCGAGGAGAGCAGTTTGGGGAAGTGGGACATGGGTCGACAGGGGCCGGGGGCAGTGCAGCGAGTGGTCTTGCGACGGGTACTGAGATTGTAATGGGGTTCGGGCGGGGGCTCCGGGTGATTTCGGCGCCCCCTTGCGCTTTACATGCTTTGCGCGAACAGCTCGCGGCCGATCAGCATGCGGCGGATTTCCGAAGTGCCGGCGCCGATCTCGTACAGCTTGGCGTCGCGCCACAGGCGGCCGGCCGGGTATTCATTGATATAGCCATTGCCGCCCAGGATCTGCACGGTCTCGCCCGCCATCCAGGTGGCCTTCTCGGCGGTGTACAGGATCACCGCGGCGCAGTCCTTGCGCACCTGGCGCACGTGGTCGCTGCCCAGCGCGTCCAGGTTCTTGCCAACCGTGTACAGATAGCTGCGCGCGGCTTGCAGCGTGGTGTACATATCGGCCACCTTGCCCTGGATCAGCTGGAATTCGCCAATGCTCTGGCCGAACTGCTTGCGGTCGTGGATATACGGGGTGACCACGTCCATGCACGCCTGCATGATGCCGACCGGGCCGCCGGACAGCACCGCGCGCTCATAATCCAGCCCGCTCATCAGCACCTTGGCGCCGCCGTTCTCGGCCCCCAGGATGTTCTCGACCGGCACTTCCACGTCCTGGAACACCAGTTCGCCGGTGTGCGAGCCGCGCATGCCCAACTTGTCCAGCTTCTGCGCCACCGAGAAGCCCTTCATGCCCTTTTCGACGATAAAGGCGGTCATGCCGCGCGCGCCCAGTTCGGGCTCGGTCTTGGCGTAGACCACCAGCACGTCGCAGTCCGGGCCGTTGGTGATCCACATCTTGGTGCCGTTGAGCACGTAGCGGTCGCCCTTCAGTTCGGCGCGCAGCTTCATGCTGACCACGTCGGAGCCGGCATTGGGTTCGCTCATCGCCAGCGCGCCGATCCACTCGCCCGAGACCAGCTTGGGCAAGTACCTGGCCTTCTGCGCGGCGGTGCCGTTGCGGTGGATCTGGTTCACGCACAGGTTGGAGTGCGCGCCGTAGGACAGGCCCACCGACGCCGAGGCGCGGCTGATTTCCTCCATCGCGATCATGTGCGCCAGGTAGCCCATGTTGGCGCCGCCGTATTCCTCGGCCACGGTGATGCCCAGCACGCCCAGGTCGCCCATCTTCTTCCAGGCGTCCATCGGGAACTGGTCGGTGCGGTCGATCTCGGCGGCGCGCGGGGCCAGTTCGGCCTGGGCCCAGTCGCGCACGGAATCGCGCAGCATCTCGATGTCTTCGCCCAGATCGAATTTCAGGCCTGGCAGTTCGGTCATGATGGTCTCCTGTTGGAATCGGTATGTGTGTCGGGTTCCGGATGGATGGCCGGATCCGTCGGTTCAGACGTGGCCCAGTGTCTTGACCACGCACAGCGTCATCAGCATGGTGGCCACCTGCTTGCGGCGGCCGTCCTGCTCGACATAGACATCGCCCTGCGCCACGATCAGCGTGCGCCCGGGCTTGAGGACCCGCCCCACCGCCACCAGGCGTTCGCCCTGGGCGGGGGACAGCAGGTTGATCTTGTATTCGGCGGTCAGGCCCGCCTCATCCTCGCCCACCAGCGTCAGCGCGGCATAGCCGCAGGCGCTGTCTGCCAGCGCACCCACCGCGCCGCCGTGGAAGAAGCCGTGCTGCTGGGTCACGCCCTCGGACCACGGCATCGCCAGCTCGACCTCGCCGCGGTCCACCCGCCGCAGGGTCGCGCCAAAGGTGGTCATCAGCCCCTGGCGGGAAAAGCTGGTGCCGATGGCGTCGGCGCGCGCGGCGGACAGCAATCCTGGTTCAGCGGGTACGACACTGGCGTTGGATGACGTCATGGCGGAATTCTGGTGGGAAGACGTTGGGTCGCCGGGCAGCCACAAGCTGCGTGCGCTGTCCGGTATTCTATTGACGTTTACGTAAACGTCAATCCCATCCGGCACCGATGCCGGTGGAAGTGGCGCTTCACGCGGCGGTGGTCCGGGCCGGCGCATCGCCGCCTTCCGTGGCCGGCGGCTGCTTGCCGGTCTGCGCAGCCAGCAAGGCCTGGCAGTGCCGCTCATGCTGGTCGATCTCGGCCAGTTGTGCGTGCAGGTCTTCCATCTGCCGCTCCAGCGTGCGCCGGTGCGCCGCCAGGGAGTGAAGGAAGCGCTCCAGTTGCGGGGCGGTGTCGCGCGGCGACTCATAGAGGTCAAGGATCTCGCGGATCTCATTGAGAGTAAGCCCCAACCTCTTGCCGCGCAGCGTCAGCTTCAGCCGGGTCCGTTCACGACCGTTGTAGACACGCTTGCGCCCGCCCGGCCCTTCGCGCTCCGGCGACAGCAGGCCCTGGTCCTCGTAGAAACGGATGGCCCGGGGCGTGATGTCGAATTCACGCGCAAGGTCGGTGATGGTGTAAGTGGCGGAAGCCGCCGCTGGCGTCGCTGACATAGCCTGCCCAAAGAAAGTGAACGGTCGTTCGTTGTGAAGTCAAGTTTTCGCTTAAGATGGAAACGAGCCGTATGATTGACGTTTACGTTAGCGTCAACCAGGACGGCTGGCAACCGGTGCTTTCACGCCCCAGGTCTTTCAGCCCGGGCGTGGCGGCAGAACGAGAAGGCCCGCGCCCCGGCGCCAGGCTTCGACCACGAGACTCCTCATGAACGCACTCGAACACCAGCTCCAATACCCGTTCGGCGACACCATGCCCGAGCCCGGCTCCAAGCAGGAAGTCGCCCCCGGCGTCTACTGGCTGCGCATGCCGCTGCCGTTCGCGCTCGACCATATCAACCTATGGCTGCTGCGCGACCGCCTGGACGGCCGCGACGGCTGGACCATCATTGACTGCGGCATCACCAACGATGTCATCAAGGGCCACTGGGAGACCATCTTCGCCAATGAGCTGGAAGGCTTGCCGGTGGTGCGCGTGCTGGTCACGCACAGCCATCCCGACCATGTCGGCCTGGCGCACTGGCTGTGCAAGCGCTTCGGCGTGCGGCTGTGGATGAGCCTGGGCGACTACATGAGCGCGCGCGTGATGGGCAGCGGCACCGGTGCCGGCTCCAGCGCGGGTGGCGACGCCGCCGCCGCGCACTTCGCGCTGCACGGCCTGACCGATGCCGACAGCCAGGAAAAGCTGCGCGCGCGCAAGACCTACTACCCGTCGCTGGTGCCGGACCTGCCGGCGCAATACCGCCGCATGATGGAGGGCGACACGGTGCGGATCGGCACCGATGCGGCGACCTCTGCCTGGCGCGTGATCACCGGCTTCGGCCACTCGCCCGAGCACGTGGCGCTGTACAACGCAGCCACCAATGTGCTGATCTCCGGCGACATGGTGCTGCCGCGCATCTCGACCAATGTCAGCGTGTTCGACATGGAGCCTGAAGGCAATTCGCTGCAGCTCTACCTGGATTCGCTCGGCAAGTACGAACCGCTGCCGCAGGACGTGCTGATCCTGCCCTCGCATGGCCGCCCCTTCCGCAACCTGCATACCCGCATCATGCAGTTGCGCGAGCACCATGCCGACCGCCTCGCCGAAACGCTTGAAGCCTGCGGCGAGAAGGCCTGCAGCGCGCACGACATCGTCAGCGTGATCTTCAAGCGCCAGTTCGACATCCACCAGATGACCTTCGCCATGGGCGAGTCGCTGGCCCACCTGCACTGCCTGTGGCACCGCGGCGAACTGGTGCGCGAAACCGGCGACGACGGCGTGATCCGGTTCCGCGCGGCCTGACTGGCTTAGCTGGCGGCCGCCAGGGCCGCCAGGTAGCGCACCCCGTCGATGGCGCGGCTGCCGTACCAGGACAGCATTTCGCCGTCGACCAGCAGCACCGGCTTGCCAAGCTGGCGCTCGAGCGCGTCGGCGTGGTCTTCGGTGAAGCGGTAGGGCTCGGTCGACAGCAGCACCATGTCGAGCTCACGCACCAGCGCATCGCTCCAGCGGAAGGTGGGATAGCGCGCGCCGGGCGCGTTGGGGCGGCTGCAATCGCCGTCGACACAGGCCTGCAACGCCGTCCCGCCATCCGGCCAGGTCTGCCAGTTGGCCAATGCCAGCATGCGGCTGATATAGGTATCGCGCGACACCGTCATCCACGGGTCCTGCCAGATCGCATACAGCACGCGCCGTGCCGGCCACGGGCGCACGCGCATGGCATCGAGCTGCACCTGCAGCGCCGTGCACAGCGCCTCGGCCTCGGCATGGCAGCCGAAGATGCCGCCCAGCAGCTGGTACAGCCCGAGGTTGTCTTCCGGCGCGCACGGATGGGTGACGATCACATTCGGCACGAAGCTGCGGATCTCGTCCACGGTCTCGCGCCGGTTCTCATCGATATTGACCACCACGTGCGTGGGCGCCAGCTCGCGCAGCCGCGCCACGTTGACGTCCTTGGTGCCTCCCACCTTGGGCAGCGCGCGCACGGCCGGTTCCGGGTGGATGCAGAAGCCGGTGCGCGCCACCATTTGCCGGGCCATCCCGAGCGCGAACAGCAACTCCGTCACCGACGGCACCAGCGACGCGATCCGCACCACCCCGCTGGCGGCGGCATGCTGCTGGCCGATGGCGTCGCGCCACATGGTCAGGGCTCCTGCGGCGGGTCGGCACGCCGCGGCTTGCGCGGCGCGCCCGCGGCCAGCGCATCGTAGAGCCAGCGCGGCATCACGTGCAGCAGCGCCGCCACCACGCCCATCGGCCACGGGATGACGCGGAACCGCCGGCCTGCCGCGATTACCCGCACGGCCTTGCGCGCGAACACATCGGCATCGGTCAGGAACGGCATGCGGTACGGGTTGTGCGCGGTCATCGGCGTGCGGATATAGCCGGGCGCGATCGTGACCACGCGGATGCCGTGCGCGCGCTGCTCCAGCCGCAGGCTTTCCAGCAGCTTGATCACCGCCGACTTGGACGCGCTGTAGGCGCCCGCGCCCGGCAGGCCGCGCACGCCGGCGACGCTGGCAATGCCCACCAGCGTGCCGCGGCGCCCGAAGTGGCCGGGCTCGCGTGCCTGCATCGCGTGCAGGAAGGGCTGGAAGGTGGTCAGCACGCCGAACCAGTTGGTATCCATCACCTGGCGGAAGGCGTCGAGGTCCTCGCGCTCGCTGGCGACGGTGCCGACCGAGACCCCGGCATTGGCGATCACCACGTCCGGACAACCGAAATGGCCGAGGAAGTCCTCCGCGGCGCGCGCCATGGCGTCGGCATCGCGCACATCGGCGCCGTAGACGCGCACCGCGCCCGGGTTGGGCAGCGTGGCGACAAACTCGCGCAGCGCGTCCTCGCGGCGCGCCACCAGCCCGAGGATCGCGCCCTGCGACGCGTATTCGCGCGCGAGAGCCTGGCCCAGGCCGCTGGAGGCGCCGGTTAGGAAGACTTTGAGGGGACGCATCGTCGGGGTGTGGGGAGAGTATTCGGATACCCTGACAATACCACTGGAAGGCTCCCTCTCCCGCTTGCGGGAGAGGGTTGGGGAGAGGGCGGGAGTCTCGACGAAGTAAGACGTGCCGGTATGCCGGTGCCTGCCCTCTCCCCTGCCCCTCTCCCGCAAGCGGGAGAGGGGAGAAAACCAGCGGCCCCTGCAAGGCCGCCAGCAGCAACTTACATCTTCTTCGCCTTCACCTGCTCCACCAGGTAATCCATGGTCTGGATCGCGCCCTGCTTGTTGCCGGCAATCGACGGCGAGGTCACGTACTTGCCCTGCACTACCACGGTCGGCACGCCGTCGATCTTGTAGGCGTCGGCGATCTTGTTGGCGCGCTGCGAGTTGGTGGTCACCGTGAACGAGTTGTAGGCATCCAGGAAGGCCTTGCGGTCCACGCCGTTCTTGGCCATGAAGTCGGCGATCTCGTTGGGGTCCGTCATGCGCTTGCGGTCCACGTGGATGGCGTTGAAGACCTTGGTGTGCATGGCGTCGAGCTTGCCGATGGCTTCCAGCGCATAGAAGATCTTGGTGTGCGGCAGCAGGTCGTCACGGAACGCGACCGGCACGCGCTTGAAGACCACGTTGTTGCCCTGCTTCTTGACCCAGGCTTCCAGATCCGGCTCAAAATCGTAGCAGTGCGGGCAGCCGTACCAGAAGAACTCGGTTACCTCGATCTTGCCCGCGCCGACCGGCTGGGCCGCCTTCAGGACCTGGTATTCCTTGCCCTCGGCGGGCGCCGCCTGGGACGGGGCGGACATCAGCAGGCCGCCCACGGCGGCGAACATGGCGAACAGTGCGGCGAGTTTTTTCATCTTGGTGCGGCCTTGCGGTTGGACGATGAGCGTATGACAGCGGCGGCGGCTTCCGGTTCAGCGGGGCGCCGGCCGCGTCTGGTGACAACGTGTTGTGACGGTTACCGGGTATTCAGCGGTGCGGCAATCGCAGCGCCCCCCAGCGATAACGCCCGACCCTGCGGTCCGGCTTACTGCTTGGTAAAACGGATCACCGAGGACTCGAAGCCCGACGACTGCAGCCGGTCGCGCGCCTTGCTCATGTCTTCGATGCGGTTGTACGGCCCCAGGCGCACCCGGTACATCTTGACGCCGTTCACGTCACGCTCGGTGATCCTGGCCTCGAAGCCCTGCATCGCCAGGTTGGCCTTCTGGCGGTCGGCGTCGTCCGACGAGCGGAACGCGCCCACCTGCAGCAGGTAGCCCACCTTGTTGGCGTCGGCCCGGGCAATCTCGGCGATCGGGTCGGCCACCGGCTTCTCCGCGGGCTTGGTGGCGACAGGCTTGTCAGCCGGCTTCTCCGCGGGCTTCTCCGCGGGCTTTTCCACCGGCTTCTCGGCCGGGCGGGCCGCCGCCACCGGGGGCTGGCCATTCTGTTTCGGTTCCGGCTCGGGCGCCTGGCCGACCGGCTTGGCCGGGGTCTTGCTCCACAGCGGCTTGTTGGGGTCGCTCGGGCCCTCGTCGGCGCGCTGGGCCGGCGGCGGCAGCTGGCTGGTGACATTGCCCGGCTCGCTCGGGCGCGGGGCACTCTTCTGCTGGAACGGGGTCGGCGACTTGGTGATGTACAGGGCGACCACCACGGCGATGGCCAGCCCGACGATCAGCCCGAGCACCAGGCCCAGGAACGTACCGCCGCGTTGCTGGTTGCGGCGGGCATGGCGCGACTCGCGCTTGCGTTGCTGTTGCATGAAGTCCTCTTCGGTGATGCCGGGATTATAGGGCCAGCGCCGCCAACGGCCGCACTGGCATCGTCGCTGGGGCCGGACGGCCCCGGGCGTCCCGCGCGGGGGACGCCGGACGTCTGCTTACATGCGGCGCGGCGCGGACACGCCGATCACCGCCAGGCCGTTGCACAGCACCTGGCGCGTGGCGGCCAGCAGCGCCAGCCGGGCGCGCTTGACGGCGTCGTCGTCCACCAGCACGCGGTCGGCGTTGTAGAAGGCGTGGAAGTCGCCCGCCAGGTCGCGCAGGTAGAAGGCTACGGCATGCGGCGCCAGCTCGGCGGCGGCGGCCGACAGCATGTCCGGGAACTCGGCCAGGCGCTGTCCCAGCGCCTGCGCCTGGGCGCTGGCTTCGGGGCCGGTCACGGCGGACAGGTCGGCACCGGCCAGTTCGGCCAGGCGGGCATCCCAGTCCGCGCCGCCCCACGACTCGAAGATCGAGCAGATGCGGGCATGCGCGTACTGCACGTAATACACCGGATTCTCGTCACTCTGCTTGAGCGCCAGGTCGACGTCGAACACGAACTCGGTATCGGCCTTGCGCGACAGCAGGAAGAAGCGCACCGCGTCGCGGCCGCGGGTGAAGTGCGCGGGCCAGTCGGCCACGCCGGCTTCCAGGCAGCCGCGGATGGTCTCGCAGGTGTCATCCTGGCCGTTGGACCATTCGATCAGGTCGCGCACGGTGACATAGGAGCCGGCGCGCTTGGAGATCTTGACCTCCTCGCCGTTCTTCATCACGGTGACCATCTTGTGCAGCACGTAGTCGGGGTAGCCCTGCGGGATGCCCATGTCCAGGCCCTGCAGGCCGGCGCGCACGCGCGCGATGGTGCCGTGGTGGTCGCTGCCCTGCACGTTGATGACCTTGGTGAAGCCGCGCTCCCACTTGGTGGTGTGGTAGGCCACATCCGGCACGAAGTACGTATAGGTGCCGTCGCTCTTCTTCATCACGCGGTCCTTGTCGTCGCCGTCGTCGGTGGTGCGCAGCCACAGCGCGCCCTCGCTCTCGTAGGTCTTGCCCTTGGCCGTAAGCGACTGCACCGCGGCTTCGACGCGGCCGTCGCTGTACAGCGACGACTCCAGGTAATAGCGGTCGAACTTGACGCCGAAGGCCTGCAGGTCGATGTCCTGCTCGTTGCGCAGGTAGGTGACGGCGAACTTGCGGATCGAGTCGATGTCCTCGACGTTGCCCGACGCGGTCACGGGCTCGCCGTCCGAGGCGCTGACGGTCTTGCCGGCCAGGAAGTCGGTGGCGATGTCGGCGATGTAGTCGCCGTTGTAGGCGGCCTCGGGCCAGCTGGCATCGCCCGGCCTGAGGCCGCGTGCGCGCGCCTGCACCGACAGCGCCAGGGTCTGGATCTGCACGCCGGCGTCGTTGTAGTAGAACTCGCGGTGCACGTGGAAGCCCTGCCACGACAGCAAGTTGGCCAGCGCATCGCCCAGCGCCGCCTGGCGGCCGTGGCCGACGTGCAGCGGGCCGGTCGGGTTGGCCGAGACGAACTCCACCAGCACCTGGCCGTGCACGCCGCGCTCGCGCGCGCCGTAGTGGTCGCCCTCGGCCAGCACCGCGCGCAGCACGTCGGCCTTGGCGGCCGGGGTCAGGCGCAGGTTGATGAAGCCGGGGCCGGCAATCTCCATGGCCTGGACCAGGCCCTGCGCGCGCGCGTCGGCCTGCACGGCATCGACGATGCGCTGGGCCAGCTCGCGCGGATTGCTCTTGAGCGCGCGCGCGACCTGCATGGCGACGTTGCAGGCAAGGTCGCCGTGGGCGGCCACCTTGGGCCGCTCGAAGGTGACGGCGGGCAGGGTGGCATCGGCCGGGGCGAGCGCGCGCACCGCTTCAGTGAACGCGGCGGCAAGATTGGAGGTCTGAACAGGCAGCATGGATGTCGGAAGCCCTGTGGGCAAGGTATTCAGGCACCGCCTTGGGCGGCGCCGTCGCCCGGAAGGCGGCAAGTGACGGCAAAGGAACAGTGAACGCCGCGCAGCGCCGCGTGACAGGCATTGGAATCGGGAACGCCGAATTTTATCAGGTGCTATGCTGACATCATGCGCGAGGATGGCCCCGGGCCACAATCCTGGGCCAAAATCAGCGAGACTTCCCGCCCCCGGGAACGCCCCCCGTCTCTCCGTGAAAGGAAAACACATCATGCTGATCACCTTCAAATCCCACGCCGCGCAGGACCTGATCATGATGAAGGATCTGGCGATGACGCTGCTGGGCATCATCGGCAAGCGCCTCGGGGAACGAGGGGTGATCACCGTTGAAGAGCTTCCAACCGCGATCCACAAGCTGGAAGCCGCGGTCGCGGATGCCAAGACCCATCCCGCCAGCTCGGCCGTCGAGGCGGACACCGGCAAGGACGAAGACGAGGAAGAACCGCTGCACCTGGGCCAGCGCGCCTACCCGTTCCTGGACATGCTGCGCGCCTCCCAGCGTGAGGGGGCCAACGTGATGTGGGGTGTGTGACGGGAACAGGCACCCGGTTGCGTGCGCCACGGATCGCCGCGCGCCCAAAAAAAAGCCCGGCACCGCAGTGGGCTGCCGGGCTTCCGGACGAGAATTCCGGAAAGGGGGAATCCCTTGCAGGACCCGCCCGGCGTGCCAGGCGGATCCCGGTAAGTCTCGTGGCTGGGGGGCGGGCCTAATCCTCCTCTGAATGGCGCCGGCCATTGGCCAGCAGCAGCCCGATCAGCGCCCCCACGGCCGCAGCGATCGCCACCGCCTTCAGCGGCGACTCGGCCACGCGGTGCTGGGCGTGTTCCACCGCACCATCCATGCGCTCGCGGGCGCGCATCATGCCGTCGGTGGTCTGGGCGCGCAGCCGATGCGCCATGTCGGTGGCCCGCTCGCGCAGGCGCTGCCCGGCGCGCACACTCTCGGCTGAGCCCTCGCGCGCCAGCACTTCGATGGTGTGCTCCAGCTGGGCGATCAGCGCCTTGACTTCTGCGGATACCGGCGCTGCCGCATCGCGCGTGTCGCGCGCGGCATGCCTGATATGGCGGATGGCACTGTCGGCACTGTCGGACAGGTGGTTCAGTTCCTTCCTGACTTTCGGGTTCTGCGTCAGCATACGGTCTCCTCAGGTTCGGTCGGCGGTGGGGAAAAACGGCTCGCGGCCGGTGTCATCGCCCCCTGCGGACCAGGCCCATCACCGCGGCAACCAGCGCCACGACCAGGAAGATGAAGAACAGGATCTTGGCGATTTCCACGGCGCCGGCGGCAATTCCGCCGAAGCCGAAGATCGCGGCGATCAGGGCGATGACGAAAAATACGAGTGCATATTGCAGCATGGCTAGGCTCCCGAAGCAATCGGACCACGCCAGGTGCACTGGCTGGGCCCATGTGAGGGCTTGCGCCAACGGGTGCAAGCTCATAGCCTCATCGTAGAAAGCCAGCCCGCGCACCAATACTGACAGCGAGCCGATTCCGCTGTCAGCCGAGTCCTACAACGACCAGGCTGCGGCGCAGCATCGGGTTGACCCGTAGCGGTCGATGTGATTCCATGTGCGCTCCCTGGCGCTGCACGGGCGAGCAGCGCGCCGACTCAGAACCGGTTTCATCATGAAGCCGGTTCCTCACAGGAATTGCCCCATGTTCAAGCAATCCTTTCTTCCCCACACGCTGCTGCTCGCGGGCGGCATCCTGCTGACGCTGGCAGTGCTGGTGGCGTCGGAAACCGGCAATATCCGCCTGCGCGAAAGCTATACCGACGTGATCCGCTCACAGCGCGTGCAGACCGAGCTGGCCGCGCTCAACGGCGAGCTGGTCAATGCCGAGGCCGGCCAGCGCGGCTTCCTGCTGACCGGCAAGGAAAGCTACCTGGAGCCGTACTACAAGGCACTGCCGCGCATCGCCGAACTGATGGCGCAGATCCGCGCCGGCTATGCCAACGATCCCGAAGGCCTGAAGCAGTTCGGCGACACCTCCAAGCTGATCAACAGCAAGCTCAACGAGATGGCGCTGACGCTGGTGTACGGCAAGCGCGACCTGGAAGTGGCGCTGGACCTGATCCGCACCGACTACGGCAAGCAGACCATGGACAACGCGCGCCGCGGGCTGGACCAGCTGCAGGCGCGCGAGGCCGGCGCGGTCTCGCACCGGCTCGAGGGCGCCGAGAGCGATGTGCAGTTGTCGCGCTACGGCATCGGCCTGCTCACCGCCATCAACATCATCCTGCTGATGGCAGTAGGCGTCGGCCACGCCAAGCGGCTGTCGATGGCCGAGGCGGTGCGCACCGAGCTGGAAGAAGAAGGCGTGCGGCTGGACCGCAAGGTGCGCGCGCGCACGCGCCAGTTGTCGGCGCTGGCCGCCCACCTGCAGCGCGTGACTGAAGACGAGAAGACACGGCTGGCGCGCGAGCTGCACGACGAGCTGGGCGCCATCCTGACCGCGATCAAGCTGGACCTGCACTGGGTGCGCCGCAAGGTGCAGGAGGATCATCCGATGGCGGCCGAGCGCCTGACGCGCGTGATGCTGCACGTGGACCAGGGCATCCAGATCAAGCGCCGCCTGATCGAAGACCTGCGCCCTACCGTGCTGCTGAACCTGGGCCTGCGCGCGGCGCTGTGCCAGCTGGTCGAGGAAGTGGGCGCGCGCAACGACTGGCAGACCGAGGTCAGCGTGCCCGAGGACCTGCCGCCGCTGCGCGACGAGGCCGCCATCGCGCTGTACCGGATCGTGCAGGAATCGCTGACCAATGCCAGCAAGTACTCTGAAGCCAGGCATGTCCAGGTCTTACTGGCCTGCCGGGACCAGTTGCTGACGCTGACCGTGCGTGACGACGGCAAGGGCCTGCCGCCCGACTTCGACGCAGGCAGCACCGCCGGCCACCACGGGCTGCTGGGCATGGAGCAGCGTGTCACCGCGCTGGGCGGCAGCATGCAGATCGATTCCTCGGCGCAGGCGGGCGTGCGCATCCGCATCGAGGTGCCGCTGACGGACTCGGTGCTGGCGCCGGCCGAAGAGCCGGAAAAGCCGGAAGACCAGGAGCCGGCACGCGCCTAGCGCGGCCGGCAAGGCGGGCATGGTGTGCTGGCGCGGCTCAGGGCTCCGGCGCCGCGTGCTCCTCAATCACGCGGAACACCTGTTCGAGCTCGAGCGACTTGTCGAAAAAGTAGTCCGCGCCGGCTTCGGCGCATTGGCTGCGGTACATGCTGACCTGGGCGTGGTTGGTGTAGACGATGCGCACCGTGCCGGTGCCGTTGCGCTGCATCGCGCGCAGCACATTGATGCCGTTGCCCTGGCGCAGTTGCAGGTCGACGATGACGACATCGTACCTGCCGGCGGCAAGCAGCCGCAGGGCCATGGCTTCGGTGTCGGCCCAGTCCACGTTCTCGATGAACGGGAAGTCCTTCAGGTATTCGAGCAGCATGCCTCGCAGGACCGCCGAGTCTTCAATCAGCAGTATGCTCAGCGCCCGGTAGGAAGTGTTCGAAGCCTGCTCCGACATGTTCTGTATTGCTGGTCCTCGTCCGGTGCTGCCCATTGCGGGCTGTTATTCGACCAGACCGTTCTTGATGGCGTAATAGGTCAGGTCAGCGTTGGTCTTCATGCCCATTTTCTCGAGAATGCGGGAACGATAGGTACTGACGGTCTTGACGCTGAGAAACAGTTCGTCGGCAATCACCGACACCGACTGCCCCCGCGACAGCTTGCAGAAGATCTGGAACTCGCGCTCTGACAGCATCTGGTGCACCGGCTGCTCGGTCGGCTTGTCGAGCCCGCCGATCAGCAGGTCGGCCACGGTGGCGCTCACATAGCGGCGGCCCTGGGCCACGGTGCGGATGGCCTTGACCAGGTCGTCCGGGGCGCTTTCCTTGGTCAGGTAGCCAGAAGCGCCGGCACGGATCAGGTTGATCGCGTACTGGTCTTCCGGGTACGTAGACAGGATCAGGACCGGTAATTCGGGCTTGCGCTGACGGATCAGTTTGAGCACGTCGATGCCGTTGCGGTCGGGCATCGAGATGTCCAGGACCAGGACATCGAACTCGGCATCGCGCAACTGCGCCATGACCTGGTCGCCGCTTCCGGCCTCGCCTGTCACCTGGATGTCGGGTTCTTCGGAAAGGAACTGGCGCAGCCCGGCACGCACAATCTCGTGATCGTCAGCGATCAGGACGCGGATCATGTGGGCTCCACTGGGTTGAACAGACCGGCACATTGCCCGGTGCAGTCGGGTGCAGGCGGAACCGCTTGCGTTGATTGTCATTGTAGTGCCGGGCGCGGGCGCGGGATGTCGGTGTCAGGCTGACATGAGGCGCGGCCAGAACGCGTGCGCAGCACACGGCGCGCCGGATCACCGCGCACAAACGCAAAGCGGGACGGATGTGATCCGTCCCGCTTTGCTGCGGCGCGTCAGTACTGAAACTTCCTGGAGGGCCTTGGCGCCGCCGGCACCGGCACGAGGCTAGTCGCTAATGGCCAGTGACTGTGGACTAGCGCAGCACGTTACTGCACCTTGGCACCCGCGTCAGCGTCGGCGCTGACGCCAACGCTCGCGTCGGTCTTGGCCTTCTTGGTCGACTTGGCAGCGTGCTTGCCATGCTTGGCCTTGCTGCCGGCGTCTGCCGCGGCGCCGCCGGTGGCGTCGGCAGCGGCGCCGGCACTCTTGTCGACCGCCGCGCCGGCGGTCGACAGGCCCTTGTCAGCCGCCGAGCCTGCAGCCGACAGGCCCTTGCTGGTCGCCGCGCCCGCGGTCGACAGACCCTTTTCGGCCGCGCCTGCGGCACCCGTGGCGGCGCTGCCGGCAGTGTTCAGGCCGCCCTGCGCTGCAGCGGCGGGAGAGGGTGTGGTCACCGATGCGCCGACATCGGCCTTCGTGCCAACGGATGCGCCGGTGCCTTGGGCCATGGCCAGCGAGGAAGCGGCGGCGATCGACAGAGCGGACAGGGAGAGCAGCAGTTTCTTCATGGACAGACTCCTTTCAGGATGCCCCGCGGCGAAACATTCGCCGCGGTGATCACGCTGGTGATTGCGTGTATCGAGCCCTCAGTCTAGGGAGCCGGACTGCCCCGGTCTGTGAGGAGTTGAAAGGCTCTGTAAGGAGATGTGAGGCGTCTGGCACGTCGCCCCGGCACGGCCTTGCAGGCCGCCTGCAGCGGTTTTCCCTGTTGCATCAATGGGCTGGCGGCGGGGCGATGCCGCCGCCCCTGCCGCCCTGCCGTCGCACCCGGTTACAGGTTGGGCGCCAGCGCGCGCTCCAGCGTGGCGCGATCCTCGTGGCGGCGCGCCGCCATGTCGTCGAGCTGGTCCTGGCCGATCTTGCCGATGGTGAAATAGGTCGACTGCGGATGCGCCAGGTAGAAGCCGCTCACCGATGCGGCCGGCGTCATCGCCAGGGACTCGGTAATGCCCATGCCGATCTCGGGCGCATCCAGGAACTCAAACATCGGGCCCTTGACGGTGTGCTCCGGGCACGCCGGATAGCCAGGCGCCGGGCGGATGCCGCGGTACGACTCGGCGATCAGCTGCTCATTGCTGAGCTGCTCGGCGGCATCGTAGCCCCACAGGTCCTTGCGCACGCGTTCGTGCAGGCACTCGGCGAAGCCTTCGGCGAAGCGGTCGGCCAGCGCCTTGAGCATGATCGCGCTGTAGTCGTCATGGTCGGCTTCGAACTGCGCTTCCTTCTTCTCCACGCCCAGGCCCGCGGTCACGGCGAACAGGCCGACGTAATCGGCGATGCCGCTGTCCTTCGGTGCCACGAAGTCCGCCAGGCAACGGTTGGGGCGGCGCACGCCATCGACCACCGGACGCTCGCTCTGCTGGCGCAGGTTGTGCCAGGTCAGCGCGACCTTGCTGCGGGTCTCGTCGGTGTAGATCTCGATATCGTCATCGTTGACGGTATTGGCCGGCAGCAGCGCGATCACGCCGTTGGCGGTCAGCCAGCGGCCCTGGATCAGGCGCGACAGCATCGCCTTGCCGTCCGAGAACACCTTGCGCGCCGACTCGCCGACGATCTCGTCGTTGAGGATGTCGGGGAATTTGCCGGCCAGGTCCCAGGTCTGGAAGAACGGGCCCCAGTCGATGTAGTTGGCCAGTTCCGCCAGGTCGTAGTTGCGGAACACGCGCCGGCCGATGAACTTGGGCTTGGGCGGCACGTAGCTGCTCCAGTCGATCGGGGTCTTGTTGGCGCGCGCCTGCGCCAGCGTCACCATTGGCGTGGCCTTCTTGTTGGCGTGCTGGGTGCGGATGCGGTCGTAGTCGGTCTTCAGATCGTCCAGGTACTTGGCCGCGCCTTCATCCGACAGCAGGCTCGACGCCACGCTGACCGAGCGCGAGGCATCCGGCACGTACACCACCGGGCCTTCGTAGTTGGGCGCGATCTTGACCGCGGTATGCACGCGCGAGGTGGTGGCGCCGCCGATCAGCAGCGGGATCTTCTTCACGCGGAAGTAGTCGTCGCGCTGCATTTCCGAGGCGACGTAGGCCATCTCTTCGAGCGACGGCGTGATCAGGCCCGACAGCCCGACGATGTCCGCGCCCTCGACCTTGGCCTTGGCCAGGATCTCGTTGCACGGGACCATCACGCCCATGTTGACCACCTCGAAGTTATTGCACTGGAGCACCACCGACACGATGTTCTTGCCGATGTCGTGCACATCGCCCTTCACGGTCGCGATCACGATCTTGCCGCGTGCCTTGACGTCGCCGCCGGCCTCGGCCAGCAGGCGCTTCTCTTCCTCGATGTAGGGCAGCAGGTGTGCCACCGCCTGCTTCATCACGCGCGCGCTCTTGACCACCTGCGGCAGGAACATCTTGCCCGCGCCGAACAGGTCGCCGACGATGTTCATGCCATCCATCAGCGGGCCTTCGATCACCTCGATCGGACGGCCGCCGCGCGCCTCGACCTGCTGGCGGACCTCTTCGGTGTCTTCAACGATGAAGGTGGTGATGCCATGCACCAGCGCGTGCGCCAGGCGTTCGCCCACCGGCACCGGCTGCTCGGGCGTGCCGCGCCAGGCCAGGTTTTCTTCCTTCTTCGCGCCGCCGCCCTTGAAGCGGTCCGCAATCTCCAGCAGGCGGTCGGTGGAATCTTCGCGGCGGTTCAGGACCACGTCTTCCACGCGCTCGCGCAGCTCGGGGTCAAGCTGGTCATACACGCCGAGCTGGCCGGCATTGACGATGCCCATGTCCATGCCCGCGCCGATGGCGTGGTACAGGAACACGGTATGGATCGCCTCGCGCACCGAGTCGTTGCCGCGGAACGAGAACGAGACGTTGGACACGCCGCCGCTGACCTTGGCGTACGGCAGGTTCTGCTTGATCCAGCGCGTGGCCTCGATGAAGTCCACCGCGTAGTTGTTGTGCTCTTCAATGCCGGTCGCGACCGCGAAGATATTCGGGTCGAAGATGATGTCTTCCGGCGGGAAGCCGACTTCATTGACGAGGATGTCGTAGCTGCGCTTGCAGATCTCGGTCTTGCGCTGGAAGGTGTCGGCCTGGCCCTTCTCATCGAAGGCCATCACCACCGAGGCGGCGCCATAGCGGCGGATCAGCGCGGCGTGGTGGCGGAACTGATCCTCGCCCTCCTTGAGCGAGATCGAGTTGACCACTGGCTTGCCCTGCACGCACTGCAGGCCGGCCTCGATCACTTCCCACTTGGACGAGTCGATCATGATCGGCACGCGCGCAATGTCCGGCTCGGAGGCGATCAGGTTCAGGAAGCGAACCATGGCGGCCTTCGAGTCCAGCATGGCCTCGTCCATGTTGATATCGATGATCTGCGCGCCGTTCTCGACCTGCTGGCGGGCCACCACCAGCGCCTCGTCGAACTGGCCGTTCAGGATCATGCGCGCGAAGGCCTTGGAGCCGGTCACGTTGGTGCGCTCGCCGACGTTGACGAACAGCGTGTCGTCGTCGATGGTGAAGGGCTCGAGGCCGGACAGGCGCATCGGGCGCGGGGGCAGTTGGTTGTCGCTCATGTTGTCAGGCTCCGGCTCAGGCGGCGTCGCGGTACTGGCCGGGCCAGGTGCGGGGTTTATTGTCGGCCACGCGCTCGGCGATGGCGGCGATATGCTCGGGGGTGGTGCCGCAGCAGCCGCCCACCAGGTTCACCAGCCCGGAGGCGGCGAACTCTTCCACCAGCGACGACGTGACCTCGGGCGTTTCGTCGAAGCCCGTGTCGCTCATCGGGTTCGGCAAACCCGCGTTGGGGTAGCACGACACCGCGGCATCGCAGACCTTGGCCAGCTCGGCGATATAGGGGCGCATCAGGGTTGCGCCCAGCGCGCAGTTCAGCCCGAAGGTGATCGGCCGGGCGTGGCGCAGGCTGTTCCAGAACGCCTCCACGGTCTGGCCCGACAAGATCCGGCCCGAGGCATCGGTCACCGTGCCGGAGATCATCACCGGCAGGCGTTCGCCGGTGTCCTCGAACAGCTGGTCGATGGCGAACAGCGCCGCCTTGGCATTGAGCGTGTCGAAGATGGTCTCGACCAGGAACACGTCGGCGCCGCCTTCCAGCAGGCCCTTGCCCTGTTCGTAGTAGGAATCGCGCAGCTCTTCGAAGGTCACGTTGCGCGCGCCCGGGTCGTTCACATCGGGCGAGATGCTGGCGGTCTTGGGCGTCGGGCCGAAGGCGCCGGCGACAAAGCGCGGCTTCTCCGGCGTGCTGTACTTGTCGCAGGCGGCACGGGCCAGGCGCGCGGCCTCGACGTTCATCTCGTACGCCAGGTCCGCCATCTTGTAGTCTTCCTGCGCCACGCCCGTGGCGCCGAAGGTATTGGTCTCGATCAGGTCGGCGCCGGCGGCCAGGTACTGCTCATGGATCTCGCTGATGACCTGCGGGCGCGTCAGCAGCAGCAGCTCATTGTTGCCCTTGACGTCTACCTTGTGTTCCGCGAAGCGCGCGCCGCGGTAGTCCGCCTCGGTCAGCTTGTAGCGCTGGATCATGGTGCCCATGGCGCCATCCAGGATCAGGATGCGTTCTTGCAGCAGCCGGGGCAGGACGGCTGCCCGGGTGTAGGGGCGCGGCGCGGCCGCGGGGGATTCAGGGGCACTCATGGCGGGGACTCTGGAAAGGCGGGCCTGTGGCGAATCCATGACTGGATCGACGCCGGGCCGCTGCTGTGGCCGATGCTGGCCAAAGGGAGACGATTTTATCAGGTGTATCAAGGCCTTGCGGCTGCCCGCGGTGGCCCGCGGTTGCCTGTGCGGCCCGGTGGCGCCTACACTGAGAGACGTAACCGTCACCGCCCAGGGGCGCCTCGCGCTGCCCCCTTCCTTGCCGACATGCAACATCTCTCCCCCGCCGACGCCCAGGACCTGCTGGCACAATCGCCCGAGACGCTCTTTATCGACTGCCGCAGCGAGATGGAATACCTGTTCGTCGGCCATCCCAAGGGCGCGCACAACGTACCCTGGAACGATGGCCCGGACTGGGAGGTCAATCCGCATTTCGTGCAGATGGTGAAGAAACTGGCGGGCCAGGCGTCGGCGCGCCCGGTGCTGCTGATCTGCCGCAGCGGCAACCGCTCGGCGGCGGCGGCGCGGGCACTGGAGGGCGCGGGCTTCTCCAACGTCCAGTTCGTGCTGCATGGCTTCGAGGGCGACCTCGATGCGCAGCGCCACCGCAACACGGTCAACGGCTGGCGCCATGACGGGCTGCCGTGGGAACAGTACTGAGCGCGGCGCGCAGCGCCCGCCATCAACAAAAACGCCCGCCGAAGCGGGCGTGATCGTTTCAGGCAAAGCCGCTCAGTGCATCACCAGCGGGTGCGTCATCACATTGTCGAACTTGCCGAGAAAATCGTCGACTTCCTCCACGGATGGCTCGCTTTCAATCAGGCGTTTGACGTCGGCGCGGAAGCTCTCGGCCAGGTGGCCGCCGAGGAAGATTTCACGCTTCAGGTTCTTGTCGACGATTTCATAGCCACCGAACTCAAGCGGCGCCTGATCGACATCCGCACCAAATTCCACGATGCAGTAGTTGTCGCTGTTGTAGATCATTTGCATGGCACACCTCCTGGGCGTCATGGATGGGCGGCATGCCCTTGTGGTTCTTGCCTCAGTTGATGCCTTGAGGGGGGCGCCGCGGCTTTACCTCCAAACTTGGGGTGACCGGTGGGAAATCAAGTTATTGGTGCGGGTCACCTCGTTGCCACGATTTTCTGCCTTACATGGATTGGGCATCGGCCAATGCAACAAGTTTCTTGAGCCTTCCACATCAGTGTGTTGCTTGTCACGGAACGTCGCACTGCCCCCCGCATGCGGCATTCCCAAGAAAGGCGTCCAGCGCGGCGTGGAAGCGCTCGGGCTGCTCCACGTGCACCAGGTGCGCCGCTTGCGGCACTACCTCGAGCCTGGCACCGGGGATGGCCGCAGCAATGCTCTGTGCCATCGCCACGGTTGCGCCCTGGTCCTGCTCGCCCGCTACTACCAGCGTAGGACAATGAATGCGGGAAAGCGCGCCGGCAAGGTCAAAAGCCATGATCGCCTCGGCCACACCCACGTATCCACGTACCGGCGTGGCCACCAGCCTGTCGCGAATGCGCGACACCTGGTCGCGATGCGCCTCATGGAAGGCCGGCATCAGCCAGCGCCCGAGGGTGGCATCGGCCATGCCGGCCATGCCATGGGCCTCGGCCTGGCCGATGCGGTTGTGCCACATCGGGTGCGCCTCCATCGGGGTCTGGCTGTTGGTGGCCACCAGCGCCAGCGACAACAGCCGCTCGGGATGGCGCAGCCCCATGGTCTGCCCGACCATGCCGCCCACGGAAATCCCGCAGAAATGCGCCTGGGGGATCTGCAGCGCGTCCATCACCGCGACCACGTCATCGGCCAGCCGCGTCATGGTGTAGGGGCCGAGCGGGGCGTCGCTGGCGCCGTGGCCGCGCAGGTCAGGGCGCACCACGCGATAGCGCCCCGCCAGGTGCTGCGCGGTGGCGTCCCACAGCGTGTGGTCGGCAGCCAGGGCGTGGGCCAGGATCACCCAAGGCCCGTCCGCCCCATCCACGCGCACGTGCAGGTCTGCGCCTTCGGCGTGGATGCGGTGGGTTTCGGCGGATGGCGTGGCAACGGTCATGGCTGGGCTCCTTTTGGTCAGGCAATGCGTCGGGAGGCGCGCGCCGCGGTCCTACTGCCCTTCCTTGCCGCGGTACACCAGGTCGATCTGGGTGCCGTCGGGCTCGGTCTGGCGCAGGCGCACCGGCATCCAGCCCAGCGACTGCGCCAGCCACAGCTCGACGCGGCGCCGGTCATTGGCACGGCGCTGCAGCCGCACAAAGTGCTTTGCGCGTATCACGCCGCGGCCGGTGTCGATCTCGTCCTCTCCAACATACTGCACTTGCATGGGTTCCACATCCCGCGTGTCGGCCACAAGGAACGCTTCCGTCACTCCCGGGGTGGCATATCGCTGGGGATTGCCGCGCAACAGCCCCACCAGCTGCAGGAATACGCTGAAGCGGTCCTGCGCGCCGGGCGGGAACGGCGCCTGCGTGCCCGAGGCAAGCAACGCGGTGCCGGCCGCGGCATCGAAACGCGAGGTCTCGGTCTTGTTGCGGCGGCGTTCTTCGTAGCGTTCCGGCGACAGTCCCTGCGCGGCCATCGCGCCGCCGCTCTGGAAGGCAAAGCGGAACCACAACACGCGGGTTTCGACCGCCAGCCGGTAGCGGCTGCCGTCCTGCTCCCAGCGGATCAGGCCGTCGGGGTTCTGCACGCCGTTGACGAAGCTGGCGTAGTGCATCGTCGCCGACGGCGGTGGGTCGTAGCGCACGCCATCGACGCCGCCCTGCGGACCGCCGGATGGCGCGGCGGCTGGGGCTGCAGGCTTGGCCGCGCTGCCTTCGCCGCCGGTGCCCGAAGCCATCTCGGTCGCGCCCTGCGGGCTGGTGGCGAGCGGAGGAGCGGGTGCTTCCTGCGGCGCGGGTTCCGGGGCCGGCGCGGCCGGCCGGGGCTGCGGGCGCGGGCGCGGCACTGGCCGCGACGTGGGCGGGGCTGGCGGCCTGGGCGGCGGCAGCAGCACCGCTTCGAGCGTGGGCGTGCTGCTGACATCCACCGGGATCAGCGGCCCCGGCATGCGCACAAAGCCCACCACAGCCAGCACGTGGACCAGCAGCACTAGGGCGATCACGATGATCCAGCGCCGCCGGCGCCAGACGCGGGGATCCGCGCCGGGCCGGGCGTGGAGACTAGGATTGGCCGGTTTCTCCGGCCGCGGTGGCTGCACCAAGGTAGCCAAGTTCCGATGAGAGCTGTTGGGCGATGTCGCGGATGCGACGATCCATCGTACCGCCCCATTCTGCATCGAATATGCTTTGCGCGCCCAGTACGATCAGCCCCATGGCCAGGTGGCCGTTGGCGTTGAACACCGGCATCGAGAATGCATTGATGCCCGGCAGCACGCCGCCGAGCGTGCGCGCCGCGCCATGCGCGCGCACCTCGGCGCAGATCGCGTCGTATTCGGCCAGCGAGCGCGGCATGTCGGGCACGCCGTCATGGCCGCGGGCGCCCAGCTCGCGCTCGATCAGCGGCAGGGTCTGCTTGCGCGGCAGATAGGCGCCGTAGAGCCGGCCGGTGGCGGAGTTCAGCATCGGCATCACATCGCCCAGGCGCAGGCTGACGGTGACGGGATGGCTGGATTCCTCCCAGTGCACCACGGTGGGACCGTGATTGCCCCACACGGCAATGCCGGCGGTCAGGTCCAGTTCATCACGCAGCCGCGACAGGATCGGGCGCGCCTTCTTGACCGGATCGAGGCGGTTCAGCCCGGCCAGGCCCAGCTGCAGCGTGAACGGGCCCAGGTCATAGCGCCCGCTGACGGGATCCTGCGCCACCGCGCCCAGCCGCATGAAGCTGACCAGGTAGCGATGGGCCTTGGCCGGGTTCATGTCAGCGGCGGCGGCCAGGTCGCGCAGCATCATCGCGCGCGGCGATGCCGCCAGCGCCTGCAGCAGCCTGAAGCCCACCTCGATGGACTGGATGCCGGAACGCAGTTTGGCGTCTTCTTCTTCGATCTCTGACATGCGGCGGATGGTTGGCTATACCCGGGGGCGGGGGAAATTCGTAGGTAAATTTACTATAGCGAAATCGATTTACCAATTTTTAAGCCATCGGTAGACTTTCTTCGCAACAGACCTGGCCGGCGGCATGCCTCTCATGCAAGCCCGCCCGAACCGGGCCCCTTTTTAACACGGAGACAACCGATGCGCCCCCCTGGCTACTTTCGCCCCGCCCTCGCCGCATTGACGGCCGGTACCCTGTTTGCCGCCCTGTTCACCGCCAGCGCCCCCGCACGCGCCGACGACTGGCCGTCGCAGCCGATCCGCTGGGTTGTGCCCTATCCCGCCGGCGGCGGCACTGACGTGGTGGCGCGCACTGTGGCGCAGGCCATCACCCCGGGACTGGGCAGGCAGGTAGTGATCGACAACCGCCCGGGCGCGGCCACCATCGTCGGCGCCGATGCCGTGGCGCATGCCAAGCCCGACGGCTACACCGTGCTGACCGCCGACACCGCCACGCTGGCCGCCAATCCGTCGCTGTACAAGAAGCTGCCGTACAACCCGGACAAGGACTTCGTTTACATCGGCCAGCTTGCGCGCTTCCCGCTGGTGCTGGTGGCCACCCCCAACTTCCCGGCGCGTACGCTCAAGGAAGTGATCGACTACGCGCGGAAGAACCCGGGCAAGGTCAATTTCGCCTCGCCGGGCGCGGGCAGCCCGCACCACCTGGCAATGGAGCTGTTCATGGACCAGACCCGGGTCAAGATGACGCACGTGCCCTACAAGGGCGCGGCGCCCGCGGTGCAGGACCTGCTCGCGGGCCAGGTCGACCTGATGTTCCTAGACCTGGCCTCGGGCCAGCAGAATGTGCAGGCCGGCAAGCTGCGCGCGCTCGGCGTGGCCACGCCCAGGCGCCTTACCGTGCTGCCCAGCGTGCCGACCGTGGCCGAGGGTGGCGTGGCGGGCTTCGAGGCTTACGCCTGGCAGGGCATGGTGGCGCCGGCCGGCACGCCCAAGGCCGTGGTCACGCGCCTGAACGCCGAGCTGGTCAAGGCGCTGAAGACGCCCGAGGTGCAGAAGAAGCTGGAAGGCGTGGGCGTGGAGGCGGTCTACAGCACGCCCGAGGAATTCGCCAGCTACGCGCGCGCCGAGGGCGAGCGCTGGGGCAAGCTGATCAAGGCCAAGGGCATCACCGTCGACTGACTGGCGCGCGGGCGGGCCACGGTAGACTAGCGGCCACCGCGCCTGCGATGCAGGCGCCCCTGATCCCTACCCCATCGCATCCATGAAACTCGCAACCCTGAAGGACGGTTCGCGCGACGGCCAGCTGGTGGTCGTGTCGCGCGACCTGAAGACTGCCCACTACGCCACCGACATCGCCGGCAAGCTGCAGACCGTGCTGGATGACTGGCCGTTCTACGCGCCGCAGCTGCAGGACCTGTACGACGCGCTCAACGCCGGCCGCGCGCGCCATCCCTTCCCGTTCGCCCCCAGGGACTGCATGGCGCCACTGCCGCGCGCCTACCAATGGGCCGACGGCTCGGCCTATGTCAACCACGTCGAGCTGGTGCGCAAGGCGCGCGGCGCCGAGATGCCGCCCGAGTTCTGGACCGACCCGCTGATGTACCAGGGCGGCTCGGACGACTTCGTCGGTCCGCAGGACGATATCGTCTGCGCCAGCGAGGCGTTTGGCATCGACTTCGAGGCCGAGGTGGCCGTGATCACCGGCGACGTGAGAATGGGCGCCACGCCCGAGCAGGCCGGCGAAGCCATCCGCCTGGTGATGCTGGCCAACGATGTCTCGCTGCGCAACCTGATCCCGGCCGAGCTGGGCAAGGGCTTCGGCTTCTTCCAGAGCAAGCCGGCCACGGCATTCTCGCCGGTGGCGGTGACCCCCGACGAACTCGGCGAGGCCTGGCGCGAGCGCAAGGTGCACCTGCCGATGACCGTGCACTGGAACAGCAAGAAGGTGGGCCAGCCCGACTGCGGCACCGACATGGTGTTCGACTTCGGCCAGCTGATCGCCCATATCTGCAAGACCCGCAACGTGCGCGCCGGCAGCATCGTGGGCTCGGGCACGATCTCCAACGTCGACCGCAAGAAGGGCTACTGCTGCATCGCCGAGAAGCGCATGCTGGAAACCATCGATGAAGGCAAGCCCGTGACCGAGTTCATGAAGTTCGGCGACGCGGTCAAGATCGAGATGTTCGACGCGCAGGGCCATTCGGTATTCGGCGCGATCGACCAGCTGGTGGCAGCGGCCTGACGCACGCTGGGGCCGCGGGGTGCGGCGGCGAGCCGGATGTGCATATAATTAACCGACCGATCGGTTGGCAAATTGACGATGCATGCGGCGCGCCGCTAACCCCGTACCTCTCAGGCCCCCAATGACTACCTCCACCGCTGACTCCACGTCCCTCTCCCCCCGCTACGAGCGCTATCGCGCACTGACGCTGCGCCGCCACGGCCCCATCCTCGAAATCATCATGGGCGCGGCCCAGTCGGCCAACCAGAAGCTGGCCACGGCGGACGCCAATATGCACCGCGAGCTGGCCGAGATCTGGCGCGACGTATCCGCCGACCCCGAGGTGCGCGTGGCGCTGATCCGCGGCGAGGGCAAGGGCTTCTCCGCCGGCGGCGACCTGGCGCTGGTCGAAGACATGGCCAACGATTTCGAGACCCGCACCCGCGTCTGGCATGAGGCGCGCGACCTCGTCTACAACGTCATCAACTGCGACAAGCCGGTGGTCTCGGCCATGCACGGCCCCGCCGTCGGCGCCGGACTGGTGGCTGGCCTGCTGGCCGATATTTCGATCGCGGCCAGGACCGCGCGCATCGTCGACGGCCATACCCGGCTGGGCGTGGCCGCGGGCGACCATGCCGCCATCGTGTGGCCGCTGCTGTGCGGAATGGCCAAGGCCAAGTACTATCTGATGCTGTGCGAGTCGGTCAGCGGCGAGGAAGCCGAGCGGATCGGCCTGGTCTCGCTGGCGGTGGAAGAGGACGAACTGGTGGCACGCGCGTTCGAGGTGGCCAACCGGCTGGCAGCCGGGTCGCAGACCGCGATCCGCTGGACCAAGTACGCCCTCAATAACTGGCTGCGCATGGCCGGCCCCGCCTTCGATACCTCGCTGGCGCTTGAATTCATGGGCTTTGCCGGCCCCGACGTGCACGAAGGCATGGCGAGCCTGCGCCAGAAGCGGCCGCCACAGTTCAGGTAACGACGACGCAGCCACCGGCCCGACGGGCCCTCCTGGCCAATCCCGGGGCTGCGCCGCACACGGAGTGCTCGACCATGTTCGGACAGATTCCCGATTTCACCAACGGCTTCGATTTCATGCGCCGGCTGTGGGGCAGCGGCAGCGGCATGCCCGCCGGCATGATGCCCGGCCTGCAGGCAATGACGCCGCCGATGGACCTCGACGACCTCGACAAGCGCATTGCCGACCTGAAGGCCGTGGAGAGCTGGCTGCAACTGAACACCAACCTGCTGCGCACCACCATCCAGGGCCTGGAAGTGCAGCGCGCCACGCTGGTGGCGCTGCAGACCTTCGGCAACGCGCTGTCGCCCGAGGCCATGCAGTCCGCGATGGAAAACGTCGCGCGCGCGGCCAACACGCCCAGTGCCGCGGCGCCGGAGCGCGCCGCCGGCGCGGATGCCGGCAGCGGTGCGCAACCGGAGCCGCCTGCCGCCGAGCGCCCGCAAGCTGCGGCGAGCGACACCGACTCCGCCTTGCCGCCCAACGCCGCGCTGTGGTGGGACCTGCTGCAACAGCAGTTCAGCCAGATCGCCAGCAGCGCCGCCGCGGCCAGCATCGCCCCGTTCGGCATGGGCGGCTTCGGCGCCGCGGCCGGCGCCGAAGCCGCAGCGCAAGCGGCTGCTGCAAAGCCGCAGACGGGCGCGCCTGGCAAGGCCGCCTCCGCCGGCACGGGCAAGCCTGCCGCCAAGAAGGCGCCGGCAAAGAAGGCGCCGGCCAAAAAGGCGGCCAAGGCAAAGCCGGCCAAGAACGCGGGCAACGGCGCTGACAATGGCAAGAACGGGGGCAACAACAACGGCGGCGGCAGCCACGGCGCCAACGGCAGCAGCGCAGCCTGACAGCCAATTAGCGCGACAATTCGTCCACGCCAACGCAATGCACCGCGAGTCCTTCCCGGCCCCCCATCCAGCGCTGCAGTCCGGACCCAACCCCGCCGCCACCGCGCTGATCATGATGGGCGGCGGCGCGCGCGCCGCCTACCAGGCGGGCGTGCTGAGCGGGCTGGCACGCATTGCCGCGCGGCACGGCAAAGGTCATGGCGCGATGCCCTTCGGCATCATCGCCGGGACCTCGGCAGGCGCAATCAACGGCGCCGGGCTGGCGATCCGGGCGGAGGACTTCCAGGCCGCCACGCAGAGCCTGGCGGCGCTGTGGCACAGCATTCATGCCGACGACGTCTACCGCACCGACGTGCTGCGCGTGGGCATATCGGGCGCGCGCTGGCTGTCGACGCTGGCGCTGGGCTGGGCCACGCAGCGGCGCGCGCCGCGCGCCCTGTTCGACAACACCCCGCTGGGCAGCATGCTGGGCGAGCTGTTCGAGCCCGGGCGCGTGCAGGCCAGCCTGGACAGCGGTGCGCTGCAGGCATTCGCGGTCACCGCGCTGTCCTACAGCACCGGGCGCCACGTGACCTTCTACCAGTCGCACCACCGCATCCATCCATGGCACCGCAGCCAGCGCATTGCGATCCCGGCGCAGATCACGGTGGACCACCTGCTGGCATCCGCGTCGATCCCGTTCCTGTTCCCGGCGATGCCGCTGGAGCTGGACGGCCACCATGAGTGGTTCGGCGACGGCACCATGCGGCAGATGTCGCCGCTGTCGCCGGCGATCCACCTGGGCGCGTCGCGCGTGCTGGCGATCGGCGCGGCCTCGCGCCAGCGCTCGGGCTGGTACGACACCGTGCCGGCCGGCGGCTACCCATCGCTGGCGCAGGTGGGCGGGCAGGCGCTGGCCAGCATCTTCCTGGACGGGCTCAACGCCGACCTGGAACGGCTGCTGCATATCAACCGCTTGCTGGCGCGCATGCCGGAGCTGGCCGGCGACCGCGAGGGCTGGCGCCCGGTACAGGTGATGACGATCTCTCCCAGCGAGCCGATCGAAGCCGTTGCCGCCGAGCACCAGAAGCAGTTGCCGCGCACGGTGCGCGCCCTGC
The DNA here is from genome assembly GCF_000379565.1 of Cupriavidus sp. UYPR2.512. Lineage (NCBI taxonomy): Bacteria > Pseudomonadati > Pseudomonadota > Betaproteobacteria > Burkholderiales > Burkholderiaceae > Cupriavidus > Cupriavidus sp. UYPR2.512. Next base: position 104,721 of record NZ_KB903173.1, on the reverse strand, counting down.
TGGCGCCACTGGGCGGCACCGAGGCGCGCGGCGCCGCCTTTGCCAGCTACCTGCTGTTCGAACCTGCCTTCACCCAGGCCCTGATGGCGCTGGGCGAGCGCGACGCCGAGGCCCAGGCGGACGAGCTCGCGGCGTTCCTGTTCGGCATCGTCCCGGGCACGCCACCGGCCGCGCAGCCGGCGGACGAGCGTGCACTTTCGCCCTGAGCAGCCTGCCTCACATGGCGTCCTGCCAGGCGCCGCGGCTGGCACATTGAGGTGTCAGCGCTGCGCTGATCGCCCGCAATATGCGGCCGGCTGCGCCAAACCGCGTCAAAAGCGTTGCATTTGCCCCGATCCGGACTAAAAAAGGAGAAGAGAATAATTCGCATCTGGTAGAATCTGCCCGTAATTTCAAAGGCTTACCATGCTCTACCCCGAACTGTTCAAATCGTTGGAAGCCGTCCGCTGGCACATGGACAAGGACATCCCCTGGGATACCTTTGACGCCGGCATGCTGACGGACGACCAGGCCAAGACCATTCGCATGAACGCGATCACGGAATGGTCCGCCCTGCCCGCGACCGAGATGTTCCTGCGTGACAACCGCCACGATTCTGATTTTTCGGCGTTCATGAGCATCTGGTTCTTTGAGGAACAGAAGCACTCGCTGGTGCTGATGGAGTACCTGCGCCGCTTCCGCCCGGACCTGGTGCCGACCGAGGAAGAACTGCACGCGGTGCGCTTCGAGTTCGACCCGGCCCCGCCGCTGGAAACCCTGATGCTGCATTTCTGCGGCGAGATCCGCCTGAACCACTGGTACCGCCGCGCCGCCGAATGGCACACGGAACCGGTGATCAAGCATATCTACCGCACCCTGTCGCAGGACGAAGCCCGCCATGGCGGCGCCTACCTGCGCTACATGAAAAAGTACCTGGCACAGTTCGGCGACAGCGCGCGCGCCGCCTTTGCCAAGATCGGCGTGCTGATGGCCTCGGCCCGCCGCACCGAGAAGCCGCTGCACCCGACCAACCTGCACGTGAACAAGGCGCTGTTCCCCAACGACACGGTGCAGTCGCGCCTGCCGGATCCGGACTGGCTCGAGCACTGGCTGGACGAACAGATCCGCTTTGACGAAGGCTGGGAGAAGAAGGTCATCGAACGGATTCTGCACAACATGTCGCTGCTGTTCGAACGCACCTTCGAAACGGTGCAGGACCTGAACCGCTACCGCAAGGAACTGAACGCCAGCCTGCAAGGCACGGGCGGGGCCCAGCCGGCGCAAGCCTGAGCGGCCAGTCCGACAGCCCGAAAAAAAAGCCCCGCCGAAGCGGGGCTTTTTTTGCCCTTCTTTTGCCTTGACGCATTCCCGACAAATGCGACCCGCCGCGGCGCACCGGACCTGGTCCGGCTGTGGCGGGTATTCTGCATTGCTGATTTCCTTATCCTGGAAATTCAGGCGCCTGGCATGATAAGCGAGCCAGTTGCCATGCAGGTAGTAGCCGGTTACTACATCATTCCATTCCCGTCCCACCCACTGCCTCGCTGTCACGCGGCGGCGGCAAACCCATGCCTGGCGGCCGTTCGCCGAAAGAATTCATATCCGAAAATAGAATATTTAAAGCACGCGGCGATTATCCTGACACTCAATGCGCTGTAAATCCAGCATTACGAATTCATTTAATTCGTGGTGTCATGCCTCGCAGTTCCCGGCGTGGCAGCAGGCCAGCCCGGTTGCCGCTCCGGCAGGCTGTGCGTGACGGGGTAGCCAGAGCCCACCGCCGGCGGAGATCACAAGAAGGGGTACCATCTCGGGCAAGCACGCCGGCTCCGACCAGGGGCCGGCCCCCACTTTCCGATGCCAACCCCATGTCCGTACCCGCTTTCGAATCCAAGCTGACCCTGCCTGACACCCCCGCCGCGCTGGCCGCGCGCATCGCCGCCTTGCCGCGCCCGCTGGTGTTCACCAATGGCGTCTTCGACATCCTGCACCGCGGCCATGCCACCTACCTGGCCCAGGCGCGCGCACTGGGCGCGAGCCTGGTGGTCGGCGTCAACAGCGATGCTTCCGTAAGGATGCTGGGCAAGGGCGATGACCGTCCGCTGAACCATGAATCGGACCGTATGGCGCTGCTGGCCGCGCTGGAGTCGGTCGACCTGGTGGCGATGTTCCGCGAACAGACGCCGGTGGAACTGATCCGCCTGGTGCGCCCCGACATCTACGTCAAGGGCGGCGACTACGACATCGACACGCTGGAAGAAACCCGGCTGGTGCGCAGCTGGGGCGGCCAGGCCTACGCCATCCCCTTCCTGCACGACCGCTCGACCACCAAGCTGCTGACCAGGGTGCGCCAGGGCAGCTAAGGCAGCTAAGGCAGCTAAGGCAGCTAAGGCAGCTAAGGCAGCTCCGGTCGCTCAGGAGCAGGCCAGCATGTCCTCGGCGCCGTAACGCTGGCGCATGGCCTCGAGCCGGGCGCGCGCCGCGTCGTCGGCATCGCGCACGCGCAGCCACTGCCGCGTGAGCGGCCGCGCGGCCTCGGTCAGCATGGCGGTGCGCACGCCGTGGCCGCGCAGGGCGTCGAGATATTGCTCGGCACGCTCGCGCTCGCGGAAGAGGCCCAGCGACACCGTATAGGTGGTGGCCTCAGGCGTGCCGGCGGTCACCAGCGAGTACTCCGTCACGTTGCGCCGGCGCAGCTCGGCCAGCTTGCGTTCGGCATGCTCGCGCGTGGGCTGCGCGGGCAGATGGACCCACCAGCGCACCTGTTCCTGCCGCGCGAACGCTTCCACGCGCAGCGCAGTGGCGGCCAGGTCTTCAGTGGCGCGGCGCGCCGCCTGGGCGCTGAAGCCACCGATCTCGATGCAGGCAGCCAGCCTGGCCGACGGCAGCGCGCTGCGCGGTGCGGCATCCGCCGCTGGTGCCGATGCCGGCGCCTGCACCCGCATGCCCTCCCCACGTACCTGCTGCTGCAGCCGCTGCGGCTCACGCGGCGTTTCAAACCAGCCGGCCAGCGGGTTCGCGCCGAACACCCCGAGCACCGCCCCCAGCAGCACGGCATTGGCGAGCAGCAGCAACAGCGGCACGATGCGCGGCGAGCGTGCCCGGGCGGGCTGGGCTGGGGCAGTCATGGGTCGGGGCGGATTGAGGCGTGTGAGAAGTTGCGCTACGGCCAGGGGCCGGCCGATGCCATCGCGTGCAGGCCGAGCAGCACCAGATTATCGTGCATCTCGAACGGCACAGCGAGCGCGCCTGCCAGCGCGCCGCGGGCACCGCCGGACAGCAGGCAGCGCACGGGGCGACGCGCCGGCCGGCGCTCGTCCAGCGCGCGCCAGGTGCGTTCGATGGCACCGGCCTGCGCGGCCAGGCAGCCTGCGGCAATGGCGTCGTGCGTATTGTCGGCCCAGCACAGGTGCGCGCCGGCGACGGTGCCGGCATCGTCCACGTCCAGCGCCGGCAACTGCGCGGTGTTGCGCGCCAGCGTGCCCAGCATCAGCGCCAGCCCGGGCAGGATCAGGCCGCCCTCGAAGCGCGCGCTGCCATCCGCCGCGGCCGTGACGATATCCAGCGTGGTGGCCGTGCCCGCGGTCACCACCAGCAGCGTGTCGTGCGGCAGCCAGCGGTGTGCGCCGATGGCGCCGACCCAGCGGTCCACGCCCAGTTGCGTGGGCTCGCGGTAGCCGTTGGCCAGGTTGCCGTGCGCGGCGGCGCTGCGCACCCATTGCACCGGCGCACAGCCCCCGAAGGCGTCGGCCAGCGCTGCCTCCACGGCGGCCGCAATCACCGGCCCGGCGACGTTGCTGATCCACACCGACGGCATCGGCCCGCTGCCGCGCAGCGCGCGCAGGTCCGCGGCCAGTGTCTGCAGCGCGCCGGCGTCGGCATGGGCGGCCGCGCCGCCGTGCTGCCACGGCGTGGGCAGCGCGCCGGTGGCGGGCAGCGCCGCACCGGCTTCGCACCAGGCCCACTTGAGGCGGGTATTGCCGATATCGATCAGCAGATGCGGCGCGCTCATGCGGTGCCTCCCTGCCCCGGCGCGGGCCGCAGCGACAGCTCGCCGCTGGCGATGCGCTCAAGCCCCGCCGGCGTTTCCAGCAGCAGGTGGCCAGCCTCGTCGACGCCGCGCGCCATGCCTTCGGCGATCACCTTGCCATCGTGCAGCAGCCGCACCGGCTGGTCGCGGTAGGCATCGGCCGCTGACCAGCGCCGCGCCATCGGCCCGAAACCGTGCGCCAGGAACGCGGTGCGCATGGCCGCCAGCCGTTCCAGCAGCGCGGCCAGCAGGCGCGGGGCATCGCGCTGAGCGTCGAAGCCGGGCATGGCCTCGGCCACGCCAGCCAGCTCGCGGCCCAGTGCCGCTTCCATCTGCGCGTCGCGCACCAGGTTCAGGCCGATGCCGATCACGGCCCAGACACGCTGCGGCCCGGCGGGCACCGACTCGATCAGGATGCCGGCCAGCTTGCGGCCATCGATCTGGAGGTCATTGGGCCATTTCAGCCCGATCCGTGCGCCGAGGCGCGCATCGACATCGCCCAGCGCCTCGGCCAGCGCCAGGCCCACGGCCAGGCTCAGGCCGCTCAACTGCGCCGGCGCCAGCGCCAGCGGCAGAGCCACCGAGAAGGTCATGCCAGCCTGTCCCTGCCACGGCCGGCCCTGGCGCCCGCGCCCGGCGGTCTGGCGGTAGGCCAGGCGCAGCCTGCCGGCGTCGTGCCACGGCGCCTGGCGGCAGGCCGCGGTCAGGTCGGCATTGGTGGAGCCGGTTTCCTCCACCAGCTCCAGCGTCCAGTCGCTCAGCGCGGGCGACAGCAAGCCGCGCAGCGCACCGGCATCGATGCGCCAGCTGGCGTCGAATGGGGCGGAAGGGTCGGATGGAGTCGGAGGAACGGCGGACATGCGCGGCAAAGGACTGGGGATCGGTGGCGATCGTGGAAAACACAGGCGGGGGCAGGGCTGTGCCCCGGGGTGCCTGCGGCAGATGCCGCATTGTAGCCGCGCCGCCGCCTCGGCACGGCGCGGTCGCGCCAGCGGGGCGGGTGGCTTAGAATCGAGACTCGGCCATCACATCGCATGCCCTTGGAACGCCAGACGACGCCAGACTTCCATATCACGCGCGGGGACGGAACCGTCAGCGTAGCGCTGCGTGGCGACTGGACCGCGCTCGCCCTGGCCGGCTGCCACCAGGCGCGGCAGTTGCGCGCGCAGCTGCATGAGCTGGCACAGGCGCCAGACAGCGCGCAGTGGTCGCTGGCCGGCGTCGAGCGGCTGGACCATATCGGCGGGCAACTGCTGTGGCAGGCCTGGAACGGCGCGCTGCCGCAGCGGCTCGATGCCAGCGAGGGCCAGCGCCGCGTGTTCGAGCGCATCGCCGCGGTGCAGGACGAGGGCTGGAAGAAGCACATGGTGGACCGCTTCAACCCGGTCACGCTGTTCGGCGCCAGCGTGCTGTCGTTCGGCGCGCAACTGGGCCGCGGCGTCAGCATGCTGGGCCAGTTGGCCTTCGACCTGCTGCGCCTTGCACGCATGCCGCAGCGCGGCCCCTGGCGCGAGATCTCGGCCAATATCTATAACGTCGGCTACAAGGCGCTCGGCATCACCGCGCTGGTGGGCTTTCTGATCGGCATCGTGCTGTCGTACCTGTCGGCCAACCAGTTGCGCACCTTTGGCGCCAGCACCTTTATCGTCAACATCCTGGGCATGGCGGTGATCCGCGAGCTGGGGCCGGTGCTGGCGGCAATCCTGATCGCGGGGCGCTCGGGCTCGGCCATCACCGCGCAGATCGGCGTGATGCGCGTGACCGAAGAGCTCGATGCCATGCTCGTGATGGGCATCTCGCACGGCTTCCGGCTGATCATGCCGCGCGTGATCGCCCTGGCCATCGCCATGCCGCTGCTGGTGGCCTGGACCGACGTGATGGCGCTGGCGGGCGGCATCCTGGCTGCGCGCTGGCAACTGGGCATCAGCGCCACCTTCTTCCTGCGCGAGCTGCCCGATGCGGTGCCGGTGGCCAACCTGTGGCTCGGACTGGGCAAGGGAGTGGTGTTCGGCATCCTGATTGCGCTGACCGCATGCCACTTTGGGCTGCGCATCAAGCCCAATACGCAAAGCCTGGGCGAAGGCACCACCGCCTCGGTGGTGACCGCGATCACCATGGTGATCCTGGCCGACGCGGTCTTCGCCATCCTGTTCAAGGACGTGGGCCTGTGAGCGCGGCGCAAGCGAACGCCACGCCGGACGGCAAACCCGGACGTAGGCCGGAGCGCAAGGCGGACCGCACCCCGGTCATCGAGGTGCGCGACCTGGTCAAGCGCTTCGGCAAGGCGGTGGTGCATGACCATGTGAACCTGGACGTCTACCGCGACGAGGTGCTGTCAATCGTTGGCGGCTCCGGCAGCGGCAAGACCGTCCTGCTGCGCCAGATCGTGGGGCTGGAGCGTCCCACCTCGGGCTCCATCAAGGTGTTCGGCGAAGACCCGACCCAGCTGCGCCCGGCGCAGCTGCAGGCGCTGCGCAACCGCTGGGGGCTGCAATTCCAGCGCGGCGCGCTGTTCTCGGCGCTGTCGGTGATCGACAATATCGCGCTGCCGCTGCGCGAGCTGCGCGCGCTGCCCGACAACCTGATCTGCCAGGCGGCGCTGCTCAAGCTGCAACTGGTGGGGCTGTCGGCGCGCGATGCCGACAAGATGCCGGCGGACCTGTCCGGCGGCATGATCAAGCGCGTGGCGCTGGCGCGCGCGCTGGCACTGGAGCCCGAGCTGCTGTTCCTGGACGAGCCCACCGCCGGGCTGGACCCGATGGCCTCGGACGACTACGTTGCGCTGATCCGCGAACTGCGCCGCGAACTGGGCCTGACGGTGGTGATGATCACGCACGACCTGGACACGCTGGTGGCATTGTCCGACCGCGTCGCGGTGCTGGCCGACCACAAGCTGATTGCCGCGGCGCCGATCCCTGACGTGGTCAAGGTGGACCACCCCTTCATCCGCGAGTATTTCCTGGGCGAGCGCGCCCAGCGCGCCATGCAGGCGCTGCCACCGCACGGGCAGCCGGATGCGGCGCCCCCTGGAGAAGCATGATGGAAAACAAGTCACACGCATTCCTGGCCGGCGTGTTCACCATCGGCCTGGCCGTGCTGGTGCTGTTCGCAATCTTCTGGTTCAGCAGCGACCACGCCGTGCGCGTGCCATACGACCTGATCACGCGCTCCACCGTCAACGGCCTGCAGCCGCAGGGCGACGTGAAATACCGTGGGCTTGCGGTGGGCAAGGTCGAGTCGATCAAGTTCGACCCGCAGGTGCCGGGCCAGATCATCGTGCGCGTCAACGTCAACAAGGACACGCCGATCACGCGCACCACCTATGGCACGCTGGGCTTCCAGGGCGTGACCGGGATCGCCTACGTGCAGCTCGACGACGCCGCCACGCACGACGGCGCCACGGCCTCGCCGCCGCTGCCGACCTCGCCCAAGGCGGTGGCGCGCATCGCCATGCGGCCAGGCTTCTTCGAGGAACTGGAAAAGCGCGGCGACTCGCTGCTGACGCAGGTCGAGACTATGATGGCCTCGCTCAACGACATGTTCCAGGGCGCCAACCGCACTGAGCTGATGGCCGCGATCCACGCGGTGCGCAAGACCGCGGAAGACTACTCGCGGCTGTCCGATTCGCTGGCCCCGGCCGCCAACCGGCTGCCGAAGGTGAGCGAGAACCTGAACGCCACGCTGGAATCGACCCGGCGCCTGACGCAGGAGCTGGCCAACCCCAACGGCACGGTGATGCGCACGGTCGACAACGTCGGCCGCGACCTGCAGGGCGCGGCCTCGTCGGTGCAGTCCGCGGCGGGCACCTTCAGCGAAGAGACCCTGCCGCAGCTCAATGGCCTGGCCCGCGACGCGCGCCAGACCGCGCGCACCTTCGAGCGCGCCGCCGGCCAGTTCAATGAAAGCCCGAGCAGCGTGCTGTTCGGCGCGCCCACGCCCGCGCCGGGTCCGGGCGAGCAGGGCTTCAGCGCACCGTAGCGCGGCCCGCATGCCACCCCTGACCCGATACCGTCAACCGCGAGACACCGCCGTGAACCCTGCGACCGAGATGCCACGCTTTCTCCGATCCGCGCGATCCCGCCTCCAGGCCGCCCTGCTGGCCGCCGCCGCGGGGCTGGCGCTGTCGGGCTGCGCGCTGACGCGCGGCAACGACCCCACCGTCACCTACGACCTCGGCCCGCCGGCCGCCGCCAGCCCCGGCAACGGGAACCCCGCGCCGGCGCGGCTGCCCAAACTGCGCGTGGCGCAGACCGACGGGCCCAACTGGCTGGATGGCAACGCCCTCTTCTACCGGCTGCAGTATGCGCAGGCGCAGCGCCTGCAGGCCTACGCCACGCAGCGCTGGGTGATGTCGCCCACGCGCCTGTTCGACGAGCGGCTGCGCGAGGCCGTGGCCGCGCGCGGCACGCTGAGCTGGTTCGGCGACAGCAGCGTGCCGGCGCTGAAGGTGGACCTGATCGAGTTCGACCAGGTGTTCGACAGCGCCACCACCAGCGCAGGCGTGGTGCGGCTGCGCGCCACGGTGTTCCAGCACGGCATGCTCGGCCAGCAGACCTTCGAGGCGCGCCGGCCCGCGGCCAGCGCCGATGGCGCCGGCGGCGCCAGGGCGCTGGCCGAGGCCAGCGACGCCGTGATCGCGGCGCTGCTCGACTGGATCGGCACGCTGCAGCTAAAGTAGATACGCAAGGAGAAATGCCATGGAGCCGGCTCCCCTGCCGCCCTCCGCGCCGCCCCCGGCGGCTCAGTCAAGGCCAGAACCTGCCGGCCCGCAGCACTCGCCGCTGGCCCGCGTGGGGCTGATTTGCTTCACGCTGCTGGTCGTGTACGCCAGCCTGTACCCGTTCTCGGGCTGGGTCGACAACGGCGTTTCGCCGTTTGCCTTCCTGAGCGCGCCCAAGCCGCGCTACATCACCGACTTCGACCTGCTGACCAATGTGCTGGGATACTTCCCGTTCGGCGCGCTGGTGGTGCTGTCGCTGCATCCGCGCATGTCGGGCGGGCGCGCCACGCTGGTGGCGCTGGTGGCCGGGGCACTGCTGTCGGCCTGCATGGAGGCCTTCCAGACCTGGCTGCCAAGCCGCATCTCTTCCAATATCGACCTGATCACCAATGCGCTGGGCGCGCTGCTGGGCGGCGCGGTGGTGGCGCCGTTCACCCGGGCCCTGATCGACGACGGGCGCCTGACGCGCCTGCGCCATGCGTGGTTCGAGCCGCACGCCAGCTTTGCCATCATCCTGCTGCTGCTGTGGCCGTTTGCGCAGGTGTTTCCGCAAGAGCACCTGTTCGGCATGGGCGGCATCGTGCGCGAATGGCTGACCGACCCGGAGTCCTGGCCGATGCAGGTGCTGCAGATGGTGTTCCCGCAGCTGGAGGCCTGGCAGGACCATATCGGCCTGCGGCCCGAGGACATGCAGAGCCAGCAGTTGCTGGAATCGCTGGTGACCGCCAGCAGCTGGGTCGGCACGGGCCTGTTCGCCTCGTTCGCAATGCGCCGCAGCGCGCCGATGCTGCGCATCCTGGCCGGCCTGCTGGCCGCGGCGCTGCTGTTCAAGGCCACCGCGGCCGAACTGCAGTTTCCGTCCGAGAGCGCCTTTGTCTGGCTCTCAGAGGGCGGGCGCTTTGCCTTGCTGACCAGCTCGCTGGTGCTGGCGCTGCTGCTGTACCTGCCACGCTGGCTGCGTGCGGTGCTGGCGATGGTGGCGCTGATCGTGCTGGTGGTGCTGACCAATGTGCTGCCATCCAACCCCTATGCATGGATCTCGGAGCAAGGCTGGCGCATGGGCCGCTTCATCCACTTCAACAGCCTGGCGCAATGGCTGGGCTGGCTGTGGCCGTTCCTGGCGTTCTGCTATGTGATCTGGCGCTTCGAGCAGGTCAGCCTGCGCCGCCATGCCAGGAAAAAAGCCGCGGCGCACCGTGAGGCGGCCGCGGCCGGTACGCAGGAATAGCGCGGCGGGACTAGTGCAGCTGCCCGCCTTGCTCGCGCACATCGGCGCGGGTCGACAGCGCCGTCGCCACCGCCGCGCGCAATCCCTTCACCAGCGTTTCCTGCGCCAGGCTCGGCTGGCCCGGATGGCGCGCCGCCTGCTCGGGCAGGTAGGGGATATGGATAAAGCCGCCGCGCACATCGCCATCCGGCTGCTGCGCCAGCCGGTGCATCAGCCCGTAGAAGACATGGTTGCAGACGAAGGTGCCGGCGGTCTGCGACACCGAGGCCGGCACGCCGGCCGCGCGCATGTCGCGCACCATCGCCTTGATCGGCAGCGTGGCAAAGTAGGCGGCCGGGCCGCCTGCCACGATCGCGGTATCGATCGGCTGGGCGCCGGCGTTGTCGGCAATGCGCGCATCGTCGACATTGATCGCCACGCGCTCCACCGACATTTCGGCGCGCCCGCCGGCCTGGCCCACGGCAATCACCAGCGCGGGCCGCAGCACATCGACCAGCTCGCCGATGGTATCGATCGCCGCGCCGAACACGCACGGCAGCTGCCTCGCCACGATCACCGCGTCGCCCACACGCTCGCCGTCGAGCGCGCGCACTGCCTCCCATGAGGGATTGATCGGTTCATTCTCGAACGGCTCGAAGCCGGTCAGCAGCACGGTACGCATGGCGGGGCTCCGCAGTTACATCAGGAAGTACAGCAGCGCGATATTGGCTACCAGGATCGCCAGCGCGGTGGGCACCTGCGCGCGGATCACGGCGTTCTTGTCGTCGAGTTCCAGCAGCGCCGCCGGCACGATATTGAAGTTGGCCGCCATCGGCGTCATCAGCGTACCGCAATAGCCCGAGAACATGCCGATCGCCGCCATCACCGCCGGATTGCCGCCGAACATGCCGACCAGGATCGGCACGCCCACGCCGCCGGTCATCACCGGGAAGGCCGCGAAGCCGTTGCCCATGATCACCGTGAACAGCGCCATGCCGACGCAGTAGACCGCCACCGCCACCAGCTTGTAGTCCATGTTGATATAGGCGGTGGACAGGTGCGCCACGGCCTTGCCCACGCCCGCGTCGGCGAACACCAGGCCCAGCATCGCCAGCATCTGCGGCAGCACCAGTGCCCAGCCCAGCGAATCGGTCAGCCGGCGCGACTCGCGCAGGCCCTGCGCCACGGTGTCGCGCGTGAGCCAGCACACTACCGCCAGCGAGATCAGGCAGCCGATCCCCAGCGAGACAAAAGTCACGTTCTTGGGATCGAGCAGCGGCAGGCCGGCGATCTTGACGTTTTTGAACAACATGGTGCCGATCACGGTCACCAGCGGGATCAGCAGCGCCGGAATGAACAGCTTGTTGCCCAGGCGGCGCGCGCTGGCGCGGCGTTCTTCCTCCGGCAGGCTGTGGTGCTTGCCGTGACCGACGCCGCCAAAGCCCGCAATCAGCGCCATCACCACCGCGCCGATGCCGACCGCGGCCGGCGGCAGCCGGTCGCCTATCAGGAACACGATCGCGTACAGCAGCCAGAACAGGCCGGTGCTGAGGCGGCGCGGATGCTCGCGGTCGGCGAAGGTCATCAGCGCGGTGATCGCCAGCACCAGGCCGGCGAGCCAGTAGAGATATTCGATGGAAATGATCATGGCGCGCTCCTTACTCGGCGCTCTTGGCAGGCACGGCGGCCGGGGCGGCCTTGCCGCCCAGCTCGCGCTCGAGCCAGCGGTCCAGGCGCTTCAGGCGCACGGCGTGGATCAGGAAGGCGCAGATCGCGGTGGGAATGCCCCACACGGCAATATGCAGCGGCTCCACGTCGAGGTTCGACGACAGCAGGAAGGTGTGCATCAGCGCGATCGCGCCGAAGGCCACGAAGATGTCCTCGCCAAAGAACAGGCCCACATTGTCGGTGGCGGCGCAGAACGCCAGGACGCGCTGGCGCACCGGCTCGGGCAGGTGGCCAAAGCGGTTCTCGGCCGCGCCCTCGGCCATCGGCGCCAGCAGCGGGCGCACCATCTGCGGGTGCCCGCCCAGGCTGGTCAGTCCGATCGCGGCGGTCAGCTCGCGCACGCCCAGGTAGACGATCAGCAGGCGGCCAACCGTGGCCGACGCGATGCGCGCAATCCATGCCTGCGCATGCTCGCGCAGCCCGTGCCGCTCCAGCAGGCCGATCACGGCCAGCGGCAGCAGGATGATCAGCGGCAGGTTGCGCGCCTTGACGAAGGCGGTGCCGATCGCCGAGAAGATCTGCATCAGCGGCATCGGCGCGGCCAGCCCCGTGGCCAGTGCGGCGAGCACCACCACCAGCATGGGATTGAAGCGCAGCACGAAGCCGATGATGATGACGCCGACCCCGACAAGGGGCCAGAGATTGACTGCCTGTTCCATAAGAGACACCAAACGAGTGTGATGGAGGCGAGCGGACGGCAGCCGTCTTACCGCACGACGGGGCCGGCCGCAGTGGATGCTGGCGCTTGAGACGGAGTGCTCAGTCGCCGGCGCGGACCGCGATGCCTTCCGCGCCCAGCCGTTCCCGGATGCGGCGCGCAAAGGCCAGCGCGTGGGCGCCGTCGCCGTGCAGACACACGGTTTCGGCTTGAATCGGTACCCAGGTGCCGTCGATGGCGCGCACGCGTTTCTCGCGCACCATGGTCAGGGTCTGGTTCAGGGCGACTTCCTCGTCCTCATGCAGCGCGCCCGGCGTGCCACGCTTGACCAGCGTGCCGTCGGGGTTGTAGCCGCGGTCGGCAAAGACCTCCTGCTTGACGCGCAGGCCGGCCTCCCTGGCGATATCGATCATCTGGCTGCCGGCCAGGCCGACGAACACCAGGTCGGCATCGAAGTCGCGCACCGCGCGCACGATGGCGCGGGCCAGCGCCGGATCGCGCACGGCCTGGTTGTACAGCGCGCCATGCGGCTTGACGTGATGCAGTTCGCCGCCTTGCGCGCGCACGATCGCGTCGAGCGCGCCGATCTGGTACAGCACGTCGGCGTAGACGGCTTCCGGGTCGCGCTGCATCTCGGTGCGGCCGAAGTTCTCGCGGTCGGGGTAGCTCGGGTGCGCCCCGATCGCCACGCCGCGCGCGAGCGCCCATTTCACCGTCTGCACCATGGTGGCCGCGTCGCCCGCGTGCCAGCCGCATGCGATATTGGCCGAACTGATCAGCGCCAGCAGCGCCTCGTCGTTGTCACAGCCTTCGCCAAGGTCGGCGTTCAAATCGATCTGCATTGCCATTCTCCTGTGCGGCGTCTTGCGTCGCCCGATTGCTGTTGCGCGTGCGCGCCTATGCGGCCACGCGCGTGCGTGCGCGCCGCCGCGCGGCGATGGGCATGCCATCGCCCTGCCACCGCAGCGCCTGGTCGATCTGGCGCAGGTAGCGCTCCAGCTCGGCCTGCGCCGCCTCTGCCTGTGCCAGCGTCACCTGCACGAAACGCACCGGCGCACCCAGCGGCACCTGCGCCAGCCGCCACAGGTCGGCGCCGATCACCACGCCGATCTTGGGATAGCCGCCGGTGGTTTGCGCATCGGCCATCAGCGCGATCGGCTGGCCGCCCGGCGGCACCTGCATCACGCCCGGCACCACGCCATGCGACAGCAGGTCGGCGCTGCGCTCGGCGCGCCGCGCCAGCGCGGGCCCGTTCAGGCGCAGCCCCATGCGGTTGCTGTTGGGCGTGACGGTCCAGTCGGCCTGCCACAGCGCGGCCTGCGATGCCGCGTCGAAGTCCTCATATTCAGGCCCCGGCAGCATGCGGACCGGCGTGGCCTTGCCCTCGATGCTGGCGGGCAGCGCCCACGACGGCGCCTGCACGCCGATCCAGTCGGTCTCGGCCAACAGCCCCGGGCGCCCCGCCGCCAGGCGGTCGCCTTCCTGCAGCGCGCGCCCGCCCAGCCCGCCAAAGCCTGACTTCAGGTCGGTGCTGCGCGAGCCCATCACCGGCTCGACGTCGATGCCGCCCGCCACGCACAGGTACACGCGCGTGCCGCCGCGCGTCGACGGCAGCGTCAGCGTCTCGCCCTTGTGCACGTCAAAGGCATGCCACGACCACACGGCCACGCCGTCCAGGTTGGCGCCGCATTCAGCACCAGCCAGCGCCACGCGCATATCGGCATGGAAGCGCAGCGCGGCGCGGCCCAGCGTGAATTCAATGGCGGCGCAGCCCGGCGCATTGCCGAGCAGGCGGTTGCCGACTTCCACCGCCAGCATGTCCATGGCCCCGCAGCGGCCCACGCCAAAACGGCGAAAGCCGGTACGGCCCAGGTCCTGCACCGAGGCGAGCGCGCCGGGACGAATGATCTCGATCACGCGATGATTTCCTCGGCCACAAAGCGCACGGTATCGCCGGGCGCGAACAGGGACGGCGGATCCCGGTCCGCCACGAAGAGTTCGGCGTCGGTGCGCCCGATCAGCTGCCAGCCGCCCGGCAGCACCGCCGGATAGATCCCGGTCTGCTCGCCGCCAATGCCGACCGACCCGGCCGGCACCGCCACCCGCGGCTCACGCCGGCGCGGCGTGGCCAGCTCCGGCGCTAGGCCGCCCATATAGGCAAAGCCGGGCTGGAAGCCCAGGAAGTAGACGACGTACTCGCCGGCGGCGTGACGGCGCACCACTTCCTGCGGCGTCAGCCCGGTATGGGCCGCCACATCGCCCAGGTCCGGGCCATGCTCGCCGCCATAGCGCACCGGGATCTCCACCAGCTTGCCGGTCGCATTGCGCGCCTCGCCGGAGGCCCACGCGAGCTTCAGGTTGCGCTCCAGCGCGTCTACGTCGGCGCTGCCGTCGAAGATCACGGTCAGGTTGTTCATGCCCGGCACCACGTCAACCACCCCGCGCCAGTCCGCCGCGCGGGCAGCCATGGCCCAGATCCGGCGCTGGACTTCCAGCGAGGCGGGAGGCGCCACGCTGTACAGCAACGCCTGCTCGGCGAGTCGGTGGACGATGCAGTTCATGAGAGTCCCGGTAGCGCACTTGCTACCAGTGTAGGCAGGCAAACCGGAAAAGTGACGTGTTTGTATTTCATCGATAATTTATCGATGAATTCATCATATCGAAATGGAACTTCACTGGACAGTCGGGGTTGACCCTAGGATCGGCTGACTGACCCGGAGCTCAGGCCCGCTACCGGCAGCCGTCAGTAGCCACGCAAGACCCAAAGAAAAACGGCCGGAAATCCGGCCGTTTTCTTATTCCATCCACTGACAAGCCCTGCTCAGGCAAACCCCGCCTGATGCGCCTGCTGGTCGGCATGGTACGAACTGCGCACCATCGCGCCCACGGCAGCGTGGGTGAAGCCCATCTTGTAAGCCTCTTCCTCGAACATCTTGAACGTGTCGGGATGCACGTAGCGCAGCACCGGCAGGTGGTGGTTCGACGGCGCCAGGTACTGGCCGATGGTCAGCATGTCGATATCGTGGGCGCGCATGTCGCGCATGACGTCGAGGATTTCCTCGTCGGTCTCGCCCAGGCCCACCATCAGGCCGGACTTGGTCGGCACGTTCGGGTTGCGGCGCTTGAACTCTTGCAGCAGCTTGAGCGAGTGCGCATAGTCCGCGCCCGGGCGGGCCTGCTTGTACAGACGCGGCACGGTTTCCATATTGTGGTTCATCACGTCCGGCGGGCACGCCTGCAGGATGTCGAGCGCCTTGTCCAGGCGGCCGCGGAAGTCGGGCACCAGCACTTCGATGCGGGTAACGGGCGACAGCTCGCGCGTCTGCGAGATGCAGTCGACATAGTGCTGGGCGCCGCCGTCGCGCAGGTCGTCGCGGTCGACGCTGGTGATCACCACATAGTTCAGCTTGAGCTGGGCGATGGTGCGGGCCAGGTTGCCCGGCTCGTTCACGTCCAGCGGATCGGGGCGGCCGTGGCCCACGTCGCAGAACGGGCAGCGGCGCGTGCACTTGTCGCCCATGATCATGAAGGTGGCGGTGCCCTTGCCGAAGCACTCGCCGATATTGGGGCAGCTGGCTTCCTCGCACACCGTCACCAGGTTGTTGGCGCGCAGGATGTCCTTGATCTCATAGAAACGCGAACTGCCGGTGGCGGCCTTCACGCGGATCCAGTCCGGCTTCTTGAGCTTTTCGGCCGGCACGATCTTGATGGGGATGCGTGCGGTCTTGTCGGCCGACTTCTGCTTGCGGGTCGGGTCGTACTGCTCCGCGGGGGACTGCGGGGCTTCGCTGGAAGTGGCGATCAGTGCGTCGCTCATACATTTCTCCGCACGCGCTCAGCGTGCATTTCGCTTTTGACTAGGAGGCCAGGGCCGTCTCACTCGGCTGCTTCGCTTCAGCCGGGGCGGCAGTTCCTTCGGCAGCCAGCGCGCGGGCTTCATGCGCTGCCAGCACCTCGCACAATGCTGCCGCCAGGCGCTGTGCGATTTCCGGTTGTTGTACCGCGGTCACGGGCAAGGGGGCGCCGTTGGCATCCGCCGCCGCGAAGGTGGCGCCCGCGGTAGCCATGTCGACTGTTTCCAGCCCGGCATAGCCGCAGGGATTGATGCGCAGGAACGGCGACAGGTCCATCTGCACGTTGAGGCTGACGCCGTGGTAGCTGCAGCCGTTGCGGATCTTGAGGCCGAGCGCGGCAATCTTGGCGCCCTGGTGCGGCCCGTCGGACAGGTAGATGCCGGGGGCGCCGGGCTTGCGTTCGGCTGGGAGATTATACGCCGCGAGCGTGTCCAGCACCGCCTGCTCGATGCCGTGCACCAGCTCGCGCACCATCAGGCGGCGGCGGCGCAGATCGAGCAGCAGGTAGGCCACGACCTGGCCGGGACCGTGATATGTGATCTGCCCGCCACGATCGATCTGCACGACCGGAATCTGGTCGTCCGGGGCCAGCAGGTGCGCGGGGTCGCCCGCCTGGCCCAGGGTGTAGACCGGCGGATGCTCGACCAGCCAGACCTGGTCGGGCGTCTCGGGCGTGCGTGCGGCGGTGTAGGCGCGCATCGCGTCGAAACACGGCTGATAGTCCTCGCGGCCGCGTTCGATGACTTGAATCGGATGCATGGCGAGAGTGTAACGAAAAGGGCCGGCTTGCGCCGGCCCTGCCTCGGTCACTTCTGCTGCCCGCTCAGGGTGTCGTCTGGCGAGAATCATCCGATGCGTCCCGCGACCAGACCAGGCGCAGATGCCCGCGGTCGCGGTGTGATGCGGACGACGCCCCGCCAGCCTTTGCCTCAGGATGCGGTGACCTTGTCCTGGTTAGGCGTCCACTCCGTGCCTCGAACCAGGCGGCGCAGGCTGCGGTACACCAGGTGCGGCACGTCAGCCAGCGCCAGCGCCGGGCGGCGCGCTTCCGCGATCAGGGCGAGACGCACCGGTTGCAGCGCACGCGGGTCAACGCTCAGCACCACCTCGTCACCCGAGCGCAGCAGCAGGCTGCCGCCACAACGCAGCCAGTAGTCCTCTGAATCTTTCTCGCGGGTCAGCCATACGTCGGTGCCGCGGGCCTCTTCGACATGCAGGCGCTGGGCAGCATGCACCGACAGCGTGGTGACTTCGCCAGGACTCAGGGTGAACACGGTCGTTGTGAGCACGGTTTTCATGGTGGTTCTCCGTTCAGCCGGCCGCGGCGGGAATACGCCAGACACAGTAGGAATTCGCGGCGGGGCACCGGAACTGGTCCGGCAAGGGGACCAGGCCAGTTAAATCCTATGAATATCGCCGTGAAGACAATGACTACTGCGGGGGCCGGTGATGGAATATTAGTGATTGCCCGGCCACTATCAAAACGATATATTTTCTTTGTTCTTGTTAGACAAACTCACATACACACGACCGCCTGGAGACCACCATGGCATGGAAGAGCGCCTGGGAAAAGGACCTGCCGCGCGGCTGGCACCGCGAACTGCCGCGCCTGCCGGCGCTGACCGCGCTGCGCGCCTTCGAAGCCGCGGCGCGGCACGAGAGCTTTTCGCGGGCGGCCACGGAGCTGTTTGTCACGCACGGCGCGGTCAGCCACCAGATCCGCGCGCTGGAAGAAGAACTGGGCATGCCGCTGTTCGAGCGCCACGGCAAGCGCGTCGCGCTGACGCCGTCGGGGCGCCTCTATGCCGAGCGGGTGCGTGACGCGCTGCTGCAGATCGCCGATGCCACGCGCGCGCTGCAGGCCGGCAACCGCGACAAGCGCCTGACCATCAGCACCATGCCGTCGTTTGCCGCGCGCTGGCTGACGCCGCGCATCGGCAGCTTTATCGAGCGCCACCCGGAGCTGGATGTCGAGCTGCTGTCGTCGAACACGCTGGTCAACTTTGCCCATGAGGAAGTCGATATCGCGCTGCGCATGGGCAGCGGCGATTACCCCGGCCTGTATGTGGAACGGCTGCTGGACGATGTCTTCTTCCCGGTCTGCAGCCCCGGCTTCAATGGCGGTCGCCTGCCCGAGCGGCCGCAGGACATGGCCGGCCTGCCGCTGCTGCGCGGCGAGGGCGACCCGTGGAAGCCGTGGTTCGAGGCCGCCGGGCTGGACTGGCCCGAGCCGCGCAAGGGGCTGCTGCTGGAAGATTCCTCGCTGCTGCTGCAGGCTGCGTCCGAAGGCCAGGGCATTGCGCTGATCCGCTCCTCGCTGGCCTGCAACGACCTGCTGGCCGGGCGCGTGGTGCGGCTGTTCGATGTCGGCATCCCCTGCCCGTGGCTGCTGTACTTCGTGTGCGCTCCGGGCGCATTGAGCCTGCCCAAGGTGCAGGCGTTCCGCGGCTGGCTGCTGCCCGAGATCGAGGGCTTCCGCGAGGTGCTGGCGCAGTGGGAGTGAGCTAGTCTTCCGAGGCTTCGCCGGCATCGGCCGCATCGGGGCCCGCCTCCGCGGGCTTGGCGCGCGCCCGTCCGGCACGCGGATGGGCCTTGTCGTAGACCTTCGCCAGATGCTGGAAATCGAGCGCGGTATAGACCTGCGTGGTCGAGATACTGGCATGGCCCAGCATCTCCTGCACCGCGCGCAGGTCGCCCGACGACTGCAGCACGTGGGTGGCAAACGAATGCCGCAGCATATGCGGATGCACATCGGCCGGCACGCCGGCGCGCAGCGCCTGTTGCTTGAGCCGCAACTGCACCGTGCGCATCGACAGGCGCCGCCCGCGCGGGCCGAGGAACAGGGCGTGAGCATCTTCCGGCAAGGCGCCGGGGCGCAGCAGCGTGTCGCGCACCGCCAGCCAGGCGCGCAGCGCCTCGATGGCCTTGCTGCCGACCGGCACCGAGCGCTGGCGCGAACCCTTGCCGGTCACGGTGACTTCCGCCCCGGCCAGGTCGAGCCAGCCGCTGGAGCGGTAGCCGTCGGCATCGGCATAGCGCAGGTCCAGCTGCACCAGCTCGGACAGCCGCAGCCCGCTTGAATAGAACAGCTCATAGACCGCATGGTCACGCAGTGCCTGGGCATCCGTTCCGGCAGGATGCGCGACCAGTGCCACCGCGTGTTCGACCGACAACGCCTTGGGCAGCGCGTGGCCCGAGCGCGGCGCGCGCACGCCGTCGACCGGGTTCACCGTGACGCCATGGCCGTGGCGCGCCGCCCACTGGAAGAAACCGCGCCAGGCCGACAAGGTGCGCGCGATGCTGGTGCCGACCAGCCCGGCGCCATGCAGCCGCGCGGCAAAGTTGCGGATATGGTGGGTCTGCAGTGCCAGCAGGGCCACGCCGGGCGCATAGCGCGCCGCGTGCCCCTGCAGCACGCGCAGGTCGCGGCTGTAGCTGGTCAGCGTGTGCCCGGCCAGCTTGCGGCTGCCGCGCAGCCAGTCCAGGTAGCGCGTGACCAGCGGCTCGGGTGCCGGCGGCGGGCTGTCGCTGGCAGGCGCGATATCCGCAACCACGCTGCGAGGCGGCCGGCGTGCAGTCATGGCGTCAGGCGCGGGCCGCCGCGCCTCAGTCGCGCAGCCGGTGCAGCGCGGCGCCGGCGACTTCGCCGATCTGCGACAGGTAGGCGGTGCCCATGCCTTCGTGGAAACGGCGCGGATCGGGCGAGCCCAGCACCAGCAGGCCAAAGGCGGCGCCGCGCACGTCTGCACCGGGCCCGGCATCGGCCGCGCGCACCGGCACGCGCAGCGTCACCATCGCCAGCGAGGTGATATCGCCGCGCTCCAGCAGCCCCGCCGCCTCGAAGCCGCCGTTGCTGCCGCAGTACGGCGCACGCAGGCCTTCGGCAAAGATGCGCAGGTCTTCGCTGGCGCCCTGCGCCACTTCCATATGGACGTATTGCTCGGCGACGTCCCACAGCCTGAGCGCCACCGCGGGCACGTCGAACACCTGCTGCAGACCGTCCTGCACCGCATAGGGCAGCGCGTGCGAATCGGCTTCGGCCAGCAGGCGCAGCTGCCAGGCATGCATGCGCTGCTGGGTGCGGTCGTTGTCATGGCCGTGGCGGACCAGGTCCGCCAGGCGCAGCTCCAGGCCCTTGTTCTTCTCGCGCAGGATTTCCATCTGGCGCTCCTGCAGCGACACGGCACGGTGGCTGTGCGGGCTGGTCAGCTGCACCGCGGCCAGCAGCTCGGCGTGTTCTTCGAAGAATTCGGGATGGCTCTGCAGGTAGGCGGCAACGTCTTGGGCGTTCATGGGGCGTGGACCGGTAGAGGTAAAGTTGGTGGCAGTTTAGCAAAGGGGGCCGGCGGCGCAGCCGCGGCCCCTTTTTACGCGTGCCGCGCTACGTCTGGATCAGCCGCTTCTGCCGCGAAATACTCATCAGGATGCCGATGCCCGCGCCCAGCGTCACCAGCGCGGTGCCGCCATAGCTCATCAGCGGCAGCGGCACGCCCACCACCGGCAGGATGCCGCTGACCATGCCCATGTTGACGAAGGCATAGGTGAAGAAGATCAGCGTGATCGATCCCGCCAGCAGCCGCGAGAACAGCGTCGGCGCATTGGCCGCGATAAACAGGCCGCGGAAGATCAGCAGCAGGTACAGCACCAGCAGCAGCGCATTGCCGATCAGGCCGAACTCCTCGGAATACACCGCGAAGATAAAGTCCGTGTGCTTCTCGGGGATGAATTCCAGGTGCGTCTGCGTGCCCTTGAGCCAGCCCTTGCCCTCCACCCCGCCCGAGCCGATCGCGATGATCGACTGGATCGTGTGGAAGCCTTTGCCGAGCGGATCGCTGGTGGGGTCCAGCAGCGTGCAGACGCGGTGCTGCTGGTAGTCGTGCAGCACCGGCCAGTTCACGCCCGGCGCGCAGATGTCGTTCTGGAACGTGATCAGCAGCGTGACGGCGACCACCAGCAGCCCCAGCAGCGGCAGGATCAGCTTCCACGACAGCCCGGCAAAGTAGATCACGTACACGCCCGCGGCCATCACCAGCAGCGCCGTGCCCAGGTCGGGCTGCTTGGCGATCAGGCCGACCGGGATCAGCAGCAGCACCAGCGCCACCACGAAGTCAAACCACTTGACCACACCCTCGCGCTTCTGGAAGTACCAGGCCAGCATCAGCGGCATCGAGATCTTCATGATCTCGGACGGCTGGATCACCATGCCGACATAGAGCCAGCGGCGCGCGCCCTTGCGGATCAGGCCGAACATGGCCACCGCGACCAGCAGCGCCACCCCCACCGTATAGATGGGCACCGCCACCCGCATCAGTGTCTGCGTGGGCAGGTAGGCGATCACCAGCATCACCACGTACGACAGCAGGATATTGCGCAACTGGTCCTCGACCCGGCCCGGCATGTCGATGGCGGCCGAGTACAGCGCCACGATGCCGGTGGCGAACAGCAGGAAGACAATCAGCGAAAGTGGTTTGTCAAAACCGGTCAGCGCGGTCTTGACCAGGGACAGGACGCGGCGTCGATCCATGCGCGTCTCCTTCAGCGAGTGGCGCCGGCACCGCTGGCTGCCTTGGCAGCCACGGGCTTGACGCGTGGTTTGGGCGCGGGCGCCTTGGCCGGCGCAACCGGCGCGGCCGGTGGCGCCTGCGGCTTGCTGTGGCCCAGCGCCTGCAGCATGCGTTCGTCCAGCGTCTGCACGGCCGAGGCCGGCGCGATCGCGGCCGGATCCAGCGCCGCCACGATTGCGTCGGATGCCCCGGCGTGCGCGCCCGAGGCCGCGGCAACGGCGCTCGCGGCCGCGCCGCTGGCCGGCGCACTGCCACTCGACATCACGGTGGCGCTGGCGATGCTGGCGGTCTGGCCGGTGGTGAACACACTCGGCGTAGCCACCGGCGGGCGGCCCGCCATGCGCTCGGCTTCCGGCGGCGCGATGGCTTCCAGTTCCTCGGGCCATTTGCCGGTCAGGTAATAATCCATCACCTTGCGCGCGATCGGCGCGGCCACCGCGGCGCCGAAGCCGGCGTTCTCGACGATCATCGCAATCGCGATCCTGGGGTTGTCCGCGGGCGCGAAGGCGGTGTACAGCGAGTGGTCGCGCTTGCGCTCGTCCAGCGCGTGGTGGTTGTACTTCTCGCCCTTGCCCAGGCTGTAGGTCTGCGCCGTGCCGGTCTTGCCCGCTGACTCATAGGCGGCGCCGGCAAACGCGCGCGCGGCCGTGCCGGAGTGCGTCACCGCCACCATGGCGCGCTTGATCACGTCGATATCGGCCTGCTTGAGCGGGATCCGGTAGCTTTCCTTGGGCACCGTCAGCGAGCGCTTGCGCGTGACTGCGTCTTCCACGGCCTTGACCAGGTGCGGCTTCATCACGCTGCCGTTGTTGACGATCACCGAGGTGGCCTGCGCCAGCTGCAGGATGGTGAAGCTGTTGTAGCCCTGGCCGATGCCCAGCGAAATGGTCTCGCCGTCGTACCACTTCTGCTGCTCGGGCTTGCGGTAAGCCTTGCGCTTCCATTCGGTCGACGGCAGGATACCGCGGCTTTCGCCCTCGATATCGATGCCGGTGATCTGGCCGAAGCCCAGCGGTTTCATAAAGTCATGGATGCCATTGACGCCCAGGTCGCGCGCCAGCGCGTAGTAATAGGTGTCGCACGACTGCACGATCGAGCTGTGCATGTCGACCCAGCCATGGCCGCCCGGCTTGTCGTCGCGGAAGGTGTGGTTGCCCAGCGTGAAGAAGCCCGGATCGTGCATGCCCCAGGCGGCGGTGCGCTTGCCGGTGGTCAGGGCCGCCAGCGCCATGAACGGCTTATAGGTTGAGCCCGGCGGATAGGTGCCGCGCAGGGGCCGGTTCAGCAACGGCTTGTCGGGCGAGCCGTTGAGTTCATTCCAGGTATTGGTGTCGATGCCTTCGACAAACAGGTTGGGGTCGTAGGTGGGCTTGGAGACAAAGGCCAGGATGTCGCCCGTGGACGGCTCGATCGCCACCAGCGCGCCGCGGCGGTCGCCGTAGAGCGCCTCGGCCAGCTGCTGCAGGCGGATATCCAGCGACAGGATCAGGTTATTGCCGGGCGTGGCCGGCGAGGTGGACAGCGTGCGGATCGGGCGCCCGCCCGCGCTCACTTCCACTTCCTCGAACCCGGTCAGGCCGTGCAGCTCGGTCTCGTAGCTCTGCTCCAGGCCGATCTTGCCGATGTAGTTGGAGCCCTTGTAGTTGTCGGCATCCTTGCGCGGATCGTACCTGGCGCCGTCGGCATCGTTGGCCTCGTCCATGGCCTCGATGCGTTCCTGGTCGCGCTGCGAGATGCGGCCCAGGTAGCCGATCACGTGCGAGGCCGACTCGCCCAGCGGGTACTGGCGGAACAGCCGCGCGCGCACGTCCACGCCCGGGAAGCGAAAGCGCTGCGCGGAAAAGCGCGCCACTTCCTCGTCGGTCAGCTGGCTGCGGATCGGCAGGCTCTCAAAGCTGCGCGACTCTTCCATCAGGCGCTTGAAGCGGCGCCGGTCGCGCGGCTGGATATCCACCAGCCCGGACAGGCCTTCGATGGTGTTGTCCAGCGTATCGGTCAGCTTGGACGGCGTGATCTCCAGCGTGTACGCCGAATAATTGCGCGCCAGCACGATCCCGTTGCGATCCATGATGATGCCGCGGTTGGGCTCGATCGGCGCCACCGAGATGCGGTTGTCCTCGGCCTTGGCCGAGTACTGGTCATGCTTGTACCACTGCAGCCACAGGAAGCGCGAGAACAGCAGGCCAAAGCAGATCACCGTGAACAGGGCCGCGGCCGCCACGCGGATGCGGAAGCGGCCGATTTCCAGTTCGACGTTGCGGATTTCGGTCATGGTACTGCGTGGCCTGGAGGGGGCGGTGGTGGGCGGTGGCGGATGATGGCAATGGCGGCGTCAGATCGGCCGCGTCTCGTCGACATCGCTCGAACGGCGCTGCGGCGCCAGCAGCAGGCTGGTGGCCAGCGGCCACAGCAGCGCCTCGATCGCCGGCGCCAGCAACAGTTGCCAGCCCGGCAGCGGCGCGCCCATGGCCAGCCGGATCAGCACCGGCACCGCGTGCACGATGAACAGCAGCGGCAGCACGTGCAGTGCCTGGGTATAGACGGTGAACCACAGCACGCGGCGGTGGATGGTGATGGCAAAGTAGGCCAGCAGGGTGTAGGCCAGCGCGTGCTCGCCCAGCAGCCGGGCATCGTGCACGTCCATCAGCAGGCCCAGCAGGAAGGCCACGCCCATGCCTACCTTGCGCGGCTGGTGGATGTTCCAGAACACCAGCACCAGCGCCACCATGTCGGGAATCCACAGCGTGGTGCCCCAGGGCATCAGGTTGAACAGGAACGCCAGCACGAAGCTGAAGGCGATAAAGGTGGGATTGACCGGCCGCAGCAGGTATTGGGGGTTGGTCACTGTGGTGCCTCCTTGGCGGGCGCGGCCCTGGCAGCCGCCGCGCTGTCGGCGGCAGCGCGCGCCGCGGCGGACTTGGCGCCCTTGACCGGCGCCTGCGGCCTGGCTTCGACCGATTCGCGCGCCGGGATGGCGGCGTCGTAGCGCACCACCAGCAGCTGGCGGTGCGCACGCACGCCGGCCACCGGTTCGCAATAGACGCGCGAGAACGCGGTATCGGCCTTGCGCTCGATCTGGACGATCTTCGCCACCGGCAGGCCCGGCGGGTAGGTGCCGTCCAGGCCCGAGGTCACCAGCAGGTCGCCCTGCTGCAGGTCGGCGGCGGCGGCCATGAAGCGCAGGTCCAGCTGGCCCGCGCGCGCACCGCCGAAGGCCACGCTGCGCAGGCCGTTGCGCACCACCTGCACGGGGATGGCCTGGTCCTTGTCGGTCAGGAGCGTCACCTCGGACTGGAACGGCGACACGCGCGTGACCTGCCCCACCACGCCGCGCTCGTCGATCACCGGGTAGCCCGCACGCAGGCCGTGCTGGCTGCCCTTGTCGATCACGATGCGCTGGCTGTAGGGATCGCGCGCGTCATACAGGATCTCGGCGGACGTCACCGGCGTGGCCGACTGCTGCGCCAGCCCGAGCAGCTTGCGCAGCTGGTTGTTCTCGGACTCCAGCTGCGCCTGGCGCACCGAGGCCTGGGCCTGCTGCACGGCATTCTGGCGCAGTTCGCGGTTCTCGGTGGCGAGCATCGCCGACGACTGCGCATAGTCGAACATTGTGCGCAGTGCGTCGCGCGGCGTCAGCACCAGGCGCTCGACCGGCATCAGCACGGTGGCGGCAACCTGCCGGCCCACGCTGAGCGCGTCGAAACGGGCATCGACCACCAGCAGCGCCAGCGCGATAGCCACGTACAGGACCAGCCTGGCGACAGCCGAGGTGCCTTGCTTGAAGAGCGGCGGAGGGGAGTAATCCATTTACCCGAACAAAGGCCGGAGGCCACGCGGAAACGCCCCGCCGCCCGCCGTGCCGCGCCCCGATCCCTGGCGGGAACGGGCGCGGTACGGTCGGGCGGCGGGAGCTGCCGGGGCCTGGCCCCGGCGGATGAGGCGCCGCGACGCCGCCATGATCGCTGGATCCGGCAGGCCGCGCATCGCCACGTGAGCGTCCTTCTTACTCGTAGGAGAAGATGCTGCCGAGCTTGTCCATGCGTTCCAGCGCCATGCCGGAGCCGCGCACCACGCAGGTCAGCGGGTCTTCGGCCACCAGCACCGGCAGGCCGGTTTCTTCCGCCAGCAGGCGATCCAGGTCGCGCAGCAGCGCGCCGCCGCCGGTCAGCATCATGCCGCGCTCGGCGATGTCGGCGCCCAGTTCGGGCGGGGTCTGCTCCAGCGCGATCTTCACCGCCGACACGATCTGGTTCAGCGGATCGGTCAGGGCTTCCAGGATTTCGTTGGACGACACCGTGAAGGCGCGCGGGATGCCTTCGGACAGGTTGCGGCCCTTGACTTCCATCTCGCGGACCTCGGAGCCGGGGAAGGCCGAGCCGATTTCCTTCTTGATGGCCTCGGCGGTCTGCTCGCCGATCAGCATGCCGTAGTTGCGGCGGATGTAGTTGACGATGGCCTCGTCGAACTTGTCGCCGCCCACGCGCACCGAACCCTTGTAGACCATGCCGCCCAGCGAGATGATGCCGACCTCGGTGGTGCCGCCGCCAATATCCACCACCATCGAGCCCGACGGCTCCGACACCGGCAGGCCGGCGCCGATCGCGGCCGACATCGGCTCCTCGATCAGGTAGACCTGGCTGGCGCCGGCGCCCAGCGCCGATTCGCGGATGGCGCGGCGCTCGACCTGGGTCGAGCCGCACGGCACGCAGATGATGATGCGCGGGCTCGGGCGCAGCAGCTTGCTGTCATGCACCATCTTGATGAATTGCTTGAGCATTTGCTCGGTGACGGTGAAGTCGGCGATCACGCCGTCCTTCATCGGGCGGATCGCCTCGATATTGCCCGGCACCTTGCCCAGCATCTGCTTGGCTTCCTTGCCCACCGCCGTGATGGTCTTCTTGGCATTGGGGCCGCCTTCCTGGCGGATCGCGACGACCGAGGGCTCGTCCAGCACGATGCCCTTGTCGCGCATGTAGATCAGCGTGTTGGCGGTGCCGAGGTCGATCGCCAGGTCGTTGGAGAAGTAGCTGCGGAGAAATCCGAACATCAGGAATCCTGTCTGTGGTGGTGTTCGCGGGTAGGCGAAGCGGCCGGCACCGCAGGCGGCCCGGCCACGAAATACGTTGTGTTGAATACGGAATGGTTCCCGGTTTCCCGGTCCGCCCGCCGTCCGGCACGGGGGCTGCCCGGGCCGGAATGGGATTGGGAACGGCACCGCCGGCCCTACGGGAACCTTTGATTAGACCCCGCGGAAAAGTTCGCGGAAATGTGCAGGCTCCGGCGCACAATGTCGAGTGACATGCGACATGCGGTGGCCGGCTGCAGAGGCCTAATCAGAGGAACCTGGTTCGCCCTTCGGGCGCCTGGGGATGCCGGGCGCAGGCACGCCGGCCAGCGGCCGGCTTGCGGCCATGTGGCGTAAGCGTTGCCAAGGGTCGGTAACTCGCAATGATACCTTATAATTCCTGCTGCTTCGGGCGTTTACAGCCTGAAAATACCTGTAATTCCGACGACTCCGGGGCGCCACTCCGGCGCCCCCGGTCAGGCCAAGGGCCGTGCGACTCAGCCGCCCCATGAGCCAGCCGCCGGCGCAGCCCGCGCCCCCCGCATCCGAGCATCCGAACCACCACGCCATGGCCCTCGACCTATCCGACGTCAAGCGCATCGCCCACCTGGCCCGCATCGAAACCAGCGATGACGAGGCCGCCCAGACGCTTGCGCAGCTGAACAACTTTTTCTCGCTGGTCGAGCAGATGCAGGCGGTCGACACCACCGGCATCGAACCGCTGGCCCACCCGTTGTCGGCCGTGCGCGACATGGTCCAGCGCCTGCGCGAGGACGTGGTCACCGAATCCGACCGCCGCGCCGACTACCAGCGCCCCGCGCCGGCCACCGAAGACGGCCTGTACCTGGTGCCCAAGGTCATCGAATGACCGCCGCCCGGCCCGGACCCGACGCACCCGTGCAAGCCTGTCCGCCGCCGGCCACCCGCCAGTACGCTACCCCTGATGCCAACCGACTGTCATGCCCTTTTCCGCTGATTCCGTGACCTCCCTGCGCCAGCTTGCCGATGCGCTGGCCGCGCGCTCCGTCTCCGCCGAGGAACTCGCACGCGAGTACCTGGCCCGCATCGAGCAGGCCACCGCGCTCAACGCCTTTATCCACGTCGATGCCGAGCGGACCCTGGCGCAGGCGCGCGCCGCCGATGAACGCCGCGCCCGCGGCGAGGCCGCGCCGCTGACCGGCGTGCCGATCGCGCACAAGGACGTGTTCGTCACGCGCGGCTGGCGTGCCACCGCCGGCTCGAAGATGCTGGGCAACTATGAAAGCCCGTTCGACGCCACCGTGGTCGAGCGCATGGCCGCGGCCGGCATGGTTACGCTGGGCAAGACCAATATGGACGAGTTCGCGATGGGCTCGTCCAACGAGAACTCGCATTTCGGCCCGGTGCAGAACCCCTGGGACACCAGCCGCGTGCCCGGCGGCTCGTCGGGCGGCTCGGCCGCGGCCGTGGCCGCCGGCCTGGCCCCCGCCGCCACCGGCACCGACACCGGTGGCTCGATCCGCCAGCCGGCGTCGTTCTCGGGCATCACCGGCATCAAGCCGACCTACGGCCGCGTGTCGCGCTACGGCATGATCGCCTTCGCCTCGTCGCTGGACCAGGCCGGCCCGATGGCCCATAGCGCCGAAGACTGCGCGCTGCTGCTCAACGCCATGGCCGGCTTCGACCCCAGGGACTCCACCAGCATCACGCCCGCGCAGGGCGGCGTGGACGAGGACTACACCCGCCTGCTGGGCCAGCCGCGCGCCGGCGCCACCGCCGAGCGCCCGCTGGCCGGGCTGCGCATCGGCCTGCCGAAGGAATACTTCGGCAAGGGCCTGTCGGCCGACGTCGAGCAGGCCGTGCGCGCCGCGCTGGCCGAGTATGAAAAGCTGGGCGCCACGCTGGTCGAGGTGACGCTGCCCAAGACCGAGCTGTCGATCCCGGTGTACTACGTGATCGCGCCGGCCGAAGCCTCTTCCAACCTGTCGCGCTTTGACGGCGTGCGCTACGGCCACCGCGCGGCCGAGTACCGCGACCTGCTCGACATGTACAAGAAGAGCCGCGCCGAAGGCTTCGGCGCCGAGGTCAAGCGCCGCATCATGGTTGGCACCTATGTGCTGTCGCATGGCTACTACGACGCCTACTACCTGCAGGCGCAGAAGATCCGCCGCATCATCGCCGACGACTTCCAGCGCGCCTTCGCCCAGTGCGACGTGATCATGGGCCCGGTGGCGCCGACGGTGGCGTGGAAGCTGGGCGAAAAGACCTCGGACCCGGTGCAGATGTACCTGGCCGACATTTTCACGCTGTCGACCAGCCTGGCCGGCCTGCCCGGCATGAGCGTGCCGTGCGGCTTCGGCGATGCCGGCATGCCGGTGGGCCTGCAGCTGATCGGCAACTACTTCGACGAGGCGCGCCTGCTGCAGACCGCGCACGCGTTCCAGCAGGCAACCGACTGGCACCTGCGCCGTCCGGGCAAGGCATGAACATGACCGCGCGCTCCTCGCTGACTCTGCGCCTGATGGCCGCGGCCGCGCTGGCCGCGGCGGTGGCCGGGTGCATCCCGCTGCCGGGCGGGCTGGGCCGCTCCACGCCGATCCCCAGCCGCGATATCGACCTGGCCGGCGACTGCCGCCGCACCGAGGAAGACGGCTTCCGCGAAGACGCCCAGCTGCGCGTGTCGGACAACAGCGTGCAGCAGCTGTCGTGGAAGCTGTGGGTCGGCAAGCGCGGCTCGTGCAGCTTCAACCTGGCGGACTTCCGCCAGGTCCAGAAGAAGCCGCATATCGAGCTGCGCGCCAAAGACGGCAGCGCTTGCAAGCTGATGGTCTGGCAGGACCCGCGCCGCGTTACGCTGGCGCACGCCAACTGCCAGCAGCGCTGCACCCCCGGCATCTACGAAGAAGCCTGGCCCGTGATGTTCGAGCCGGGCAGCGGCGCCTGCGCCCGCACGCGCTGAAGCCCTCGAAGCCGGTCATGACCCACGCACCCGCCACCCCGCAACGCTCACTGCGCACCGCCCGCCCGGCGGTGGCGGTGCTGCGCGCCGCGGTGGCACTGGGGCTGGGCGCATGGCTGGCCGGCGCGGCGGCGCATACGCCGGACCTGCCCGCCCCCGCGCTGGCACAACCGGCGCCGCTGACGCCCGCCGGCGTGCTGGCGCCGAATGCGGTGAGCCGGGCCGCGCCAGGATCTGCGGCAACAGCATCGGTGCCCGCGCAGCGCGTCGAGCTGCGCGGCGATGCGGCCACGCCCGCGCTGACCGCCTACTGGTTCCTGCCGCGCGAAGGCACCACCGCGCGCGCGCTGCCCGTGGTGGTGGCATTGCACGGCTGCGGCGGCCTGCTGTCCGCGCGCCCCTCGCGCGCGAGCGCAGCGGGCGCCACGGGAACCGACAGGTCGGACGTTTCCGGAATGCTGCAGCAACGCTACCGCGAATACGCACACTGGCTGACCGAGCGCGGCTATGCCGTGCTGATGCCCGACAGCTTCAGCGCGCGCGGCAGGCCCCATGGCATCTGCTCCGAACCCATCGACACGCGCGGCATCGACGACCGCACGCGCCGCGCCGATGCGCTGGCCGCGCTGCGCTGGGTGGCGCAGCAGCCGGCGATCGACACCGCGCGCATCGTGCTGCTGGGCTGGTCCAATGGCGCGCAGGCAGTGCTGGCCACGGTCGATGCCAGCCGCCCGTGGCCGGCCGGCACGCCCCAGGTGGAGCGCGCCGTGGCGTTCTATCCGGGCTGCAAGCGCGCGGTGCAGCAGCACAACTACCGCCTGCGCGCGCCGATGCTGCTGATGATCGGCGGCGCCGACGACTGGACGCCCGCCACCCGCTGCGCCATGCTGCAGAGCGCGGTGCTGGCGCGCCAGCCGGACGCGCGCTTCCGGCTGGAGATCTACCCGGGCGCCTATCACGGCTTTGACGGCACCAGCGAGCTGCATATGCGCCGCGACGTGCCGGCAGGCATGCGCAAGACCCAGGGCGTCACCGTCGGCGGCGATGCGGTGGCCCGCGTGGCCGCGCTGGCCCAGCTCGACTCATGGCTTGCCAGCCCCGACCCCTGAGGGCCGGGGCAAGACCAGACTGAACACCGGGGCGGCGCCGCCGCTCCACCGCAACAGACAGAACCGAAAGAACCGAACAGGAATACCGCCATGCAATGGGAAGTGGTGATCGGCCTCGAAACGCACGCTCAGCTTTCGACGGCCTCCAAGATTTTTTCCGGCACCTCCACCGCCTTCGGGGCCGAGGCCAACACACAGGCCTCGCCGGTGGACCTGGCGCTGCCGGGCGTGCTGCCGGTGCTCAACCGGGGCGCGGTCGAGCGCGCCATCCAGTTCGGCCTGGCGATCGGCGCCACCATCGCGCCGCGCAGCATCTTTGCGCGCAAGAACTACTTCTACCCCGACCTGCCCAAGGGCTACCAGATCAGCCAGTATGAGATCCCCGTGGTACAGGGCGGCACCATCACCATCCAGGTCGAAGGCAAGAAGGGCGAGTTCTATGAAAAGACCGTCAACCTGACGCGCGCCCACCTGGAAGAAGACGCGGGCAAGTCCCTGCACGAAGACTTTGCCGGCATGACCGGCATCGACCTGAACCGCGCCGGCACCCCGCTGCTGGAAATCGTCACCGAGCCCGACATGCGCAGCGCCGCCGAAGCCGTGGCCTATGCCAAGACGCTGCACTCGCTGGTAGTGTGGCTGGGCATCTGCGATGGCAACATGCAGGAAGGCAGCTTCCGCTGCGACGCCAACGTGTCGGTGCGCCCGCTCGGCCAGAAGGAATTCGGCACCCGCCGCGAGATCAAGAACCTGAACTCGTTCCGCTTCCTGCAGCAGGCCATCGAGTACGAAGTGCAGTGGCAGATCGCCGAGATCGAGGACGGCCGCAAGATCCAGCAGGCCACCGTGCTGTTCGACCCGGAAACGGGCGAAACGCGCGCCATGCGCACCAAGGAAGACGCGCACGACTACCGCTACTTCCCCGACCCCGACCTGATGCCGCTGGAGATCGACGCGAGCTGGATCGAGCGCGTACGCGGCGAACTGCCGGAACTGCCGGCGGCAATGCAGGCGCGCTTTGTCTCGCAGTACGGCCTGTCGGCCTATGACGCCACCACGCTGACCGCCACCAAGGCATTCGCCACGTACTACGAGGCCGTCGTGGCCGGTGCCGGCGCCGCCAACGCCAAGCCCGCGGCCAACTGGCTGATGGGCGACGTGGCCTCGCAGCTGAACCGCGAAGGCATCACCATCGACGCCGCACCGGTCACGCCGGCGCAACTGGCCAGCCTGCTCGCGCGCATCGCCGATGGCACAGTGTCGAACAACACCGCCAAGAAGGACGTGTTCCCGGCGATGTGGGCCGGCGAGCACGGCGGCGATGCCGACGCCATCATCGCGGCCAAGGGCCTGAAGCAGATGTCCGACACCGGCGAGCTGGAGAAGATCATCGACGACGTGCTGGCGGCCAACGCCAAGTCGGTCGAGGAATTCCGCTCGGGCAAGGAGAAGGCGTTCAATGCGCTGGTCGGGCAGGCGATGAAGGCCACCAGGGGCAAGGCCAATCCGGCGCAGGTGAATGAGCTGCTGAAGAAGAAACTGGGGTAATGGGGCAAGGGCGGGCTGACAGGACCAGCGAACCGCCAGCGGCAGGCGTATCCTACTGGCCTGCCCTAAGCGTCAGGAGATCCCCATGAGCTGGTCCGCCCACCAATACGTCGCCTTCGAAGACGAACGCACCCGCCCGGTCCGCGACCTGGTGGCTGCCATCCCCAATGCGATCGCGCGCAGCGCGGTGGATATCGGCTGCGGACCGGGCAACTCTACCGAGGTGCTGCTGGCACGCTATGCGGGGGCGTCGGTGACCGGGCTGGACAGCTCGCAGGACATGATCGACGCGGCGCGCAAGCGCCTCCCCGACGTGCAGTTCCGCGTGGCCGACATCGGCGCCTGGGACGAGGCCGGACCCTATGACGTGATCCTGGCCAATGCCGTGCTGCAGTGGCTGCCTGACCACGCCAGCCTGTTCCCGGCACTGGTATCCAGGCTCGCTCCCGGCGGCACGCTGGCCGTGCAGATGCCGGACAACCTGGAAGAACCCGCGCACCGGCTGATGCGCCAAGTGGCGGCGCAAGGCCCGTGGGCGGAAAAGCTCGCCGGCGCCAGCAAGGCTCGCGCCGAGCGCGCCCCGGCGCAGTGGTACTACGAGCTGCTGCGCCCGCTGTGCCAGCGCGTGGACGTATGGCTGACCGTGTACCACCATCCGCTGGCGGGCGGCCCGGCCGCGGTGGTGGAGTGGTTCAAGGGCAGCGGCCTGCGCCCCTTCCTGCAGCCGCTGGACGAGGCCGGGCGCGCCGCCTACCTGGCACGCTACCAGGCCGAGATTGCCAAGGCGTACCCGGCGCTGCCGGACGGGTCGGTGCTGCTGCCGTTCCCGCGCCTGTTCATCGTCGCCACGCGCTGAGACCCTGCAACATCGAAGCGGCCTGCCACAAGCTGTGGGAGGGAGCTCAGGCCAGGTCCAGCACGCTCATGGTGGCGTTCAGCCGGCTGACCAGCACGGATTCACCGTGGACGTCGGCAAAGACATCTGCCTCCACCACGATGATCGCGCGGCCGGACTTGAGCACATCGGCACGGCAGCGCAGCCGTTCGCTGCGCACGGCCCTGAGCAGGTTGATCTTGAACTCCGCGGTGACCACGTGCTGGCCAGCCTCCAGGATGGTGGATGCCGCCGCGCCCGCGGTATGGTCCGCCATGGTGGCCTGCACGCCCGCATGGACGATGCCGCCATGCTGCAGGTGGCGCGGCGTGATGGCCAGCGTGGATTCGCACCAGCCGGGCCCGCAGTCCGCCAGCGTGATGCCGACTTCGTTGACGAAAGCGGCCTGGCGGAAGCCCGCCTCGATGGTGTCGCGCAGCAGAAGCCGTTCCTGTTCGGTGGTCATGGCTGTTCCTTGTCGGGTCACTGCATCACCGGGATGTGCGCATTCCAGCGTGAAGGCGCCGGGCTGTCAACCATCCATGCGCCTTTTACGCCGCGTAAAAGCGGGCCGGCGTGCTGTCGCCTACACTGGAAGCATCCGCGACCCGCATGCGCGCCTGACCGCATGCAGCCCGCCATGATCGCCGACGACCATCCCCCCACCCTACGCAGCAAGACGCGGCCCGCCGCCGCCTTTGCCGCGCTGACGCAGGCAAGCCTGGCGCGCATCGAAGCAAGGTTGGACCAGTTGTTGCGCCGCGACGAGCCCGAAGACCTGCACGCGCTGCGTGTGGCGGTACGCCATGCGCGCGCGGTGCTCTGGGCCCTGGGGCCGTCGTTGCCGCGGCAGGAGCGCGATCGCTGGAAACATGACCTGCGCATGCTGGCGCACGCCACCAGCGACGTGCGCGACTGGGACGTATTCCTGGCCGAAACCATTGCCCCGGCACGCGAACTGGAACCGGACGATACTGTGCTGTCGGCCATCGCCGACACTGCCCGTGAGCGCCGCGACACCGCACGTACAACCATGCTGTCGGCCCTGTCCGGCTACCGTGACTGGCCCCTGCCCGCGCTGCATCGCGACCTGGCGCACCTGGCCCATCTGGCCGCCCGCACCCGCAATGATGGTGGCCGCCTCGGGCCCTTTGCGCGCAAGCGCGTGCGCCGCGGCCGCAAGCGCCTGCGCGCGCTGGCAAAGGCTGCACGCCGCGGCGATCCCCGCGCGGTGCATGCGCAGCGCATCGCCGGCAAGCGACTGCGCTATGTGATCGAGGCGTTCGCGCCGGTGCTGCCATCCCGCTACGCCAGGGACCTGCATCGCAAGCTGGTCAAACGGCAGGCGAAGCTCGGCCGCATTGTCGACGGCATGGTCGCACGCCGCCTGCTGGCCGATTGCCTGCAGGCGCAGGCAATGCCGGACGAGGCGCCGCGCCCGCTGCCCGGCGCCAGCTGACCACCCCGCCCGCCATGGCGGCCTGCCCACCGCGTGCCACGCCAACGGCACCCGATCTGCGACAATACCGCCATGACTGCTCCCCAGGTTCCCATTGCCGCCATCGCCACCGCGCCCGGACGCGGCGGCATCGGCGTGGTGCGTGTGTCGGGCCCCGATGTCGGCCCCGTGATGCGCGCCGTCTGCGGCCAGGCGTTGAAGCCGCGCCACGCCACCTACC
The DNA here is from genome assembly GCF_000379565.1 of Cupriavidus sp. UYPR2.512. Classification (NCBI taxonomy): domain Bacteria; kingdom Pseudomonadati; phylum Pseudomonadota; class Betaproteobacteria; order Burkholderiales; family Burkholderiaceae; genus Cupriavidus; species Cupriavidus sp. UYPR2.512. Next base: position 69,768 of record NZ_KB903173.1, on the reverse strand, counting down.
TGCCCTTCCTCGATGGCCATGGCAAGGTCATCGACCACGGCCTGGCGCTGTATTTCCCGGCGCCCAATTCCTATACCGGCGAGGAAGTGCTCGAGCTGCAGGGCCACGGCGGCCCGGTGGTGATGCAGATGCTGCTGACGCGCTGCCTGCAAGCGGGCGACGGCATCGGCCTGCGCCTGGCAGAGCCCGGCGAGTTCACGCGGCGCGCCTTCCTCAACGACAAGCTCGACCTGGCCCAGGCCGAGGCTGTAGCCGACCTGATCGAAGCCAGCACCGAGGCCGCGGCGCGCTCAGCGGCGCGTTCGATGGAGGGCGAGTTCTCCAACGCCATCCGCCAGCTTGTGGATAAGGTCATCCACCTGCGCATGCTGGTGGAAGCCACGCTGGACTTCCCCGAAGAAGAGATCGATTTCCTGGAGCAGTCCGACGCCCGCGGCCAGCTTGCCACCATCCGCGCCGAACTGGGCGGCGTGCTGGCGCAGGCGCGCCAGGGCGCGCTGCTGCGCGAGGGCCTGTCGGTGGTGCTGGCGGGCCAGCCCAACGTGGGCAAGTCGTCGCTGCTGAACGCGCTGGCCGGTGCGGAGCTGGCCATCGTCACGCCCATCGCCGGCACCACGCGCGACCGCGTGCGCGAGACCATCCAGATCGACGGCATCCCGCTGCATATCATCGACACCGCCGGCCTGCGCGAGCACACCGCCGACGAAGTCGAGCGCATCGGCATCGAACGCACCTGGGACGCCATCCGCCGGGCCGATATCGTGCTGCACCTGGTCGACGCCACCGACTACCTGCGCCACGGCCTGTCAGAGATTGACAACGCCATCGACGACCAGCTCAGCGGCCAGCTGCCGCCGGGCTCGCCGATCGTGCGCATCGTCAACAAGATCGACAAGGCGCCCGCGGTTGGCGATATCGTCTTCGGCGGCAACCGCCCGCACGTGGTCGCGGCCAACGGCCCCAACCCGACCGAGATCTGGATCTCGGCACGCACCGGGTCCGGCATTGAACTGCTGCGCCGCGAGCTGCTGCGGCTGGTGGGCTGGCAGTCAGGCAATGAAGGCAACTTCCTGGCGCGGGAACGGCATCTCACCGCGCTGCGGCAGGCGCAATCGCACCTGGATGTGGCGGCCGAGCAGAGCGAGCGCCAGGCGCAGGCGCTGGACCTGTTTGCCGAAGAACTGCGGCTGGCGCAGGAGCACCTGAACAGCATTACCGGCGAGTTCACCAGTGATGATTTGCTGGGGACGATTTTTACGCGGTTTTGTATCGGGAAGTAAGCGGAATCCCAGGTCCGCGATGCCGCTCCTGGAAAACCTGCGGAGAAGAGCATTACGCAGATTGAGCGTGAACAGCGTCAGCTGCAAAACAAATCAGCAAGGCCACACCGGAAGATCTCTGACCCGACAGAAGCTGCTGCTACCTGCATGCGCCTCCTCCTCATCACCTTCGGTACCCAGGGCGACTGCCGCCCCATCGTCGCGCTGGGCCTCGGCCTGCGCGCCGCCGGCCACGACGTGCTGATGCTGGGCGAACGCTCGGCGGCCCCGCTCGCGGCAGAGCACGGCCTGGCCTTTGCCCCGATGGCAGGCGATATCCAGCAGACGCTGGCGCCGGGCGGCGCGCTGCACAAGCTGATGACCGAAGGCGGCAACGTCGCCGAGGCCACGCGGGCATTCGCGCGCATCGCCGAGGACAACACCGAGGCGTGGATGGCACAACTGGCGGAGGCCGCGCGCGCTGCCGATGGCATCGTGTTCTCGGGGCTGACGGCATATGTGGCGCTGTCGGTGGGCGAGCAGCTGGGCAAGCCGGTGATCGGCGCGGGCATGTTCCCGATCTCGCCGACGCGGGCCTTTCCGTCCGCGCTGCTGCCGCCGTTCAGGATGCCGGGGTGGGCCAATCGCGCCAGCCACCACGTGATCAACTTCGTGCTGTGGCGCATGTTCCGTACCGCTACCAATGCCGCGCGGTCCAGGCTGTTCGGCGCGTCAGCGCGCAAGGCGATGTGGGCGAATTTTCCGACGCTGTATGCGATGTCGCCACACCTGGTGCCGCGTCCGCATGACTGGCATGACAACTGGCTGGTGAGCGGCGCGTGGACCATGCCGCCGCAGCCGGACTGGCAAGCGGACGCGCCGCTGCGCGACTTCCTGGCGGCCGGCGAGGCGCCGCTGTATATCGGCTTTGGCAGCATGGCGGGCTTTGACCGGCACAAGGTGATGACGGCGCTGATGCAGGCGGTCGATGGCCGGCGCGCGCTGTTCTATCCGGGCTGGAGCGGCATCGACGTGGCGGCGTTGCCATCCAACTTCCACGTGGTGGGCGCCACCCCGCATGACTGGCTGTTGCCGCGCGTGTCGGCGGCAATCCATCACGGCGGTGCGGGCACCACGCATGCGGCCGCGGCGGCGGGGGTGCCGGCGATTGTGCTGCCGTTTGCGGGCGACCAGTTCTTCTGGGCGGGCCGGCTGGCGGCGCTGGGCGTGGCGCCGCGCTATGTCGCCGGGCACAAGATCGACGCGCCGCGGCTGGCGTCGATGATCGCCTTTGCCGGGCAACCGGCCACGCGCGAACGGGCCGCCAGGCTGGGCCGAGCGATGGCTGCCGAGCGCGGCGTCGACAATGCCGTGGCGGCGATTGAGCGCTTTTGCGGCAGGCAGGGCGCATAATCCCGTTCCGCCTTCCGCATTCACTGACGCAGGACCTTCCGATGTTGAACCGTACCCAGCAAATCCTTATTGCCATCGTCGCCGTGGCTGTCCTTGGCATGTTGTGGTTTGCCGGCAATGACCGCCGCGACGATGTCGGCGGTGCCGCGCCCGAGGCACAGGCCGAAGCCAGCGCGGTGCCGGCCAGCGTCGTGCGCGGGGTGCCGCGCGATGGCACGCTCGACCCGATCAGCATCGACCCGGAGCGCCCCGCGGACCGGCTGCCGCAGCTCCAGGCCGACACGCTGCTGAAGGACTACCGCGACAACCCCAAGGAAGCCGACACCCGCTACCTGGGCCAGTACCTGATCGTCGAAGGCGTCGCCAGCGGCATTCGCCGCGAGGGCGACCAGGTCTTTGTCGATATCCGCACCAACGATCCCGGCGTGAATGTGCGCGCACTGCTGCTGCAACGCCAGATCTGCGGCCCGGCAGGGCGGGTGTGCGGGGTGGAAGCCCGAGCCACCATGGTGCGGCGCGGCCAGAAAGTGGCGCTGGAATGCAACGGCGCGGGGCTGGCGGATGGCGCACCGCTGCTGCGCGACTGCCTGCTGCGCGGCGGCGCCAACTGATCGCCCCATCCAAGCTTCCGGAGTCCCGCCATGCAATCCGTTCTGTCCGTCCTTGCCATCCTGATCATGGTGGCCACCATCGTCGGCGTGGTCTCGCCCGCCTGGCTCAGCCAGACGCTGTTTGGCGGCAGACCCGTCACGCGGCTGCAGGTCGCAGTCATTGGGGTCTGCCTTGCCGGGCTTTGCCTGGTGCTGGTGGGCCGGCTGGCGCAAGGCGGCGGCGCGGGCGGCTGAGGCGCCACCCCGGCGCAGAAGCGGCCGTTTTGCGCCTCTGTTTGGACGATTGGATCGGCGTACCGGCGCCTACAGTGTGAAGGTATGCGGTGGCCACTGCGTCTTGCGTGGCAGCCCGCCCCAGCCACACAGGACATCCATGTACAAAGCTCTGCTGGCCGCAGGCCTTGGCCTGCTGATCACCGGTTGCTCGACCTACCAGGCAGTGACCCCGGTCGACCGGCCCGACCGCACCGATCCCCTGGTCGCGTTCCAGGTGCCGGCCGGCGGCGGCCCGCTGGGCCACTACGGCGCCAACGGCACGCTGCTGTGCGTAGTGGTGAACCCGGTCACGGGCAATGACTTTGTCGAGAACTTTCTCTCATCGCTGCGGCGGCGCAATTTCGAGGTGAAGGTGCTGCAGCCGCAGACCTCGATCGCGGCATGCCCGGTGGTGGCGCTGTACACGGCGCGCAGCGCGTGGTACTGGACTGCCTACCTGAACAGCGCGGACATCACCGTGTTCCGCAACGGCGACCGCGTCGGCAAGGCCATCTATAGCGCCAACCGCAGCGCGGGCGGGCTCAACCTGAGCAACTTCGTGCAGCCGTCGTCCAAGCTGGATGAACTGGTCGAACAGCTGTTCCCCGGCATGCTGCCGCCGCCCCCGCCGCCGGCGGGAACGGCCGACCCAGCGGCCTAGCCTGTCTGCAGTCAACCGGAGGGCCGGACCATGCCGCTCCGCGCAGCATCTTGCCGGGCGCAGCCGCGCCTGGCCCAGCGTACCCGGATCAGCGCTCCAGCCGGCCCAGGCGCACCACGGTCACGCCCGGGCGCAACTGGCGCAGCGACGGCATCACCAGCACGCAGTCCGGATACGGCGTCACCACTGGCTCGCCGTCGCGCCAGCCGATTACGGTCCCGGCCTCGGTAAAAGTCTCCAGCCCGGTGTAGGGGCCGGCAAAGCGGAAGTCCATGCTGGTGGCCACCACCGGCTCGGTCACGCGCACCACGCGCTGCGTGGCGGGCAGCGGCTGCAGCCAGCCCGCGGGCAAGTCGCTTTCATCGATCACGCCGGCATGCAGCAGGAAGCGCGCGGTGCTGTCCTGCGCCACGGTCACGGCGGCGGGCTCCCAGTGCTGGCCGCATTCGATCAGCAGTGCATTGCGCGGGCTGGCGGCATCGCCAAAGCCATCGTAGTCGCGCATGCGGCGGCCTTCGGGGTGGCCTTCGTCGACGATCACATCGGCCGGCGCGCCCAGCGCGCGCGCCAGGGCGATGCCCTTGTCGAGCGGGCCGGATACGATCAGCGGCCGGCTTTTCTCGTGCATCGAATGCAGGTCCAGCAGCAGGTCGACGGTATCGATCACCGGGCGCATGGCGCGCGCGCGGCGCAACTCCGATGAATCCAGGCTGGCGTCATCCAGCACCCTGGCGGTCCATACGCGGTTGAAATCCTGGTCGACAAAGCGCGATGCGTCGGGCCTGGCGGCATCGAAGCTGTGGTACGCATCGACGTTGGCAAATGCCAGCGTCAGCCGGCCGCGGCGGGGGCGCAGGCCGTGGTCCAGCAGCGCCTTGACGGCGATGGCGCCACAGACCTCGTTGCCGTGGGTCAGCGCGTTGACCATCACGTGCGGGCCGGGCTGGCCGCTGTCGAAGGTGAACAGGTAGGGGATGCCGGTGTTGCCGGCCGCGCAGGCGCGGATGTCGGGGAATGCGACATCGACGGGGTAGGCCTCGGTCGGTGCGGTGGGCTGGGTCATGGGAATCGGTGCGTTCAGGGTGCCTGGCGGGTCGGTGCCGCCGGGTCGTGTTCTGGGGATCAGGTTGAGGATGGGCGGCGGGGTCTTGCCAGCGCCGCCCGCCTCATCACTCGTGAATGCCGGCCGTCTGCACGATGGTGCGATAGCGCCCCGTCTCGCGCCTGATAAAGCTGCCGAACTGCGCCGGATTGGCCGGCGCCACTTCCACACCGGCTTCTGCCAGTTTCTTCTTCACATCCGGCATGGCCAGCACCGCCTGCATCTCGGTGTTCAGGCGCTCCACCACCGCCTGCGGCAGCCTGGCCGGGCCCATCAGGCCGAACCACACGCCCATGTCGACGCCCTTGAGCGCGGGCGTCTCGGCCAGCGCGGGCACGTTCGGCGCCACCGGCGAGCGCCTGGCGTTGGTCACGCCGTAGGCCTGCACGCGGCCGGCCTGGATATGCGGCAGCGCCGACGACAGCACCATCACCGCCAGGTCGATCTGGCCGCCGAGCAGGTCGGTGGCCATCGCCGACGCGCCCTTGTAAGGCACATGCGTGATATTGACCTGGCCCTGCTGCTTGATCAGCTCGCCGGCCAGGTTCAGCGGCGTGCCCACGCCCGAGGAGGCATACGACAGCTTGCCCGGCTGCGCCCTGGCCAGCGCAATCAGCTCGGCGGCGTTCTTCGCGGGCAGGCCGGGCTTGCCGACCAGCACCATCGGCTGGGTGCCGACGAAGGTCACCGGCGCCAGGTCCTTCTCGCCGTCGTAGCGCACGGCGGGGTTGGTCAGGCGGGCGATCGACACTTCACTGCCCGAGCCCATCAGCAGGGTGTAGCCGTCGGCCTCGGCCTTGACCACCTTGGCCGCGCCGATGGTGCCGCCGGCGCCGCCCAGGTTCTCGATCACCACGCTCTGGCCCAGGCGCTTGCCCAGCTCCGGGGCGATGGTTCTTGCCACCAGGTCGACGCTGCCGCCAGCGGTGTAGCCCACCACCAGCGTGATCGGTTTGGCGGGCCAGGCGGAGGCAACGGCGCCGGCGGAAGCGGCAAGGCAGAGTGCGGCAGCGGCCGCGCGCAGGATGGTCTTCATGGTCTTGGCTCTGGGGGTCCCGGAATGGTTGTTGTGGACCGATGGTAGTGAGCGCGGAACCGGCCCGGCGTGCAGCTTTGGCAAGGGCGGTTGCCGATTCGGCAATGGTGGCCGAAGGCGCATCAGCGCGGTGCCTGCACCGCCGCCCGCCAGAAGGCCTCGGCCAGCGCGCGCATCGGCGCGCGCTGGCGGTACAGGCGGATATCGAGCGCGAGGTCGCCGCCATCATCGCCGCGTACGCCGCCGATGGCACGCACCAGGCGCCCCGCGTGCAGGTCGTCGGCAATCAGCCGCGCCGGCAGCCAGGCCAGGCCCATGCGCTGGCGCACCATCTCGTGCACCGACTCGGCAAAGTCGCTGACCGCGATCACGTCCAGCCGCGGTGCCAGCTTGCGGCGCGCGATCTCCTGGTTGACCATGCGGCCGAGTGTCAGGGTCTCGGCGTAAGCGATCATGGGCACCGGCTTCGCCGCAGCCTTGCCGGTCGCCAGCCGGTGCAGCGGCGCGCCGCGCGCATCGGCGGCGCTCACGCACACCAGCCGCTCCACGCCGGCCAGGTGGAACTGGTAGCGCGCGTCGTCCAGCATCACCGGCAGGTCCGGCGGGCTGTAGCAAAGCAGGAAATCGGCATCGCCCTCGGCAAACATGGCCAGCGCGTCATGCATCGGGAAGGTCGACAGCCGGGTGCGGAAGCCGGCCGCCGCGGGGTCGTGCCGCAGCGCCTCGCGCAGGCCCGCCAGCCACGCCGGCACCATCGAGCGCGCCAGGGTCTTGCCGGTGGCAATGGTGACCGTGCTGGCGTCGGCGCGGTGCGCGGCGCGCAGCGCCAGGCGGGTCTCGTCCAGCGTGCGCAAAGCGCTCTGCGCCGCTTCCAGGAACTGGCGGCCCTCGGCGGTCAGCCGTACCGGGAACGCGCTGCGGTCGATCAGCGGGGCGCCGGCCCAGACCTCAAGCGCCTGCATGCGCCGGCCAAACGCGGGCGGGGTCACGTTGCGCAGCTCGGCGGCGCGCGCCAGGCTGCCGGCCTGGGCCAGGCAGACGAAGTCTTCGAGCCAGCGGATATGCATGGAAGGCGGACCGTTGAGGGTGGAGCGGCAATGCCCTCATTATCGGCAAAACCGGCCGCCACCTTTGCCTGCCGCATTCGTCGGTTAGAATTTTTCGCATGACACTGATCCGGCGCCGCACCCCCTCGTCCCCGACCAGCCAGGCGTCCGACACCATGCCGCCCGCCCCGGAATACACCATCGACGAACTGGCGCGCGTGGCCGGCACCACGGTGCGCAACGTGCGCTCCTACCAGGACCGCGGCCTGATCGATCCGCCGCAGCGGCGCGGGCGCGTGGGCATCTACACGCAGGCGCACCTGGGGCGGCTCAAGCTGATCCACCACCTGCTGGCGCGCGGCTATACGCTGGCCAATATCACCGAGCTGCTCAAGGCCATCGTCGAAGGGCACGACCTGCGCTCGATCCTGGGGCTGGAAACCGCCATCAGCAGCCCGTGGACCAGCGAGACGCCGCGGCACTACTCCTACCTGGCGCTGGCACGGCTGTTCGGGCGCGCGATCTCGCGCCCGGCGCTGGCCAAGGCGATCTCACTGGGGCTGCTGGAGCCGGACGGCCTGGGCTATCTCGCGCGCAGCCCGCGCGCGCTGGCCGCGGGCGCGGAGATCGCCCAGGCGGGCTTTGCGCTGGAAGACGTGCTGGAGATCATCGCCCAGTCGCGCGGGCATTTCCAGGCGGTATCGGACCATATCGTCGCTACCGTGGTGCGCGAGCTGGACCGCTTTGGCGTTGGCAAGCTGCCGCCGCCGCAGGACGTGCCGCGGCTGGTGGACATCCTGTGGCGCATCCGCCCGCTGGCGCTGGTGATGGCGGAGACGGAGATGATGCGGGCGCTCGAGATCTCGGCCAACAAATACCTGGGGGACCGGGTGGCGGCGATCATCGAGCATTTGCATGATGAGGAAGGCGGGGGCGGCGGGAAGCCATGATCCCGCGCCGGTCTGCTCCCCTCCCCCGCGGTACAGACCGGGGACACAGGTGACAGGCGTGCGAGGACATGGTTGACGCTTCCGGGCACAGTCAGCCCGCTGCGCTACCTCGCCGCCCTTCCCCGCACCGACTCCTCCAGCAACGACCGCAACTTCGCCAGCGCGCCCGGATCGCCGTGCGCGGCTGAGCGCGCATACCAGATCTTGGCCTGCTCGAGATCCCGGTCGACCACCCCGGGCTCACCGTGCTCGTAGTAGCTGCCGACGATGTATTGCGCGCCGCCGTCGCCGGCACTGGCGGCGCGGCTGTACCACATGAACGCCTGTCCGTAGTCGCGCGGCACGCCCCGGCCAGTGAAGTAATTCGTCGCCAGCGCCATCTGCGCCTGCACATGCCCGCCCTGTGCGGCCAGTGCATACCAGCGGTTGGCTTGCTCCAGTGACTTCGGCACCAGTTCGCCGCGCTCATAAAGGTCGCCCCAGGTGTACTGCGCATGCGTCATCTGGTTGTCGGCCGCTTTTTTCAGCCAGACCAGCGCCTCCTGCGGGCGGGCGGCAGTGCCCTCGCCGCGCAGCAGCATCATTGCGTAGTTGAATTGGGCCAGACGGTTGCCCAGCCGGGCGGCATCGGCAAAGCCGCGCAGGGCCTGGTCGAAGTTGCCCGCTTCATACGCGGTGACCGCGTCGCGGGTCTGGGCCTGCGCGGGGGCAGGCGGCTGCGGTGCGGAGGCTGCCGGCTGCATCCACAACAGCCATGCGGCGGCGGCGCCGGCGAGCAGGGCGGCAATCGGGGGGCGGGCAATCGACATGGCGGACTCCGGGCACGGCGCCTTCCTGATTCCAGTGTAGGAGTCAGGACACCGCGCCGGTAGGCAGGCGCGGAATCGCCAGAATATCCATGCGAATAATCAATCGGCCACAATAGCTGCCGCCATCATTCGTCGAACAGATAAAATCAGGTCTTCAGATCCACCCGGCCCGATGCAGCCGCCGCCACAGTCCCCCGCAGGCGACCGCGGTCACGCCGATCACCACCGGGTAGGCGAAGGGGATTTTCAGCTCAGGCATAAAATTGAAGTTCATGCCATACAGGCTGAAGATCACGGTCGGGATCGCCAGGATTGCGCCCCAGCCGGCCAGGCGCTTGACCACCTCGTTCTGGCCCACGGTGACGAGGGCCAGGTTGACCTGCACGGCGGTGGTCAGCATTTCGCGCACCACGTCGAGGGTGCGCACCAGCCGGCTGGCGTGGTCTTCGATGTCGCGGAAATAAGCGCGCAGCTCCTTTGGCACCAGGTCCTCGTGCAGCCGGATCAGCTGGCCGCACATGTCTTCCACCGGGCTGACCGCATTGCGCAGGCGCAGCACCTGGCGCTTGATCTGGTACAGGCGCTCGATCGCCGCGCGGTCGAACTCGTCGCGGAAGATGCCCTGCTCCAGCGCCTCGAAGGTGTCTTCCAGGCGCGTGACGATGGGCATGTAGTGGTCGACGATAAAGTCCATCAGCGCGTACAGCACATAGCCCGGGCCATTGGCCAGGCCGTGCGGGTCGTGCTCGCAGCGCTCGCGCACGGGCGCATAGGTGCTGCTGACACCGTGGCGCACCGAAACCACGTAGTTTGGGCCGACAAAGAGATGGGTCTCGCCGACCACGACTTCATCTTCCACCAGTTGCGCCGTGTTGAGCACCACGAAGACCGAATCGCCGTAGGACTCGAGCTTGGGGCGCTGGTGCGCATCGAGCGCATCTTCCACCGCCAGGTCGTGCAAGCCGAACGCCTGCTGGGCCTGGCGCAGCAGCGCGAGGTCAGGCTCATGCAAGCCCAGCCAGACAAAGGTGCCCGGCACCCTCAGCACTGCGGGGATCTCCTCCATGCCCACCGTGCTGAGCCGCTTGCCCTGCCGGTAGGCCACGCAATTGACGATGGCGCCCATGAAAACTCCGCTGATCAGATGGCGCAATCGTAACAAGCCTTTACGCTGCGCCGGACTCGATGCGCGTTGCCTCGCGCGGCAAACCACGCTGGCCGCACTTGCCCCGCGCTACGGTGTGCCGTACACGCGCATATGGAACCCACGCGCCACCTGCTGTACATATCGATCCAATTGTTACAGTTCGCGACAGATACGAAGTTAGAATGTGGCATTTCCACGGTCACCCGGCTATGTCCCAGAAGAAATCGCCACGCTTCGAGCTGCGCAGTGGCAACGTAGACGCCCTCCTTCTCGCCCTCCAGACCGCCGACATGGCTGCGCTGCGGGATGACCTCCTCTCCCGCTTTGAAGCCACCCCCGACTTCTTCTCCAATGACGTGATCGCGCTGGACCTGCGCGCGCTGGAAGATGACAGCGAAGTCGCGCTTGGCACCGTGATCGAGACCCTGGCCACGCTCAAGGCCCGCGCCATCGGCGTGGTGGCCCGCCCCGGCCAGCGCGAGTGGGCCGAGCGCTTCGGCCTGCCGCTGCTGGACAGCCAGGCCCGCCGCGGCAGTGGCGCCGACCGCGCCACCGACCGCGCCGCCGAGGCCAGGGCCGCAGCCGCGGCGGAACAGGCCGCCGCCGAACAGGCCGCGCGCGAGGAATCCATCCGCGCCGCCGCGCAGGCCGCCACCGACGCCGCCGTGACCGCTGCCATCCGCCAGACCCAGACCATGCTGATCGACAAGCCGCTGCGCTCGGGCCAGCAGGTCTACGCGCAGGGCGACGTGGTCATCCTGGACGTGGTCAGCTACGGCGCCGAGGTGATCGCCGAAGGCAACATCCATATCTATGCTCCGCTGCGCGGCCGTGCGCTGGCGGGCGTCAAGGGCAACACCGGCGCGCGCATCTTCAGCACGTGCATGGAGCCTGAACTGATTTCCATCGCCGGCATCTACCGGACCGCGGAGCAGACGCTTCCGGCCGATGTGCTCGGCAAGACCGCCCAGGTGCGCCTGGCCGATGAAAAACTGATCCTCGAAGCGCTGCGGCTCAAGTAACCGCGGCAGCCCTCGGGACCGAATCGCAGAGAGCGCAAGCTTCAACTTATTACTGGACCAAAGAGCCATGGCAAAAATCATCGTTGTGACCTCCGGCAAGGGAGGCGTCGGCAAGACCACCACCAGCGCCAGCTTTGCCGCCGGCCTGGCCCTGCGCGGCCACAAGACTGCCGTGATCGACTTCGACGTCGGCCTGCGCAACCTTGACCTGATCATGGGTTGCGAGCGCCGCGTGGTGTACGACCTGATCAACGTGGTGCAGGGCGAAGCCAACCTGCGCCAGGCGCTGATCAAGGACAAGAAGTGCGAGAACCTGTTCATCCTGCCGGCCTCGCAGACGCGCGACAAGGATGCGCTCACGCGCGACGGCGTCGAGAAGGTCATCAACGGCCTGATCGAGATGGATTTCGAATACATCGTCTGCGACTCGCCCGCCGGCATCGAGTCGGGCGCGCTGATGGCGATGTACTTCGCTGACGAGGCGCTGATCGTGACCAACCCGGAAGTGTCGTCGGTGCGCGATTCGGACCGCATCCTGGGCATCCTGGCGTCCAAGACCAAGCGCGCCAGCGAAGGCGGCGACCCGATCAAGGAACACCTGCTGATCACCCGCTACAACCCCAAGCGCGTGCATGGCGGCGAAATGCTGTCGCTGACCGACATCCAGGAAATCCTGCGCATCAAGCTGATCGGCGTGGTGCCTGAGTCTGAAGCCGTGCTGCACGCTTCCAACCAGGGCACGCCCGCCATCCACCTGGAAGGCAGCGACGTGTCGGATGCCTACAGCGACGTGGTGGACCGTTTCCTCGGCAAGGACAAGCCGATGCGTTTCACCGACTACCAGAAGCCGGGTCTGCTCTCCCGCATCTTCGGCAACAAGTAACGGTCAAGGAGGGCTCACCCCATGTCGATCCTTTCCTTCCTGCTGGGAGAGAAGAAGAAGTCCGCGTCGGTCGCCAAGGAGCGGCTGCAGATCATCCTGGCGCACGAGCGCACCGGCCATTCCGCGCCCGCCGACTACCTGCCCGCGCTGCAGCGCGAGCTGGTGGCGGTGATCTCCAAGTACGTCAAGATCGGCGACCAGGACCTGCGCGTCAGCCTGGAACGCCAGGACAACCTCGAGGTGCTCGAGGTCAAGATCGAGATCCCGCAGAACTGAGGACGGATTCCCGGCGCTGCCGGATTCGTTCCTCCTCCTTCGGTTTTCCCGCACTTCCCGTCTTTCCGCCGACCGCGGCGCCGCTTGCGCGCCGGGGTCGGCCGGCCTCCGTTTCCCCCGCCATGCCCCCCGCCAGCCAGTCTGCAGGCCACCTTGCGATTTGCGGCAATGCACCAACTCAGAATTGTGTAGCGGCGAGACAACGGATTTGCACCAAAATCCTGCTTGAAAGCGCAGCTTCGCGGAGTTTTGTGTCCTTGTAGCTGTCGTTTTGTTAAATTTTCGCGGGCGTTTACACGAAACGTAGACCTTTTATCCCCGCCGTGATCCGGCGGTGAGCACAATACAAGACAGAAAAGGAGCTCCATGAAGAAATCGGCCATCGTCCTCGCAGCCGGCAGCCTGTTGGCAGGTTCGGCGTTCGCACAATCGTCCGTTACCCTGTACGGAATCGTTGACCAGAGCCTGCGCTTCACCACGAACGCCAACGCCAACAACGATCACCTGTTCGAACTGACCAACGGCGCGGTCACCAACAGCCGCTGGGGCCTGAAGGGCAGCGAAGCCCTGGGCAACAACCTGAAGGCGATCTTCCAGCTGGAAGGCGGCTTCGATCCGGATACCGGCCGTTCCAACCAGGCCAGCGCCACCAACCCGAATGGCCGCCTGTTCGGTCGTCAGGCTTACGTTGGCCTGTCGGGTGACTTCGGCACGATCAAGCTGGGCCGCCAGTACACCGAAGGCTTTAACTTCTTCGGCGACTACGATCCGCTGACCATCGGCAACTACACCGCCAACGCCTGGCCGTTCTTCCTGACCCAGTTCCGCAGCGACAACGTGGTCAGCTACGGCGGCAAGTTCGGCGGCCTGGACGTGGGCGCCAGCTACGGCTTCGGCGAGCAGCCGGGCAGCATGACCAAGAACCAGTACTGGGGCACCCGTGCCGCGTACTCGTACGGTCCGTTCGGCATCGGCGGCGTGTACCAGGAAATCCGCGACATCAACGGCAACAAGCAGCAAATGTGGGGCGCTGCCGGTAAGTACGCATTTGGCCCGGCCAAGCTGTTCGTGGGCTACGTCGGCGGCAAGGACCGCACCGGCGTGATCGACAACGGGTTCCTGAACAACTCGGCTGCCGCGCCTGCTCCGGCCGTGGTCACGGCTGGCGCTGCCAGCAACCCGCGCAAGGACACCATCGGCTACATCGGCCTGACCTACCAGGCCACCCCGGCCCTGGCGCTGACCGGCGTGTTCTACGGCGACTACGTCGAGAACAAGAACGGCGTGAACGACAACAACGGCCGCCGCTACACCGGCGTGCTGCTGGCCGAGTACTCGCTGTCCAAGCGCACCCAGGTCTACGGCACGGTTGACTTCAACAAGGTTTCGGGCGGCACCACCACCGAATTGCCGGGCCGCAACAACCAGACTGGCGCTGCCCTCGGTATCCGCCACATCTTCTGATCGACATCTGATCAGCGGTGTACCTGGCAAAAGGCACCTTCGGGTGCCTTTTTTCATGGGCGCGGCCGGCGCCGCAGCCACAGGTACCAGCCGGCCGGCGCGGCGGCTTGGCCCATCGGCTGCAGCGGCACCAGCACGCCGCCATGGCGCGCCACCACGCGCTGTGCGCACAACAGCGCAGGCCCGGGCTGCGCCAGCCGCGCGGCGCTTTCGTCATCGGCGGGATCGAACGCCAGCCACAGCGCCAGGCCGCCTGCGTGGCCACGGCATGTGACCCGCAGCGCAGTCCCCCGCGCCGCGGCGCCAATGGCGCTGGTCAGCAGCCATTCCAGCGTTTGCGCCAGCATGGCCTGGTCCCCGCCAAGGCGCGGCAGGCGGCCTGCCGGCCGTTCAAACCGGATGCCGGCCTCGCTGGCCAGGGTCCAGACGCGGTCCAGCGCTTCATCCAGCAGCGACTCCATGGCAATACGGCGCATGCGATAGGCGTGGCGCGTTTCGCGCAACAGCCGGTTCAGGTCATCGATCTGGCACAGTGAACGGCGCGCATGGCCGCCGACCTGCGCCAGCAGCGCGGCGTCGGCCTGGTCCCGCGTGCGGCGCAGCTCCAGCCAGGCCAGCAGCGAGGCATTGGGTGCGCGCAGGTCGTGGCCAAGCACTTGCAGGAGCATGCCGTGCACGGCGTCGGGGTCGCGCACATCAGCGCGGCGCTGCCCAACCGGCCGGCCGCGCAGGCACCGGGCCAGCCAGCGGCCGCCGAGCCACAGTGCCACGGCCAGCCCCGCCCGGGGCAAGCGGGACGCCTTCATGCGGCAGCCCGCTCGGTGCGCTCCGGGCGATCGGTGCGCTCCAGCCGGTAGCCATGCGTGTAGACCGGGGTCAGCCGCAAGCCATGCCCTGCCTGCAGGCCCAGCTTGCTGCGCACGCGCGAGACATGGGTATCGATGGTGCGCGACAGCGGCGAGATCTCGCGGCCCCAGACCGCGGCGGAGATGTGGTCGCGCGTGACGATGCGCCCCTCATTGCGGAACAGCAGCACCGCCAGGTCGAACTCTTTCGGCGTCAGGCCGACCGGATGGCCGTTGCAGGTGACCTTGCGCAGGGCGCAGTCGAAAGCGTACTCACCCAGCCGCAACGGCGCGAGCGGCGCCAGATGCGCGGGATACGCGCGCCGCAGCAGGCAGTCGATGCGCGCGGCCAGCTCGGCCGGGCGCACCGGCTTGACCATGTAGTCGTCAGCGCCAGCCGCCAGGGCATTGACGATGTCGGGCTCGGCCTCGCGGCAGGTCAGGAACATCACCGGGATGCGGCGGTCGAGGTGGGTACGCACCCAGGCCAGCACCTCGCGCCCCGACAAGTCCGGCATCTGCCAGTCCAGCAGCAGCAGGTCGAAGCCCGCGTCGCGCAGCGCCAGCAGCAGGCGCCGGCTTTCAGCAAAGGTCACGCAGTCATGTCCCGCGCCGGTAATGACCTGCCGGATCAGCGCCGCATCCGCGGGCGCGTCCTCAAGCGATGCAATGCGCGATGCCATTTTCTTTCCCATGTGTTGTCTCCGACGGAACAGGACACCAGCGGGACATTTAAGACCGACTTGTCGCCCGCACGAATAGGAAAGACCTCAATCTCGACTTTCAACAATCTTTTACTTCTCGCCTCAGCAGGCCGCTCCTACCATGGGCTTCGCTGCGTGCCGAGCGGGCCCGCGGTGCCATGCTCTGTCCATCCATCGGCGCATTCCGATGCGCCCGCGCAGGAGCCACTCTCGTGAACATCGCCGCGCTGCAGGCGGACCCGACCCTCGCCGTCAGCATCGAACAGACCCTGCGCCTGAACGGCCACCAGTGCACGCGCTATCTCAGCGCACGCACCATGATCGGCGCGCTGCGCGGCAGGTCGTTCGATCTGCTGATGCTCGATTGCGATACGCCGGGGATTCCGGCCCTGGAAGTGCTGGCATGGGTGCGCCGCACGCTCGGCAACGAGATGCCGGTGATGCTGACCGGCACCTCCAACGAAGAAGCCTTCGTCGCGGCCTGCTTTGCGCAAGGCGCCGACAGCTACCTGCCCAAGCCGCTGCGCACGGCCGAGCTGGCCGCGCGCGTGCTGGCGCTGTTGCGCCGCGCCAGGCCAGCGGGCGAGGAATGCGACCTGGAGCACGGCGTGTTCCGCTTTGCCACCACGGAGCGGCGCGTGTGGGTCCAGGGCAAGCCGGTGCTGCTGGCCCCCAAGGAATTCGACCTGGCGGTGCTGCTGTTCCGCAACCTGGGTTCGCTGGTGCTGCGCCAGACCATGGCCGACCAGGTCTGGCGCTACCACATGGACCCGGCCTCGCGCACGGTGGACAGCCACCTGTCGCGCGTGCGCACCAAGCTGGCGCTGTGGCCGCACAACGGCGTGCGGCTGTCGTCGGTGTATGGGCTGGGCAGCCGCCTGGATGCGGCCTAGTTGTGAAGCCGCAGGCCTCAATCGGCCTTGATGTCCGCTTCCCTGACGATGCGGGCGTTCTCCGCGGACTCGTCGCGGATGGCCTTGGCAAACTGCGCCGGCGTGCCGCCGGTCGGCACCTCGCCGCCCTTGAGCAGGCGCTCATGGACTTCCGGCTCGGCCAGCGCCTTGTTCAGTTCGGCGTTCAGGCGGCTGATGATGGCCGCGGGCGTTTTGCCCGGCGCGAAAATGCCGAAGGTCGAGGTCAGGTTGGCCTTGGGGTAGCCCAGCTCGGCCAGTGTCGGCACCGAGGGCAGGCTCTCCAGGCGCCTGGGCGCACCCACCGCCAGCGCGCGCAGGCGGCCGGCCTGCATATGCTGGGTCAGCACCGGGCTGGCATTGGTGCTCATCACCTCGAACTGGCCGCCGAGCGCGTCGTTCATCTGCTGGCCCGCGCCCTTGTATGGGATCAGCGTGATATCGGCCTTCGACTTCTGCTTGATCTGTTCCAGCACCACATGGCCGACCGTGCCCAGGCCCGACGTTGCCCAGCGCACCGAGCCCGGTTTGGCGCTGGCCTGGCCGACCATATCGGCAAAGCTCTTGCCGCTGAAGCCGGAGGTGGCCACCACCAGCACCGGCGAGTACATCACGCTCATCACCGGCGCCACGTCTTTCTGCGGGTCGTAGTTGACGCGGCCGACATGCGGGTTGAGCGTCAGCGGGCTGGTGGCGGCAAAGCCCAGCGTATAGCCGTCAGGCGCAGCCTTGGCGACCGCGTCGATGCCGATGCTGCCGCCCGCGCCGGCCTTGTTCTCGACCACCACCGAGGTGCCCATCTGCGCCGACAGCCGCTCGCCGAGCGCGCGCGCCACGGTGTCGCTGATGCCGCCGGTCGGGTAGGCGACGATCAGGCGGATCGGACGGCTGGGATAGGCGTCGGCAGCGGCGGCAGGCAGTGCGGCAGCACCGCTGGTCACGCACAAGGCGGCCAGCACGGATGAGCGGAAGGGGAAGGCCATGATGGAAATGCGGGAGAGACTGCGACAGGAGGGCGCCGGGAGCGGCAGCGGATTGCCGGTCTGGCGCATGGCAGCCGCTATCTTAGCCGATCGGGACGTGCGCGCTGTCAGCGCACCAGCGGGCGTTCCGGCACCCACGAGACAAAGAGTTCGTTGGCCCTGTCATACAGCCGCCATACCGTGCCGCAGTCGCGGCAGGCAAAGGTCAGCATGCTGAACGGCACGCCGGCGGCGCTCTGGCTCACCAACGGCACCGTGCCGCGCAGCGCCAGGCAGGACGGCGGCTCGCGCCGGCGCGGGTCGGCGGCGAGCGCCAGGCAGCGCTCGCAGGCAGGCGTGGCGGGCGTGGCAGACGGTGCCGGCACAGGTTGGACGGGGGGCGGGGACGGGGGCACGGCAGACTCCATGCCCGCCATGATGCCGCAAAATGACGCCCGGCAGCAGCCGCTGACGCAATGCGATCAGGCCGGCTGCGTGCGCGGCACCGCGGCCGGCGTCGCCGCGCGCTGGCCCAGCCACACGCTGCCCAGCACCAGCAGCGCGCCGGCCGCCTGCATCGCCGTCAATGCCTGGCCCAGCACCAGGAAGCCGAGCACGGTGGCGCTGACCGGGCTCAGCAGCCCCAGCGCCGCCACCGCGGACGACGGCATGCGCCCGACACCGCGGAACCACAGCGCATAGCTGAAGCCGGCCCCGACAATGCTCAGCCACGCATAGCCAAGCCAGTTAGCCAGCGTGAAATGCCCGGGCAGCGGCTCCAGCACCAGTGCGAACGGCAGCAGGAACAGCCCGCCCGCGCACAGCTGCCATGCCGTCAGCACCAGCGGCGAGACCGGCGGGCGCCAGTGCCGCGTCAGCACCGTGCCCACCGCCATCGATACCGCCCCGGCCGCTGCCGCCGCCACGCCGACGGCGTCTAGCCGCGCGGCCGGGCCCAGCACCAGCAGCGCCACGCCCAGCAGCCCGCCCACGCCGGCCAGCCAGGCGGCCGGCCGCGGGCGCGCGCCCAGCCAGGCCCACGCCAGCACCACCACGATCAGCGGCTGGATCGCGCCGACCGTGGCCGCCACGCCGCCCGGCAGCCGGTACGCGGCGATAAACAGCATGGCCTGGAAGAATCCGATATTGAGCACGCCCAGCACCGCCGCGCGCCACCACCAGCTGCCGCGCGGCAGTTGCCGGCCGAACGCGAGCATCGCCAGCCCGGCCGGCAGCGCCCGGATCACGCCTGACAGCAACGGCTGCCCCGGCGGCAGCCACTGGCTGGTGACCAGGTAGGTGCTGCCCCAGATGGCCGGGGCCAGCCCGGTCAGCAGGATGTCCCTGAGGGTTGCGCCGCCGGTCGCGGCCAGGGAGGAAGATCCACTCGCCTTCATGTCGATATTCTTGATGTCAAGATAAATAGACTTTACGAAGCCGATTGGTTGATGTCAAGATACTTCGGTGTTCCGCCCATCGCGTGTCCGCACGCCTGCCCCCCCTGATGACTGCCCGCCGCAAACCCGAAGACACGCCTGACCACGTCGACGGCATTCTCGCCCAATGGGCGCGTGAGCGCCCGGACCTGGATGCCTCGCCGATGGGCGTGATCGGCCGGCTGGGACGGCTCAACCGCCATACCAGCCGCGCCATTGAAGCCGCGCTTGGGGAAACCGGCCTGCAGCCGTGGGAATTCGATGTACTGGCGACGCTGCGGCGCGCGGGGCCGCCGTATGCGCTGTCGCCGGGCGCGCTGATCGGGTCGCTGATGATCACTTCGGGCACCATGACCAACCGGCTCGACCACCTGGAGCGGGCCGGGCTGGTGCGGCGCCAGCCCAATCCGGAGGACCGGCGCGGGCTGCTGGTGGAACTGACCGAGGCCGGACGCGAGCGCGTCGACCGCGCGCTGGAACTGCACGTGGCCAACGAGCACCGCCTGCTGGCGGACCTGACTGCGACGGAGCGCGCGCAGCTGGCCGCGCTGCTGCGCCGCTGGCTGCGCATGTTCGAGCCGCCACCGGGCGGAGGCGGCGAAGGCAATGAGCCGGCCTGAGCGTCAGGCCCGCTGCGCACGCTCGCGCAGGTCGGGCAGGAATACCGTCAGCAGGCCCAGCAGCGGCAGGTAGGCGCAGTACTCGTACACCGCGCGGATGCCGTGCGTATCGGCCATGCCGCCCAGCACCGCGGCGCCGATGCCGCCCATGCCGAAGGCGAAGCCGAAGAACAGGCCCGACACCATGCCCACCTTGCCGGGAATCAGCTCCTGCGCGAACACCAGGATCGCCGAGAACGCCGAGGCCAGGATAAAGCCGATGATGAAGGTCAGCACCGTGGTCCAGAACAGGCCCACGTGCGGCAGCACCAGGGTGAACGGCGCCACGCCAAGGATCGAGGCCCAGATCACGCGCTTGCGGCCGATGCGGTCGCCGATCGGGCCGCCCAGGATGGTGCCCGCCGCCACCGCGGCCAGGAACATGAACAGGTGCAGCTGCGCGTCCTGGCGCGCCAGCCCGAAGCGCTCCATCAGGTAAAAGGTGTAGTAAGAGGTCAGGCTGGCCATGTAGAAGTACTTGGAGAACACCAGCACCATCAGCACCACCATGGCCCGCACCACCACGCGCGTGGGCACCGGGCCGGCGACCGCGCCCGCGGCCTTGCGCTTGCGCGCGCCCTGCGCCAGCTGGCGCGCATACCAGCCGCCGATGCGCCACAGCACCACGATGCCCACCAGCGCCGCCAGCGAGAACCACGCCAGGCTGGCCTGCTGGTGCACGATCAGCGCGGCCAGCAGCGGCCCCATGGCGCTGCCGCCGTTGCCGCCGACCTGGAAGATCGACTGCGCCAGCCCGTGCTGGCCGCCAGAGGCCATGCGCGCCACGCGCGACGACTCGGGGTGGAAGATCGACGACCCCGTGCCGACCAGCGCAGCGGCCACCAGCAGCACGCCGTAGGTTGGCGCCACCGACAGCAGCAGCAAGCCCGCCAGCGTGAACGCCATGGCGATGGCCAGTGAATACGGCCTGGGATGCTTGTCGGTGTACAGCCCAACCACCGGCTGCAGCAGCGACGCCGTGACCTGGTAGGTCATGGTCAGCAGGCCGATCTGCGTGAAGCTCAGGTTGAAGCCCCCCTTGAGCATCGGATAGATGGCCAGGATCAACGACTGGATCATGTCGTTGAGGAAGTGGGCGAAGCTGATCGCCGACAACACGCGGAAGCCAGTGCGTTCGGCCTGGGGGGATGTCGCGGAGGGTGTCGCGCCAGCAGGCGCGGAGTCGATGGTTGTGCTCATTGGCGGCTCTCGACAGACGGAAAGCGGCCAGCGGGGGCGCCGGCCTGGAAGGAACTGAGCACCGATGCTAGCTGGCGCCCCGGCGCCTGTCCTGCGAGAATAGGTCCGCAACCTTGGAGAAAAGGACATGCCGCGCGCCCCTCGCCCCCTTTCTGCTCCGGGCGCGGTCCGCCGCCGCCCCCGCGGCCAGCATGCGCCCCCTGCCCCCACGCCCGGGACGCTGGCGCTGGGCGACACCTACGCCGATCCTCCGCCCTACGTCCGCTTCGACCGCAGCCCCCTTCCCGTCACCGCCATGGCCGCCGACTACCTGCCCGGCCACGTGACCAACCCGCACCAGCATCCGCACGCGCAGCTGATCCATGCGGTGCACGGCGTGATGGTGGTGGCCACGGCCGACGGCCAGTGGATCGTGCCGCCCACGCGCGGCATGTGGATGCCGGGCGGCACCACGCACTGGATCCGCATGGTCGGCCGGGTGCAGATGCGCACCGCCTATATCCGCCCCGATGCCGCGCCCGACCTGCCGCAGCGCTGCACCGTGCTGGGCATCTCCGCGCTGCTGCGCGAGTTGATCCTGGCCGCGATCGACATCCCCCTGCCCTACGCCCCCGACACGCGCGACGCGCGGCTGATGCGGCTGTTGCTCGATGAAGTGATGCTGGTGCCGTCGCTGCCGCTGCACCTGCCGCGCCCGGCCGATGACAGCCTGCGGCAGATCTGCGATGCCATCACCGGCGCGCCCGATACGGCGCTGACGCTGGCGGACTGGGGCTCACGGCTGGGGGTGGACCCCAAGACCATCCAGCGCCGCTTTGCGCGTGAAACCGGGATGACTTTCGGCCAATGGCGCCAGCAGGCGCGCCTGCTGGCGGCGCTGGAGAAACTGGCCGCCGGCAGCAAGGTCGTGGATGTGGCGCTGGACCTGGGCTACGACAGCCCGAGCGCGTTTGCGACCATGTTCAGGCGTCAGTTCGGCGTGCCGCCAAGTGCGTTCTTTCGCTGAGCGGGGCGCCAGGGCGGTCAGCGCGCCAGGTATCGCTCCACCAGCCGCGTCCAGTAGGCCGCGCCGACGGTCAGGTTCTCGTCGTTGAAGTCGTAGCCGGCGTTGTGCAGCAGCGGCTGGTTGGCACCGTTGCCCAGCCGCACGAAGCAGCCCGGGCGCTGCTGCAGAAAGTAGGCAAAGTCCTCGCTGCCGGCGATGCGCGCGGCCTGGTCCACCACCTTGCCGGGGCCGACCAGCTCCTCGGCCACCTGGCGCGCGAACTCGGTCTCGCGCTCGCTGTTGACCAGCACGGGGTAGCCGCGCACATAGTCGACCTCGGCCACCGCGCCGTAGCCCTCGGCGTGCGACGTGGCCAGCTGGCGGATGCGGTTCTCCACCGATGCGCGCACCTCGGGGTTGAATGAGCGCACGCTGATCTCCATGCGCGCATTGTCCGGGATCACATTGGGCGCGTGGCCGGCGTGCAGCGTGCCGATCGTCACCACCGCGGTCTCGTTCGGGTCGACATAGCGCGCCACCACCGACTGCAGCGCCATCACCAGGCTGCCTGCCACCAGGATGGGGTCGACCGACTGGTGCGGGCGCGCGGCGTGGCCGCCCTTGCCGCGGATGGTGATGGTGACCGTGTCGCACGCCGCCATGAAGGGACCCGAGCGGAACAGGAAATTGCCCTGCTCCACCCCCGGATGGTTGTGCAGCCCGAAGATCGCATCGCAGGGAAAGCGCTCGAACAGCCCGTCGGCCAGCATGCGCTCGGCGCCGCCGCCCGCGCCGATTTCCTCGGCCGGCTGGAAGATCAGGTGCACGGTGCCGTCAAAGTTGCGCGTGCGCGCCAGGTGTTTTGCCGCACCGAGCAGCATCGCGGTATGGCCGTCGTGGCCACAGGCGTGCATGCGGCCGGCATTGACGCTGGCGTATGGCAGCGCGGTGCGTTCGTGGATCGGCAGGGCGTCCATGTCGGCGCGGATGCCCACGCTGTGCCCGCTGTCCCCGCAGCGCAGGGTGCCCACCACTCCGGTGCCGCCCACGCCGCGCGTGACCGTGTAGCCCCACGTCTCCAGCAGGCTGGCGACCAGGCCCGAGGTGCGGACCTCGTCGAAGGCTAATTCGGGATGCTGGTGGATATTGCGCCGGATGACTTCGAGTTCAGCGCGGCTGTCCAGGGTGTCGGCCAGCGCGCAGTACCGGTGCTTGAGTGGCGCCGTGGGGGACGCCGTGAGGGTGGTGCCGAGGTAGGACTCGATTTCGGGGGCGTGCTCAGACATGGTGTTTTGCTCTCTGGCGAAACCTGTATAACCAGTATTTCACGCAGAAAACGCGAGCGAAACGCCAAGTGTGCGATTTCCTGTAAAACCATGTAATCGGGCCTGCTTCAGCACCGGAACTGTTGCCCTAATCGTACGCTTTGTATGGAAACCCAACGCTTTGTGTGAAAGCGTATCGATGGGGAACCATTGGGGATGGTGTCTTTGCCCGCAGCAGCGCTGCCGGCATGCGTCACCCCGGAGGGTGACGCGTTGCCACTGCCCTGCCCTCAGCGTTCGCCGTAGGGCATCACCTGCTGCGTCTGCTCGCCCAGCCCGTCCACGCCCAGGCGCATGGTGTCGCCGGCCTTCAGGAAGCGCGGGGGCTTGAAGCCCATGCCCACGCCCGGCGGCGTGCCTGTCGCGATCAGGTCGCCCGGCAGCAGCGTCATGAAGCGGCTGACATAGCTGACCACGGTGGCCACGTCGAAGACCATGGTGGCGGTGCTGCCCTTCTGCACGCGCTCGCCATTGACCTCCAGCCACAGGCCCAGCGCCTGCGGGTCCTGCACTTCGTCGCGCGTCACCAGCCAGGGGCCGGCCGGGCAGAAGGTGTCGCAGCCCTTGCCCTTGTCCCAGGTGCCGCCGCGCTCGATCTGGAATTCGCGCTCGGACACGTCGTTGACCACGCAGTAGCCGGCCACGTGGTTCAGCGCCGCTTCGCGCGAGACATTGCGCGCGGTGCTGCCGATGACCACGCCCAGCTCAACTTCCCAGTCGGTCTTCTCCGAGCCGAACGGCAGCATCACCGCGTCGTTGGGACCATTCAGCGAGCTGTTGGCCTTCAGGAACACGATCGGCTCGGCCGGCAGCGGCATGCCGGCCTCGGCGGCGTGGTCGGCATAGTTCAGGCCGATCGCCACGATCTTGCCGACTCCGCTCCAGGGCACGCCAAAGCGTGCGCCCTCGATCACCGGGAGCGACGCGGGGTCCACCTGCGCCAGCTGCGCCAGCGCCGCCGGCGCCAGCTGCGCCGCGCCGATATCGGCCACCACGCCGGACAGGTCGCGCACGCGGCCTTGCGCATCGATCATGCCCGGGCGCTCGGCGCCGGGATTGCCTACTCGAACCAGTTTCATCGTCGTCGTTGTCTTCAGGGGTTGTTCAGGCGGATTTCTTGAGGGCGGCGCCAGATGCGCCAGATGCGCCGGTTGCGCCGGTTGCGCCGGCTTCGGCCAGGGTCTGCGCCACCACGCTCAGGACTTCCGTGGCGGTGTTCTCCGAGTGGGCGCGCAGCACCTGCGCCAGGCGCGGCCGGCCCGGTTCGCGCAGTGCGGCCATGATGGCCTCGTGTTCCTCATGCGACTCCTGCCAGCGGATGGTATCGGCATTGGCCGCACCGCGTGCGCGGTGCACCTTGCTCATCAGCGCGGCATAGACGCCGGCCAGCACCGGGTTGGCGGCGCCGTCGATAATCAGCTGGTGGATTTCCTGGTTGATGCGGAAATAGTCGGTGCGCCGGCCGGCGGCATGCGCATCGATCATGGCCAGGTGGCGCCGCTCCAGCTTGGCCATGGCCGCCGCGCCCAGGCGCTGCGCGGCCAGTTCGCCCGCCAGCGCCTCCAGGCCGTGCAGGGTCTCGAAGGTGGCGCGCAACTCGTCCAGGTCCAGCGGCGCCACGCGGTAGCCGATGTACTGCCGGTGCAGCACCAGCCCCTCGGACACCAGCACCTTCAGCGCCTCGCGCAGCGGCGTCTTGGAGACATCGAAGGTCTCGCAGAAGGCCCGTTCATCGATCCTCGCGCCGGGCGGCAGTTCGCCCTCTTCGATCATGGTGCGCAACCGGGCGGCGATTTCGGCCGACATGCCGAGCGTGCGCAGGCGCGTGGTTTGGGAAAGCGTTTGTGTCACAGACGTCACCAGAATGGGGAAATGCACCACGACAAGGCTACCACATACCAAAATTGTGCATGTGCAATATAGCAAAATCAATGACTTACACGCGTTGTAATTACAGATTACGTATCCTATACTCCGACCTGTTGCGCAGAACGCCAACAGAACTGCCTCACCCAAGGACTAAAACAGGAGACGCCGTCATGGAGACGACAAGCCGGGCGACAGTGATCACAGAGGCCAAGACCTCGGTGCGCTGGAAGATTTTTTTGATGATGCTGTTCCTCGTCGCGATCAATTACATTGACCGCGCCTCGCTGTCGGTGGCCATGCCACTGATCGCCAAGGAGTTCGACCTCAGTCCCGCCATGCAGGGGCTGATCCTCAGCTCCTTCTTCTGGACTTACGCCTTCATGCAGATCCCGGGCGGCATGCTGGCCGACAAGTACAAGCCGCGCATCGTGATTGCCTGCGCCACCGTGTTCTGGGGCTTCTTCCAGGCGATCGCGGCGGTCTGCACCAACGCCACCTCGCTGCTGATCACCCGGCTCGGGCTGGGCGCCTCCGAAGCGCCGATCTACCCGGCCGGCGGCAAGCTCAACGCCATCTGGATGACGCAGAACGAACGCGGTCGCGGCGCCACGCTGCTTGACGGCGGCGCGCCGCTGGGCGCAGCGCTCGGCTCGCTCATCATTGCCGGGCTGATCAGCGAGCTCGGCTCGTGGCGCATGTCGTTCGTGGTAGCCGGCGTCGGCACCGTGCTCGCCGGCTTCGTGGCCTGGTGGTACATCCGCAATTCGCCGCGCGAACACAGCGGCGTCAATGAACTCGAAGCGCGCCACATCGAAGAAGCACAAGCACGCGAGCACAGCGCCGAGCCGGCCAACCTGTCCGGCCGTTCGCTCGACTTCTTCAAGTACCGCTCGGTGTGGTGCATGGCCATCAGCTGGATGTGCTTCAACGCCGTCTTCTACGGCCTGCTCACCTGGATGCCGACCTACCTGAGCAAGGCCCGCGGCTTTGACCTCAAGACGATGGGCGGCGCAAGCTTCATCATTTTCATGAGCGGCTTCGTCGGCGAACTCGTCGGCGGCTGGATCGCCGACAAGTGGAAGGAAGCCGGCGGCCGCCCCAACGTGGTGATGCGCACGCTGTTCGGCATTGCGGCCGTGGTCGCCACCGTGTCGATCTTTTCGGTGGCCTATGTCACCGACGCAGTGGCCGTGGTGGCGCTGCTCTCTTCCACCCTCTTCTTCCTGCGCTGGTGCGGCCTGTTCTGGTCCGTGCCGTCGATGCTGGCCACCCGCAACAAGATTGGCTTCCTGGGCGGCCTGATGAACCTGGGCGGCAATATCGCCGGCATCAGCGTGCCGATCATCGTTGGCCTGATCGTGCAGGCCACGGGCTCCTACTTCCTGGCGCTGATGTTCTTCGCGGCCGCCGGCGTGGGCCTGTTGTTCGCTTCCACCGCGATCGACTACGAGACCAAGATCCCGGTCTGATCCACTGCGGCACCCAAGGACCCACACTCAAACATTGCCTCATGCAAGGCAAACCACACACGCTGCGCCGGCCGCTACCGGCGCAGCGGTGGAGGAGACATGTCATGACCCGCTTCCCACGTATGCTGGCTGCAGCCTTGCTCGTGCTGGGCGCAGCGCAGGCGCACGCCGCGCCGGCAGCGCCCTCGGCACCTGCCGGTGATGGACTGCCGACCGCCCAACCCGAAGCCGTCGGCGTCGATTCGGCAAAACTCGTCGCACTGTCCGAATGGATCCGCCGCGACAAGCTCGACGTACGCAGCCTGCTCATCATCAAGGACGGCAAGCTGGTGTTCGAGCGCTACGGCGACGGCCTGGCGCGCGACTACAACCACGAGCTGTATTCCGTCACCAAGTTCATCAGCGCCCTGCTGGTCGGCACGCTGGTCGGCGACGGCAAGCTGAGCGCCGAAGACGCGCCCGCGCAGCGCCTGGCGGCAGCGCGCCCCGACCTCGCCCCGGCGCTGGCAGACAAGCAGGCGATCCAGTTGCGCCACCTGATGTCGATGTCCAGCGGCCTGTCGTACAAGCTGGTGGAAGGCACCGACACGCTCTACTACGGCGTGCCGGACCGCCTGCGCGTGGCGGCGACCGCCGCCGTGCGCACCAAGGCCGGCGCCGAGTTCGACTATATCGACGTCAATCCCGTGCTTGTCGGCGCCACCATCACGCAGGCCGCCGGGCAGCCCGAAGACCAGTACGCCAAGGCGCGCCTGTTCGGCCCGCTCGGCATGAGCCACTACCGCTGGGACGGCGCCGACGGCAAGGGCGCGGTATCGGGCGGCTGGGGCCTGCGGCTGCGGTCCATCGACATGGCCAAGCTCGGCATGCTGATGCTGAACGAAGGTCGCTGGAACGGGCAGCAGATCGTGCCGGCCTCTTGGGTCGCACGCATGATCACGCCTGCGGGTCCGGCGAAGGACTATGGTTTCTACTGCTGGGTCAACAACATCGTGCAGAGCGAGCGCGAGTTCAGTGCGATGGGCTACAAGGGCCAGTTCATCACCGTGCTGCCGAAGCAGAACGCGGTGATCGTGATGAACAGCATCATGTCCACGCAAGGCGGCCTGCGTGACGCGGCGTACCTTGACCTGTACCGCCGCATGGTGAATGAATACGTACTGCCCGCGCTCCAGGCCGGCAAGTCCGTCAGGCCGGATGCCGCGCGCCAGGCCGCACTGCAGAAGGAACTTGAACTGGCGCGCGCCAGCCAGCGCGTACCCGGCACCGCCCTCGCCTTCAACGACAAACCCGAACAATAACCGCAGAGGCGCCGCCCATGAGACGGCGCCCGCCCAACTCCTGAGAACGACTGAAATGACCAAGCAAATCCGCCTCGGCATGCTGACGCCGTCTTCCAACACGGCGCTCGAACCCATCACCAGCGCGATGGTTGCCGGCCTGCCCAACGTCAGCGCGCATTTCTCGCGCTTCACCGTGACCGAGATCTCGCTGCGCGACCAGGCCCTGGGCCAGTTCAACCTGGACAAGATCCTGGCCGCCGCCAGCCTGCTGGCCGATGCGCGCGTCGATGTCATCGCCTGGAACGGCACCTCTTCCGGCTGGCTCGGCTTCGACAAGGATGAAGCGCTGTGCAAGCAGATCACCGAAGCCACCGGCATCCCGGCCACCACCTCGGTGCTGGCGCTCAACGAGATCCTGGAAAAGACCGGCGCGCGCAACTTCGGCCTGGCCACGCCGTACCTGGACGATGTGCAGCAGCGCATCATCGCCAACTATGAGCGCAGCGGCTTTCACTGCGTGGCCGAAAGCCACCTGGACCTGCATGTGAACTACAGCTTCGCCGAGGTCGAGGAAGACACCATCCGCGAGATGGTGCGCGGCCTGGCCCAGCACCAGCCGCAGGCCATCACCACCTTCTGCACCAACCTGCGCGCCGCGCACCTGGCCGAAGAACTTGAAGCCGAAACCGGCATTCCGCTGTACGACACCATCTCCACCGTGGTGTGGAAGTCGCTGCGCCTGTGCGGCGTCGATACGCGCGAACTGCGCGGCTGGGGCCGCCTGTTCCGCGAAGTGGAGTAAGCCGATGTCCGCTCACGACAGCCTTGACCTGGTGATCCGCCGCGCGGACGTGGTCACTGCCTCCGACCGCTTCCGCTGCGACATCGGCGTGCGCAACGGGCAGATCGTCGCGCTCGGCCACGCGCTGCCTGAGGTACCACCCGGCGCGCGCGAGATCGATGCCGATGGCCTGCTGGCGCTGCCCGGCGGCGTCGACGGCCATTGCCACCTCGACCAGCCCATGCCCGACGGCCTGCGCATGGCCGACGACTTCTTCACGGGCACGCGCGCCGCGGTGTGCGGCGGCACCACCACTGTGATCCCGTTTGCCGCGCAGGAGAAGGGCGCATCGCTCAAGGCTGCCGTGGCGGACTACCATCGCCGCGCGGAAGGCCGCGCGGTGATCGACTACGCCTTCCACCTGATCGTGGCCGACCCCACGCCGGCAGTGCTGGCCGATGAGCTGCCGACGCTGATCCGCAAGGGCTACAGCTCGTTCAAGGTCTATATGACCTACGACGACCTGAAGCTGTCTGACCGCGAGATGCTGTCGGTGCTCGACGTCGCCAAGCAGAACGGCGCGCTGGTGATGGTGCATGCCGAGAACGCCGACTGCATCTCGTGGCTGACCGACAAGCTGGTCGGGGAAGGGCGCATCGCACCGCGCTTCCACGGCCTGGCACGGCCCGCCGCGGTGGAGCGCGAGGCCACGCACCGCGCCATCACCTTTGCCGAACTGGTCGACGTGCCGATCCTGATCGTGCATGTCTCGGGCAAGGAAGCGATCGAGCAGATCCGCTGGGCACAAGGCAGGGGGCTGCAGATCCTGGCCGAGACCTGCCCGCAGTACCTGTACCTGACCGCCGACGACATGGCCCTGCCCGGCGACGACGGCTACGAAGGCGCCAAGTGCGTGTGCAGCCCGCCGCCGCGCGACCCGGAGAACCAGGCCGCGGTATGGCGCGCGCTGACCAATGGCGTGTTCAGCGTGTTCTCGTCAGACCATGCACCGTTCCGCTATGACGACCCGCAAGGCAAGCAGCCGGGCGGCGAACGGCCTTCGTTCGAGCATATCCCCAACGGCGTGCCGGGCATCGAGACGCGCCTGCCGCTGCTGTTCGACGGCGTGGCACGCGGCAAGCTGTCGCTGCACCAGTTTGTCGAGCTGACCTCATGGCGGCCGGCGCGGCTGTATGGCCTGTATCCGCGCAAGGGCACCATCGCCATCGGCGCGGATGCAGACATCGTGCTGTGGGACCCGAACAAGCGCGTGCAGATCCGCAACAGCGCGCTGCACCACGCGGTGGACTACACGCCGTACGAAGGCATCGAAGTGACCGGCTGGCCGGTGCATTGCTTCTCGCGCGGCGAGATGCTGGTGCGCGATGGCCAGTACCAGGAACCCCAGGCCGGACGCGGGCAGTTCCTGCCGGCGGGCGCGCCGATGCTGGGCTGATCGCCACGCCTGCAGCCAACCCATTCCGAACATGAAACTCCTGATCGTCAATCCCAATATCAGCGAATCCGTCACGGCGCTGATCGAGGCGGAGGCGCGCCGCACCGCGGCCGCCACCACCACGCTGCAGATGGCCACCGCGCCCTTCGGCGTGGCCTATATCGAAACGCGCTTCGAGGCGCTGGTCGGCGGCTATGCCACCGCCTGCGCCGCCGCGGAACACGCCGGCCAGTTCGACGGCCTGGTGGTCGCCGCGTTCGGCGACCCCGGCCTGGCCGGGCTGAAAGAGCTGTTCGACGTCCCGGTCGTCGGCATGACCGAAGCGGCGCTGGCCAGCGCCTGCCTGCTGGGGCAACGCTTTTCCATCATCGCGATCTCGCACCGCATCCAGGCGTGGTACCGCGAATGCGTGGCGGCCAACGGCCTGTCGTCGCGGCTGGCCAGCGTGCGCTCGCTGCAGGAGCCCCTGCGCGATATCGGCAGCGTGCAGGAAGACCATGCCGCGCGGCTGGAGCAACTGGCGCTGCAGGCCATCGAGCAGGACGGCGCCGACGTGATCATCGTCGCCGGCGCGCCGCTGGCGGGACTGGCGCGCTCGCTGCAAGGGCGCATCCCGGTGCCGGTGGTGGATGGCGTGTCCAGCGCGGTGCGGCACTGCGAATCGCTGGTGGCCCTGCGCCCCGGCAGCGCCACGCAGGGCAGCTTCGCGCGGCCGCCGCGCAAGCCCAACGCCGGCCTGCCGCCGGCGCTGGCAAAGCTGCTCAACTGAGCGCAAGCGAGCGCGCAAACTTAGCCCTGTGCAAATCTGCAATGCGCGTCCGCAAGGACGCGCATTGCTGCATAAAGGGGGGCGATCCTAGACTGCCTGCACAGCCGCCGCATGGCGTGGCGGCCAGGCAACCACCACAGGATCGCAATGAAGCTCTACTACACTCCCGGCGTCTGCTCGATGGCCGTCCATATCGCCCTGCGCGAAGCCGGCCTGCCGGTCACACTGGCCAGGGTCGACCTGCACCACCACAAGCTGGCCGTGCCTGAAAACGGCACCGACGACTACTACACCATCAACCCGCGCGGCTACGTGCCGCTGCTGCAGCTCGACGACGGCTCGCGCCATACCGAGGCGGCATCGCTGCTGCAATACATCGCGGACATGGTGCCCGAACGCGCGCTGCTGCCCGCCGCCGGCACGCGCGAGCGGCTGGAAGCCACCGGCTGGATCACGCTGGTCTCAACCGAGCTGCACAAGGTCTTCAGCCCGTGGCTGTGGCACAAGGAAACCGCACAGAGCACGCAGGACGAGTGCAAGGCCAGGCTGCACCGGCGCTTTGCCGAGCTCGACCAGCACCTGCAAACCCGCCAGTACCTGACCGGCGACAGGTTCACGGTGGCGGATGCGTACTGCTTCACCATCGTCGGCTGGGCCCGTATCCTGAAGCTGCCGCTCAACGACTACCCGGCGCTGCAGCAATACCTGTCGCGCGTTGCGGCACGGCCGGCGGTGCAGGAAGCGATGCGGGCCGAAGGGCTGGTGCGCGACTGATCCCAGCCACGCGGAAAATCGCTCGCTCAGCGCTGCGCGCCGAGCAGCGATTCGATCTTCGCCACCAGTTCCTTGTCGTCCGGCCTGGTGCGGCTGCCGTAGCTGGCCACCACCTGGCCGTCGCGGCCGATCAGGTACTTGTAGAAATTCCACTTGGGCGTGGTGCCGGTTTGCTTTGCCAGCAGCGCGTACATCGGGTTGGCATCGCTGCCGCGCACATGCGACTTGCCGAGCATCGGGAACTTGACGCCGTAGGTGTTGTAGCAGAAGTCCGCGATCTCTTTCTGCGAGCCGGGTTCCTGCGAGAAGTCATTGGACGGGAAGCCCAGCACCACCAGCCCGCGCGCGCCGTACCTGGCGTACAGCGCCTCCAGCCCCTCGTACTGCGGCGTGAAGCCGCAATAGCTGGCGGTATTGACCACCAGCACCACCTTGCCGGCGTACTGGCACAGGTTCTGCGGTGCATCGTCCTGCAGGCGCGGGAAGGTAAAGTTGAGCGAGGCGGGGCAGGCGCCCGCGGCAGGCGCCGCGGCGGGCTTGTCGGCGGCGCGCGCGGGTGCCGGCAGCAGGACGGTGCTGGCCGCCGCAAGGGTCAGGGCGGCAGCCAGGCTGGAAAGCAGGGGACGACGGATCATGGCGACGGGGCTCCGGTGGTCGGCTCGCTGTATCGGGTACGCGTAGTTTACGCCGATGGCGGCCGGCCGGATGCGGCGCCCGTCAGTCCATCGCCAGCGTGGCCGCGTGTTCAGTGACGCCGCTGCGCAGTTCCAGGTCCGGCATGCGGCGCACGATCAGCAGCGCCAGCACTGCCGCCGCCGCGCCCGCGGCAAAGATCAGGTGGAAGCCCGATTCCACGCCGCCCGCCAGCACCGCGCGCACCGACGGCGACAGTTGCGCAAAGGCCTCGCTGCCGTGGCGCAGCGCGCCCAGGTCCAGCGCCTGCGTGACACCCGAGGCCGCCAGCGCATGGCGGAATTCCAGCGTCAGCAGCGTGCCGGCAAGCGCCCCGCCCAGCGCGCTGCCGAGCGAGCGCAGCACCAGCAGCGCGCCCGTGCCGGCGCCGGTGTCGCGGCGCTCCAGCGCGTTCTGCACGCTCATCAGCGTGGCCACCATGGTCATGCCCAGGCCCACGCCGGCCAGCGTCATTGCCGCCAGCACCACCGCCAGCGGCACCGCCGGCGTCACCAGCGCCAGTGCGATCAGCCCCAGCGCGCCGGCGATATAGCCGCCGGTCAGGATGCCGCGCATGCGGCCCACGCGCGGCGCCAGCCACGCCACGATAAAGTTGCCCGCCACGGTGGCCAGCAGGAACGGCATCACCAGCAGGCCGGAGGTCGATGCATCGGCGCCGCGCACCAGCTGGAAGTGCAGGGGCAGGGCGAAGATGCACAGGAAGATATCAAGCGCGGCCAGCGCCGAGGCGGCCACGCCCATCACATAGGCACGGTTGGCAAACAGGCGCGGCGGCAGCATCGGGTCCGCGGCGCGGCGCTCCTGCCAGGTCAGCAGGACCACCGCGGCCACTGCGGCCAGGAGCAGGGCGCCCAGTTCTGGCGAGAGCCAGTCGTAGACGTCGCCGCCCCAGCTCATCGCCAGCAGGAAGGCGACGATGGCCACCGCCAGCAGCAGCGCCCCCAGCCAGTCCACGCGCGCACGCCCGCCACGCGGCGGCAGCATGGCCAGCCCGCGGTAGCACATGAACATCGCCAGCAGGCCCAGCGGCACGTTGACCCAGAACAGCCAGCGCCACGACATATGGTCAGAGACCCAGCCGCCCACCAGCGGCCCGGCGATCGACGCCACCGCCCACACCGTGGCCAGGTAGCCCTGGTAGCGCCCGCGCTGGCGCGGCGCCACCACATCGGCAATGGCTGCCTGCGCCAGCGACATCAGGCCGCCGCCGCCCACCCCCTGCAGCGCGCGGAACAGGATCAGCTGGCCCAGCGTCTGCGCCAGCGCGCATGCCACCGAGGCGCCGATAAACAGCGTGATCGCCACCATCAGCAGGCGCCGCCGGCCAAAGCTGTCCGACAGCTTGCCATACAGCGGCGTGGTCACCGTCGACACGATCAGATACGCCGTCACGATCCACGACAGGTGGCTGAAGCCGTTCAGGTCATTGGCAATGGCCGGCACCGCCGGGATCACCACGGTCTGGTCGAGCGCGGCCAGCAGGATGCACAGGACGATGCCGCCGATCACCCGCATCACGGCGCGATGGTCGTGGGCGGGCAGGGCCGGCGTGGTGTCCTGGACGGATACGGCGGAAGAGGGGGAAGACATGGGCAAGCACGAAACCGCAGCAATGTGCGGCAAAAGCAACGTCAAATGCAGGGAATCTCGGCCGGGAAACCACGCAAAAGAGAGGGCGATGCCGTTGCGGGTGGCCTAATTCAGCGAACGCATAATTATATGCGGCCAGCGCATATCGTGCTTGCGACGAGATGATCGGGACCTGGACTAGTTGTCGACCGCTTCAGACCAGCGTGCTGGGCCCTCTCCCGCGCGACGGAGAGGGCGCAATCGACAAGCGCAAGGCCTCAGCGCGGCCACGGCGAACGGCGCGAAGCCTAACGCCCGCCGCCAGTGATGTAATGCTCCAGCTGCTCGATGATGAACTGCTGCTCGGAGATGATGTCCTTCACCAGGTCGCCGATCGAGAGCATGCCGATCAGCTCGTCGCGCTCCATCACCGGCAGGTGGCGCAGCCGGTGCCGGGTCATTAGCGCCATGCATTCGTCAGTGGTCTGGCTGCCGCCGACATAGATCACCGCGGTGGTCATGATGTCGCGCACCAGTGTCTCGCGCGAGGTGCGCTGCATCAGGATCACCTTGCGCGCGTAGTCGCGCTCGCTCAGGATCCCCTTGATCTCGCCTTGCTCTATCACCAGCAGCGCGCCGATGCCTTTTTCCGCCATCAGTTGCAGCGCGGCGTAAACGGTTGCCGTGGGCGGGACGCTGTAAATGGCCTGACTCGGCTTGGACTCCAGAACCTGGCGTGCGGTTTTCATCACCAACTCCTTTTCGGTCGAGAATGCGGTGCCTGCTTCGATGCCAATGCAATCAGAGTAGCAAAGGAACGCGCGCCCTCACAGGGTGACTTACGCTAATCTTTGTAAGCAATGCTGTGACGCACGCATGGCAGCCGTGGCGTCAGGGCCGCGAACCGGCACCCCGCATGGGGCCCCTGCCTCACTCCGTCAGCATCCGCACCTTCACCTTCTTGCCCTTGACCTTGCCGGCATTGAGCCGCTTCACTGCCTCGCGCCCGATGCTGCGCTCCACCGCGATATAGGTCGACATCTCCAGCACATTGATCTTGCCGATCTGCTCCTTGGTGAAGCCCGCGTCGCCGGTCAGCGCGCCCAGGATATCGCCGGGGCGGATCTTCTCCTTGCGGCCGCCCAGCATCTGCAAGGTCACCATCGGCGGCAGCAGGCGTTCATCGCCGGCGGGCCTCAGGTCGGCGAGCGGGTGCCATTCGAATTCGCCGCCGTGGTGCTGTTCCAGGTTGCCCACGCGGCCCATCTCGTCCATGCTGACCAGGCTGAAGGCCCAGCCTTCCTGGTCGGCGCGGCCGGTGCGGCCGATGCGGTGCACGTGGACTTCAGGATCGGGCGTGATCTCGACATTGATCACCGCCTCAAGCTGCGCGATATCCAGCCCGCGCGCGGCGACGTCGGTGGCCACCAGAACCGAGCAGCTGCGGTTGGCAAACTGCACCAGCACCTGGTCGCGCTCGCGCTGCTCCAGCTCGCCGTGCAGCGCCAGCGCCTGGTAGCCCTGCGCGCGCAGCAGCTCCACCAGCTCGCGGCAGCGCGCCTTGGTATTGCAGAACGCCAGCGTGCTCACCGGCCGGAAGTGGTCCAGCAGGCGCCCCACTGCGCTCAGGCGCTCGCCTTCCTCGACCTCATAGAAGCGCTGGCGGATGGTGCTGTTGTCATGCGTCGACTCCAGCTTGACCGACTGCGGGTTGCGCAGGAATCGGTGGCTGAGCTTGTCGATGCCGGGCGGGTAGGTGGCAGAGAACAGCAGCGTCTGCCGGTCCTTCGGGCAGCGGCTGGCCACATAGGCGATGTCGTCGAAGAAGCCCATGTCGAGCATGCGGTCGGCCTCGTCCAGCACCAGCGTGTTGATGCCCGACAGGTCCAGGCTGCCGCGGTCGATGTGATCCAGGATGCGGCCGGGCGTGCCCACCACGATATGCGCGCCATGGATCAGGCTGTCGACCTGCGGCCGCATTGGCGAGCCGCCGCACAGCGTCAGCACCTTGATGTTCTCTTCCGCGCGCGCCAGGCGGCGGATTTCCTGCGTGACCTGGTCGGCCAGCTCGCGCGTGGGGCACAGCACCATCGCCTGCACATCGAAGCGGCGCGGATCGAGCCGGTGCAGCAGCGCGAGTGCGAAGGCGGCGGTCTTGCCGCTGCCGGTCTTGGCCTGCGCCACCAGGTCCTGGCCCGCCAATGTGATCGGCAGGCTGGCCGCCTGGATCGGCGTCATTTCGTCATAGCCAAGCTGCGCCAGCGTGGCGAGCATGGTGGGCGACAGCGGCAGGGTGGAAAAAGCGATGCCGGCTTGCGGCTGGGCGGGGGTCGAGTTCATGCGCGATTATAGCGACCAGGGATGTCGATCCGTCAGTCATCGGCCGGCGGCGTCCAGTCCAGCCGCGCCAGCAGCGCCTGCGCCGCGGCCGGCGCGCGTTCCTTGGCGCCGTTGATAAAGAAGACAAAGACCTCGCGCTTGCGCGCGGCGGGCTTGCGGTCTTCCACGGCCGGCAGGTCTTCCGGCTGTCGGCCGTGTGCCCAGGCGCGCGCGCGTTCTGCCCATGCATCCAGCGCCTTGGGCGCGTAGCCGGCCTTCAGCTTCCCGCTGCTGGCCATCAGCCGCGCATAGACGAAGTCCGCGGTGAGATCCGCCATCGACGGGAACTTGGGTGAATCCGTAAAGACCGTGGCGGCCTTGTACTTGCGCGCAAGCTTCAGGTAGTCCGGCGACAGGAAGCTGTCGTGCCGCACTTCCAGCACGTGGCGCAGCTTCACGCCTTCCACCGAATCCGGCAGCAGCTGCAGGAAGGCCTCGAAGTCTTCCGCATCGAACTGCTTGGTCGGCGCGAACTGCCATACCACCGGCCCCAGCTTGCGGCCCAGCTCGGCAATGCCGCTGTCGATAAAGCGTTCGATCGATTCACCGGACTCCGCCAGTACGCGCCGGTTGGTGGCAAAGCGCGATGCCTTCACCGCGAACACGAAGTCATCCGGTGTCTCGTCGCGCCATTTGGCGAACGAGGTGCGCTTCTGCGTGCCGTGATACGTGCTGTTGATTTCGATCGCGCTGAGGTGGCGGCTGGCATAGGCCAGTTCACGCGCGTGGGGCAGGCCGGCGGGATAGAAGTTGTCGCGCCACGGGGCGAAATTCCAGCCACCGATGCCGACGCGCACCGGCTTGGCGGACGTAGAGGCGTTGCGTGCCTTGGCCTTGGGCGTGGCCCCGGACGTTGTTGCAGGCGTGGATGCGGCTTTCGCCGCGGTGCGTGCTGCCATGGCGCGATCTCCCGAAACGCGAGACTGGCAGTCTAGCGGGAAACCACGGCAAGCGGTGGCTGCGCGTCAAGGCCCGCTGCCCAGACAAAAAGGCCGAAAGAGGGCAACGCCCCCTTCCGGCTTCCTGCCTGACCCCCCGGAGAATCAGAACGTGAAGTTCACCAAAGCGTCCGCGGCGCTCACATCGGCCGGCTTCGTCTGCACGGCACCGCTGGCGCTGGTGGCCTGCACACTGTACTTGCCCGCGGCAGCGCCATCCGGCGACAGCGGGATCGGCAGCGCGGCCTGGTAGGTGCCGATCACCGGCGCGGCCACCGGCAGCGCCGGCTCGCCCGTGAACAGGCTGTAGGCGCCGGTATCGCTTGCGGCAGCCGTCGCCGCGATCTCAAAGGTGCCGCCGCTGACCAGTTGCAGCGCGCGCAGGGTCGCTTCTGCCGAAGCCGGCGTCACCGTACCCGAAACGCGGCGATAGGTCGATGCAGGCAGCGTCATCGGCGCCGCCGCGGTCGAGATCGCCGTGGGCGTGCCCACCACCACCGGCACGCTGCGCACGATGCCCGCCGCCTTGCCATTGGTCGTACCCGGCACCACCACCACATCCACCGTGCCGGCCGTGCTGCTCTGCTCGATCGGCACCAGCCGGAAGTTGCCATTGGCATCCGCCACCGTCGACTTCACCACCACGCCGTTGCGCTCGGCATAGACACGCGCGCCCGGCGCGCCGCTCACCACGCCGGTGACTTCGCCGCTGACCGTTGTCGGGATCGCCGACACCACCGGCTTCAGGCCATAGGTGCCGTTGCCGCGCGTGACGACCGACTTGCACGCGTCAAAGTCCAGCACCAGGTCGGTCAGCGTATCGCGTGCCACCGTGAACGGCCGGTTGATCTTGATGCCGGACTGCACGGCGCTCGGCGTATCCAGCGCTTGCTCGGTGCCGCCGGTCGGCACCACCGAATTAGCCAGCGCACCGGCGCCGCCGCCACGGTTGGCATCGAGCACCAGGCGCACCTGCTGGTAGTTGCCGGCAGGCAGCGCGGTCTGGCCCAGCACCGTCATCACACCATTGGTCAGCGACAGCAGGTCGATCTTGCGTGCCGGCACGACATCGATATCGACCCAGCCCGCGGCGCTTGCCTCGGCGCTGGCGCTGCTATGCACGCGCACCTTGTTGACGGTCACGAAGACGTTGTTGAAACCGCAGGCCGGCGCATCGGTCATCGAGACCTTGAGCGTCCCTTGTCCGGCGCCATCATCGCCGCCACCACCGCCACAGGCAGCCAGCGCCAGGGCGCCGCTCAGGGCAAGGATGCGCAGCGGCGCAGAAGTAAAAGAACTGACTGACACGATAGTTTCTCCGCTTTGTTTGTGGTCTGATCCGAGAATATGTTGCTGATCGAATAACGGCTGTAAGTCTTTGTAATGCGTTGTGAAAAAGTCAGCAGCTTGCCTGCATGACCGGTCAGCAAGGCTTGACGAAGATGTGCTCTCGTTCAGGCCGCGTCCGATGCGCTGCGACACGCGTTCTGCTGCGGCAGCTGTCGTGCTGCCACGCGCCCGCATCGGCATCAACCGCTGCGTTGCAACGCAGCTTGTATTGCAACGCATCGGAACAGCGTTTGATCGCGCCGACCCCCCGCTCCGGCAGGTCCGCCGCGCCGGCGACACCATGGGCGAGATCGTCAGCCACGTCTACAGGGTGACCGGCATTATTTCAGAGATCAATCGTGCAGCCGCGGAACAGACCCGTAGTATTCAATAGATGAATATATCGGTGAGCCAGCTGGATCAGATCGTGCCGCGGAGAATGGCCCCGCCAAACTCCACAGAGTCCAAAAAGGGGCCTTGCGAAACGCTTGTTCAGGGCGGAACGTCAGTCCGTTGGAAGCCCGTGGGCATGCTTCCTTCCACCAATCGCCCCCGACGCCGCCGCCCGCAGAATCCGCCTGAACGTCGGGCACTCCATATGGCTTGGCGCCGGACAAACCGCCGCATGCCGCAATCCGTCGCGCATCGCAGTCAGCTTGCGGATGGTCCGGTCCAGCTCATCCACCTTGGCCGCCAGCATCTGCCGGTCGATGCGCGGCTGGCCCTGTGGCGAGAACATCTGCGCAATGTCATCCAGCGAGAAGCCGGCGGCGCGCCCCAGTGCGATCAGCGCCAGCCGCTCCAGCACGCCGGCATCGAACACGCGCCGCATCCCGCGCCGGCCGATTGAGGCGATCAGCCCCTTTTCCTCGTAGTACCGCAGCGTCGAGGCCGGCACGCCAGCCTGCTGGGCCACTTCCGCAATATCCAGGCTTGTCACCGCTTGACCTCAAGTCGACTTGAACTGGCACAGTGTAGCTTCCATGCCAGGACGGCGTGCAAGGGGATATGACCATGGATGTGCAACAACAGACCCGCAGCATCGGCGGCGACCA
The DNA here is from genome assembly GCF_000379565.1 of Cupriavidus sp. UYPR2.512. Lineage (NCBI taxonomy): Bacteria > Pseudomonadati > Pseudomonadota > Betaproteobacteria > Burkholderiales > Burkholderiaceae > Cupriavidus > Cupriavidus sp. UYPR2.512. The sequence continues at coordinate 30,443 of NZ_KB903173.1, read as the reverse complement.
GGCCGCACTATGGAACGGCCCGTCCGGCCATGCCTGGGTCGCGGAGCAGACGGTGCTCGACGACATGCTCCGGCCGCTGGAAGGCCTCCTTGTCGATACGGTCGGCAAGACCTCTGCGCAGCGTGTGCTCGATGTCGGCTGCGGCACCGGCAGCACCACGATCGCGCTGGCGCGCAAGCTCGGCACGCTGGGCAGATGCACCGGCATCGATATTTCCGAGCCGATGCTCGCCGCTGCACGGGCACGCGCGCAGCACGACGGCTCGACTGCCAGCTTTATTCGCGCCGACGCGCAGGACTACGCCTTCGCCCCAGCAAGCTTCGACAGCATCGTGTCGCGCCTGGGCGTGATGTTCTTCAGCGATCCGGTGCGGGCCTTTGCCAACCTGCGCCAGGCCGCAACACCGGACGCCACGCTCCACTGCATCGCCTGGCGCAGCGCCGCGGAGAACCCATTCATGACCACCGCCGAGCGAGCGGCCGCACCGCTGCTGTCCAACCTGCCGCCGCGGCAGCCGGGCGCGCCGGGGCAGTTCGCCTTCGGCGACCGCCAGCGCGTGCAGGCCATCCTGGAAGCGGGCGGCTGGACCGGGATCGATATCCAGCCGGTCGAGCTCGCCTGCACGCTGCCGGAGCCTGCGCTGGTGGACTACCTGTCCCGCCTGGGTCCCGTCGGCCTGGCCCTGCGCGAGACGGATGCAAGCACCCGCGCCAGGGTCATCGAAACCGTCCGCGCGGCATTCGAGCCTTATGTTCATGGCGCAACTGTGCGCTACACCGCTGCTTGCTGGATGATCACAGCCCGGACTTCGGCTCCATCACAGTCGGCCGGGGAGACTGCCCATGACTGATACAGCGATGGCGCTCCTGTTCAATGCAATCGTGATCGGCACCGGCGCAACGCTGGCGATGGACGCCTGGGCCTTCCTCCGCAAGCGGTTCATGGGCGTCCCTGCGCTGGACTATGGACTGGCAGGCCGCTGGCTCGTGTGGCTGCCGCGAGGGCGCCTTTGCCACCATCCCATCGCGGCATCGCCACCGGTGCGCGGCGAGCGCGCGATCGGCTGGATCGCGCATTACCTGACCGGCATCGTATTCGCGGCCATTCTGCTGGGGCTATGGGGACTCGACTGGGCGCGTCATCCGACGCTGGCACCCGCGTTGATCGTCGGCATCGGCAGTGTGGCGGCACCGTTCCTGCTGATGCAGCCGGCGATGGGTGCCGGCATCGCTGCAAGCCGCACGCCACGGCCAAATGTGGCACGGGCGCATAGCCTGGTGACGCATGCGGTGTTCGGGCTGGGGCTCTATGTGGCGGGTTGGGTTGTGAGCCTGGTAGCAGGATCGATCTGACAAACGGATACAGCGGCAGACCACCATGCCCGCAGCTTTCGGGATTTGTGGCCTCGGCTACGCATCCGAGACCGCGCGTAAGGTTCGCTACACAGTTCTGTGGGATAGCGAACCGTAGATTGCCAGCGCCGTTCCAGAATAGAAGTCCATCGGCGCCCGCTTTAGCGCCGGTCGATCCCCACTATCCCGGGCGACAGGATGACAAGGCTTTCGGGCCGTCTGGCCGCGTGCATCGCGTTCGGTCTTCTGCTGGCTGCCAGTGCGCAGGCGTCGGATATCGCCTGCAAGACCACGATGCGTCCTTCCCGCTGCGACGATCCGCTCGCCGCCGGCACGTCCTGCCTGCAGTCAGTGCCACATGCCGCCGACCTGATCTGCGACCACGCGATGCTCCAGCGCGAACATGAGCGCATCCATGCGGACCAGCAGCGCCAGCTGCGCGCCGGCGCGATCCATGGGAGCGACATCGCCGCCTGGCGTGAGCGACGGGACGCCTGCACGTCGGTGACATGCCTGGACAGGGTCTTTGCCAGTTGGCGCCGGCAGCCAGGCAAGAAGCCACCCCCTCGGGCTGCCGCGCCGCGACCAACGCCGCCGGCGGGGCGGGCGCGAGAGGTGTCGAGGAACAAGCAAGCGGCGGTCAGGGTCGAGGCCTCGCGGCCAGCCGTCGCGCCACCACCTCCAGCGGCTCAACCAGTAGCGGAGCAGGCTCAAGCCCGGCCACCGTCAGAGGCGTTAGCCGAACCGGGGACTCAAGCGCACCCTGTGCTGATCCAGAGAGCCTCCGGCCCGACGCTCCAACAGGCTTCCATCCGGCCGACGCTGGCGCCGCAACCACGCGGCTGGGCATCGCTGGGCACGCTGGCTTGGCTGGGCATGTGCGGCGCGGGCATCGCCTGCTGGTCCCGGCGCATGCGAGGCGAATGGCTGCCGGGGGTCAGCCGCCTGCGCGAGCGGACACGGGATGCGCCGCCCATCGTGCTGTTGGTGAGCGGACTGCTTGCCTTGAACGGGGTGCTGCTGTTGTGCGTCCTGGCGGCGAGCCGGCCATTTTCGTAAGCTCACGCCGTCGCCGGGCGCCTCATTCCGGCAGCGGGTACTTCCTGGCGTTCAGCTCCATCTTGGCGCGGATCGCCGCGTCCAGGTCCACACCCAGCGCTGTCACCAACTGCGCCAGGTAGATGGTGATATCGGCAAGCTCCTGCTCCACATGGTCGCGCTCGTCGGTGGACATGATGGCGCGCGATTCCGCGTCGGTCTGCCACTGGAAGATCTCGACCAGCTCGGACACCTCCACGCTCAGCGCCATCGCGAGGTTCTTGGGGCTGTGGTACTTGCCCCAGTGGCGGGCCTCGCCGAAGGCATGGGCGGCTTGCTGGAGGTTCTTGATGTCGATCAGGGGCATGGTGGTGTAGCGATAGCGGTTCTCTGCGCCCCGGCATGCGCCGGCGCAAGACGCAGATTTAATCACGACCCGGCCACCCTCGACATCCGGGCCGCCCGAGGCTTACCCTTCGCTTGTGCATCCACCGCCGCAACGGAGGTTCACCATGCGCCCGACTCCCGGCCTGGCAATTGCCACGCTCGCCGGCACGCTCGCCTACCTCGCCATCGCCATCGCAGGTTGGGGCGGCATCGCCCCCTTCTTCGCGCACCCGGCGCGCGTGGCCCTGACCCTGGTGCTGTTCGCCCTGTCGATCGCGGCACTCTTCTCGGGCGGCAACATCAGCAGCGGCATGCGCGAGGACCGCGGCAACCGCTGGGTGTTGGCAGTCTTTGGCGTGCTTGGGCTGCTGGCGGCTTACCTGCCGCCTTATACCGACCGTATCGGTTTCTGGACACTGGATGGCGACGCCATGCGCTGGATCGGCGTGGCGCTGTTTGCCGGCGGCGGCGTGCTGCGGCTGTGGCCGGTGTTTGTGCTGGGGCGGCGCTTCAGCGGGCTGGTGGCGATCCAGCCAGGGCACACACTGGTGACCACCGGGGTCTATGGCGTGATCCGGCACCCTAGCTACCTCGGCTTCCTGATCAGTTCGCTGGGATGGGTACTGGCCTTTCGCTCCGGCGTGGGCGTGGTGCTGACGCTGCTGATGGTGCCCGCGCTGCTGGCGCGCATCCGGGCCGAAGAGGCGCTGCTGCTCGACCAGTTTGGCGACGCGTACGCATCGTACTGCGCCAGGACCTGGCGCATGCTGCCCGGTATCTACTAATCCATCGCGGCGTAGCGATGCCACCGCACCTGGCCGATCAATCTGCCAGTCGCTGGTGCGCTTTCTTAATTTGTCGTAACAAAACGTATCATACTTGCGTAATGCGAATCATTGCGATTAGCATCACGATTCATTAAGCACGCTTAGCCAAAACATCTCCAGCTGCACAACCAGGTTCAAGGTTCCTAATTCATGCAAGAAATCTTCGTACTCGCCCATGTACCGACCGCCCCCGTCAACGAAGGCTTCCTGCCGGCGGCACGGACACTCGGGCTCTCCGTCATCTTGCTGACCGACTGCGCCGATGCGCATCGCGCCCACTTTGCCAGTGCTGGCTTGCCCGCCTATCCGGATGACGTTGTCTCGTGCGACGTCTTCAACCCGCTGGCGGTCATCGATGCGATCACCCGACGCGGTGGCAAGCCCGCGGCGGTCTACTCCAACAGTGATCACCTGCAGACGGCCACGGCAATTGCGGCGGCTTACTTCGGCCTGCCGGGCAAGGACTGGCGAACCACCTACGCCGCCAAGAACAAGGCGGAAATGCGGCGGCGGCTGGCGGAGTCGGGCATCGACACGCTCTGGCACGCGGTCGTCTGCGATGCAGACGGCCTGGCGGCCCTCGCCAATGTCCCGATGCCGTGCATCGTCAAGCCGCGCGAAGGCGTGGCCAGCCAGCAGGTCAGCCTGGCGCGCAGCCACGCCGAGCTTGCCGTGCATTGCGGCGCAATTTGGGCCCGGCACCCGGGTCAGGCCCTGTTGCTGGAGGAATACCTGGAGGGTCCTCTGTTCACGCTGGAGACGCTGGGCGATGGCAAGGAGATCCGCGCGCTGGGCGGGTTCCGCGTGAGCCTGTCGCCGCCGCCGTACTTCGTTGAACTGGAAGCCGTATGGGGCACCGGCCTGCCCGCCTCGGTCGAGGCTGAAGTCCTGGACACCATCCGCCGCTTCGGCATCGGCTTCGGCGCCTGCCATACCGAATACGTGCTGACGCCGAAAGGCCCGCGCCTTATCGAGATCAACTACCGCAGCATCGGCGATTACCGCGAGTTCCTGCTGTCCGACACGCTCCAGTTCCCGCTGTTCGAGCAGGTCCTGCGCCTGCACCTTGGCGAGGCCCTGCCTGCGCTCGAGGTGCCGAAGCGGGCGGCCTGGATCCGCTATTTCACGGCCCAGTCGGAAGGCACGCTGCGGCATGCGCCTGCGCACAGCCAGCATGAAGGCGACGGCGTGCGCCTGACCTACCAGCCCCTGCGCAAAGTGGGCGACGCCATCCAGCTGACCAACTCCAACAAGGACTACCTGGGCGTGCTGCGCGGCAGCGGTCCGGATACCACGGGTCTCGCCGCCGCCGTGGAGCTGGCCAGCAGCAAGCTCGCCTGGGAGATCGCGTAATGACCGCACGCCTGCCTGACCAGCCGGGCCTGTCCGCCGCGACCCCGGATGCGGATGCCGCCTATATCTGCGTCCGCGTCGTCGACACCCTGCTGCGCGAAGATGTCCGCGCATGCGTCAGCCGCGGCGAGGTGCACGGTGCCGATGCCGTACCGGCCGCCACCGCGCACGGTTTCGACGCCAGCCAGCAGTGGCTGCGCGTGGCGCACCTTGGCGCCGGCACCCTCTGGATCCCGGTGACGCCCACCCGCTACATGCAGGAATGGCGCCTGACCCGCCTGCCGCTGCTGCGCGGTGACGTCGGCGCGTGCTCCGCGCTGCATGACGTCGACACCATCCTCTCAGCATTTGCCGGCAACCTTCCAGCCGAAGAAGAACGCCTGTTCACCGCCTATGGCGACGAATGCCGTGCGGCTGTCGAGCACCGCAAGGCTTCGCTGGCCGAACGGGCGCGCTGGTTCGCGCAGCCGGACAGCGCAGACGGCCACGCGCTGCCGGGATGGGACCAGCGCATGCTGCACTACGACCGTGTCGCGGGCTTTCTGGACCACCCCTACTATCCCACCGCGCGCGCCAAGCTTGGCTTTGCCGCCAGCGATCTGGCCCACTATGCGCCCGAGTTCCAGCCGGTATTCGCGCTGAACTGGCTGGCGGTCCCGCGCGAGCGCCATCATCGCAGTGGCGAGACGCTGCCGCCAAACTGGCCGGATTTCGCCGATGTCGGCCTCGATCCCGCGCTCGCCCGCTCGCATGCGCTGGTGCCCGTGCATCCGTTCGTGTGGCAGCATCACCTGGACGGCTTCATGGCCGAAGCCGGGCTCGACGGCCAGGTCATCCGCGCCCCGCGCGCGTACCTGCGCGTGTCGCCCACCCTGTCGGTGCGCTCGCTGGTCCTGCTTGATGCGCCCGAATGGCACGTCAAACTGCCGCTCACGATCCGCACCCTGGGCGCCAAAAACATCCGCACCATCAAGCCCAGTACCATCGGCGACGGGCATCGCATCCAGTCACTGCTCGGCGATATCGTCCGGCGCGAACCGGGCCTCAACGGGCAGGTGCTGTTTACGGACGAGGCCAATGGCACCCATGTGGACCAGCGCCCGTTCCTGGGCTACATCCTGCGCCGCTACCCCGGACAGCAACTGGCGAACGCTACGGTGGTGCCGGTGGCCGGCCTGTTGGCGGAAACCGCCGGCGGCATGAGCGTGGCCGAGGAACTCGCCGGCCGCTACCACGGCGGCGATCTCGATGCCTGGTTCGACGCCTACCTGGCGCTCACGCTGCAGCTGCACCTGACGCTGTGGCTGCGCTACGGTATTGCCCTGGAGTCGAACCAGCAGAATTCGATGCTGGTCTACAGCGACGAAGGCTTGCGCCTGCTGCTGAAGGACAACGATGCCGCACGCATCGACCGCGGCACGCTCGCGCGCCGCTGGCCGGCCCTGTCGGCGCGTCTCGATAGCCTGGAAGACCAGCGCATTGGCGTAGCCGAGGCGCTGCCGCTGGCACAGATGTTCGTCACCATCACGCTGCAGCTGAACATTGCGGCGCTGGTGGAAGGCCTTGCGCAGCGTGGCGGCACCGATCCCGCCGCGGGCTACGCGCGCGTGCAGCGCCATGTGGAGGCCGTGCTTGCCGACCTGGACGCCGCCGGCGAAGACACCGGCTTCGCGCGCCAGGTGCTGCTTGACGACGAGCGGCTGCACCTCAAGTACCTGCTGACCGCGGCGTCGCTGGTGGAGAAGGCGCAGACCGGCGCGACCGACGTCAACAAGTTCTACGGCAAGCGCGCGCCCAACTTCCTCCGGGTGGCCACATGAGTACCGGCACGCGACAGGTGGTCGCGGTGGTCATGCTGTGCCATTTCATCGCCGCGTTTGCGGCGCTGGGCATGCCGCCTTTCTTCGCGCTGATCCTGCAGCGCTCGCTGCACAACGACGTGCCGTGGCTCGCGGGCGCGTTCTACGTGGTGCCGACGCTGCTGGCAGCGGTGTCGGCGCCATGGTGGGGCCGGCTTGCTGACCGCTTTGGCAAGAAGCGGCTGCTGATGCGCGCGCAACTGGGCCTGGCGGCAAGCTTCCTGCTTGCCAGCTACGCCACCAATTCGTTCGCATTCCTGACGGCGCTGGTGCTGCAGGGCGTGCTGGGCGGCACGTTTTCGGCCTCCAATGCCTACCTGGCAACGGTCGCCAGCGGTACCACGCTCACGCGCAGCCTGACGGCGATGCAGTGGTCCGCGCGCGCCGCGCTGGTGGCGGCACCCGCCTGCCTGGGCCTGTGGATGGGGGCGGAATCGCCGATCGTGCTGTACCGCTGCCTGGCGTTGCTGCCGCTGGCCGCCGCGGCGCTGATCGCATCGCTGCCTGCGGGCGAAGGCGCCAGCGCTGCCAAGCGCCCGGCAGCACGCGCCGGCGATGCAAGCGCCGCGGCGCCAGCCTCGCCGCGGCAGATCTACGTATTGCAGTTCGCGTTCGTGTTCGCCACCGTCGTGACGTTCCCGTACTTCATCCCTGACATGCAGCAGCGCATGCCTGTTCTGTCCGCGGCCACGGCCGGGCTGCTCTTCGGCCTGCCACACCTGGTGTACCTGGCCGCCGCACCGCTGCTGTCACGGCGGCTGGGGCTGGCCCCATCGCTGGGGCTGCTCGCCACCGCCTACGGCACGCTGGTGATCACCCTGCTGGCACAGGCGGCGCCGCTTGGCCTGCCGGCGCTGGTGGCCTGGCGCCTGCTGATGGGCACCGCCATGACGGTCGGATTCATCGCCCTGCACGCGCTAGTGGCAAGCATGGTGCACGCCGGCAACGCCGGCCGGACCTTTGGCTGGTTCGAAAGCAGTTCGAAATGGGGCGGCGTCGTGGCCGGGCTTGGCGCCGGCGCGGCAGTCAGCCTGGCCGGCCAGCGTGCGCCTTACCTGCTCGGCGCGGCGCTGCTCGCGCCGGCCGTCGCTTACCTGATTTTCTTCGCCAGGCAGCGGATGAGCACACTCTGATCCCTCCCGAGAACGAGGTCACAAGACATGCAAGTGCAAACCAAGATGGAAGTTAACGGCATGAGCCGCACGTCGGCGAAACTGGCCGCCACGCGGCGCTGCCAGGAAACGCTGTTGAACTGCTACTGCCGCGAGGTCGCGGCGCCCGCCGGCCAGCTGCGCGTCGGCCCGCCCGCCGGGCAGAATGACTGGCCGGCGACGATCACCATGACGCTGCAGCGCGAGCAGGCCCAGGTCCTGGAAGTGCAGTTGCCGCATATCCACGATCGCCTCCTGGCCGTGGTCGGCGGTGCCTGGCTGACTGGCAACTACCGCTACCTGTCGCCGGTATTCCACAAGGCCGAAAACAAGCCGTGGGCGCTGCTCGACTGGGAATCGCAGGCCGCGCTGCTGTTGCGCGAGATGGCGCAGCAGCACGAACTGCCGCCCAATACCGAGCTGATGGAGCAGATCCGCAACAGCGTGGCCGTCAGCACAGAAGTCCTGTCCGTGCCGGTGTCCGCCGCGATTCCGGCCGATCCGGTGGAGGCCTATATCGACTCCGAGCAATCGCTGACCTTCGGCCATCCGTTCCACCCCACGCCGAAGAGCCGGCAGGGCTTCTCCGACGACGACCTGCTGCGCTACTCGCCTGAACTGCGCACCCGCTTTCCGCTCGCGTGGTTCGCGGTGCCGCGCGACGACATCGCGCAGCAGTCACTGCTCGACGCCAGCTGCGACCAGCTGATCACGGCGAATGCCCCGGCAGTACCCGCCGACCGCGTGGCGGTACCGGTCCACCCCTGGCAGGCGGCCTACCTGCGCGAGCACCCGCTGGTGCGCGATGCCCTCGCAAGCGGCCGCATGCAGGACCTGGGCACGCAGGGCGCGGACTTCTTTCCCACCTCATCGATCCGCACCCTGTACCAGCCCGGCAATCCGTATTTCTACAAGCTTTCGCTGAACATCCGCATCACCAACTGCGTGCGCAAGAACGCGTGGTACGAGCTGGAGAGCGCCATGCACGTCAATCGCGTGCTGCGTCCGCTGCTGCCGGATCTCGGGCGGCTGTTCCCGGGCCTGGCGCTGATGGAGGAGCCGGCATTCCTGTCAGTGGACCTGAAGGACGCCGATATCGAAAAGAATCGTCAGGTCATCGAGGGCTTCGGCCTGATCCTGCGCCAGAGCGTGGATACGCTGCGCACGCCTGATTGCGTGCCGCTGCTGGCCGGCTCGCTGTTCGGCAACCACTACTACGGCGAAGCCCGCATGCAGCGCCTCTTGGCGGCGCTCGCCGCGCAGGCCGGGACGCCCGTGGATGCCATGACCGAACGCTGGTTCTCCGCCTACGTGTCGCAACTCATCTACCCGGTCTTCCACCTCTTCTTCGCGCACGGCGTCATCTTCGAGCCGCACCTGCAGAACGTGGTGCTCGGCCTGCGCCAGGACATGCCCGCGCAGCTCTTCCTGCGCGACTTCGAGGGCGTGAAGCTGACGCCTTCGCGCCATCCCGCGTCGTCCATGCCCGGGCTCAGCGAACGCGCCCAGGCCTCGCTCTGGTACGACGAAGAACAAGGCTGGAACCGCGTGGCCTATTGCCTGTTCGTCAACAACCTGTGCGAAGTCGTCGCCCAGCTCGGTGCCGGCAGGGCGGCCATGACCACGCGGCTGTGGTCGGTCGTGCGCCATCACCTGCATACCTACCAGCATCGCTATGGCAATGCGGCCTCGGCGCGGCGCATCAACGGACTGCTGGCCGGCAATCCCTTCCCGGCCAAGACCAATTTCAGCAACCGCTTCTTCCAGCGTGCTGACCGCGCTTCCACCTACGTGCCCGTCACCAATCCCATTCCTTTCGCCGGGGTGGAGGCCGCATGGCAATGAGCACCCCCGAACTGCGCTGGACACGCGTCGCCACCCACCTGCACGATGCGCTGGCCAAGGCCAGCGCCCCCCTGTGCACCTATGTCTACGACCTGGAGGCGCTGCGGCGCCACGCCGCGGCCACGGCGCTCAGCCTGCCGCCCGGATTCGAGCTGTTCTACGCGATCAAGGCCAACTCCGACCTGCCGATCCTGCAGACGCTGGCGCCGCTGGCGCACGGCTTCGAGATCTCCTCCGGCGGCGAGCTGGCATGGGTGCGCGAACACTTTGCCGAGGTGCCGCTGATCTTCAGCGGCCCCGGCAAGACCGATGCGGAACTGGCCAGCGCGCTCGATCTCGGGGTCGAGGCGCTGCACGTGGAAAGCCTGCATGAACTCGAACGGCTGGCCTGGCTCGCGCGCGAGCGCGGCGTCACGGCCCCGGTGCTGCTGCGTGTCAACCTTGCCATCGAAGGACTGCAGGCCACCACGCTGATGATGGGGGGCAAGCCCACGCCATTCGGCATCGCCGGCGACCAGTTGCCGGCCTGCCTGGCGTGGCTGCGCGCGCATCCGGAGATCCGGCTGCGTGGCTTCCATTTCCACCTGATGTCGCACCAGCTCGACGCTGCCGCCCACCTGCGGCTGCTCGACGCCTATCTGCAACAGGTCAGGCGCTGGCGTGCAGAGTATGGGCTCGATACGCTGGACCAGGTCAACGTCGGCGGCGGCATCGGCGTCAACTACCGCGAGCCCGAGCGGCAGTTCGACTGGGCCGCCTTTACCGCAGGCCTCCCGGCGTTGTCGGCGCAGCGCGACGGGCTCACCGTGCGCTTTGAATGCGGGCGTTATATCACCGCCTTCTGCGGCTACTACGCGATGGAGGTGATCGATGTGAAACACGCCTTCGACCGTGCCTTCGTCGTGGCCTGCGGCGGCACGCACCACTTCCGCACGCCGTATGCGCAGGGGCACAGCCACCCGTTCCGGGTGCTGCCTGTGGAATCGTGGCGCTACCCGTTTGCCCGCCCCGGCGTGCAGGACGCGCGCGTCAGCGTAGTCGGGCAGCTCTGCACGCCGAAGGACATCCTTGCCCACGACGCGCCAGTGGCGCGCGTGCGCGCCGGCGACATGGTGGTGTTCCCGTATGCCGGCGCATACGCCTGGCATATCTCGCACCACGACTTCCTGCGCCACCCGCACCCGCGGCATTGCTACCTTCCCGCAGAGAATGCCCATGCTGCAGCCGAATAAGCTGAAGGCCGCGCTCGCGGCCGGGCGCGATGTGTTCGGCCTGATCAACTCGCTGCCATTGCCGCTGATGACAGAGATGATCGGCTACGCCGGCTTTGACTTCGTGATCCTGGACCTCGAGCACGTCGGCGTGAACCCCCAGACGCTGGAGAACATGATCCGCGCCGCGGAATGCGCTGGCACTACCGCCCTCATACGGGTGCCATGGGCGGCGCCGGACATCATCCTGCGCGTACTGGATGCCGGCGCGCAGGGGATCGTGGTGCCACACGTGTCCAGCCGGGAGGTAGCCCAGCTGGCCGTCGACAGCGCGCGCTACCACCCGCTCGGCACGCGCGGCATTGCCGGGGGCCGGACCACCGGCTTTGGCACGCTGACGTTGCCGGCCTACATTGAGCGGGCCAATCGTGAGCTGATGGTGGTGGCCATGATCGAAGACCGGGAGGGCGTCGATGCCATCGAAGAGATCGTCGCCGTGCCGGGCATCGACATGGTGCTGGAAGGTGCGATCGACTTGTCGCAAAGCCTTGGCGTGCCAGCTGACGCACAGCATCCTTCCGTGCAGGCGGCAATCCGCCGCATTGCGCAGGCCTGCCAGGCACGTGGCGTGCCGTTCTGCGCGATTCCGCGTGCGGCCGGACAGTGCGAGCACTGGCGCGAACAAGGCGTGCACGCCTTCCTGCTCGGCGACGACCGCGCCACGGCCTTCCGGGCCATGAAGCAGCTGGTGGCTGGCTATCGGCGTTGACATCTTGCGCTCTTTGCCTCGAACCCCGCGCTGAGCGCTGCTTTTCCTGATCAGTTCGCTGGGATGGGTACTGACCTTTCGCTCCGGCGTGGGCGTGGTGCTGACGCTGCTGATGGTGCCCGCGCTGCTGGCGCGCATCCGGGCCGAAGAAGCGCTGCTGCGCGACCAGTCCGGCGTTGAATATGCGTCGTACTGCGACAGGACGTGGCGGCTGCTCCCCGGTATCTACTGATCGCGACGCAGCGGCGCCCCGCGCACTTGGCAATCAATCTGCCAATCATCAAGGGTTATCCCTAGTCGATCATTCCCATTTTCCGGGACTCACGGTTTTGATTTCCGGGAATCAGGTCCTATTCTTGGGCCCTATGTTGAATGCCGTCGACAACCCTCCCTCCGTGAAGCCCGCGACGCCCACGCCTGCCGAACCCGGCCAGCCCGCGGGCGGAGCCGATCGCGTGCTGTTCGTGCTGGCAACGCTGGCGCAACACGGCGCGCCGATCACGGTGCGCGAGCTGGTTGCCAAGACCGGCCTGCCCAAGAGCACGCTCTACCGGCAGCTGATGATGCTCAAGCGCTGGGGCTTTGTGCTGGAGTCCGACGGCGAATACGCGCCGGGCCCGATCAGCCTGCAACTGGCGCTCGGCTTTGACATGGCCTCGCACCTGGCGCGCGAAGCCTTGCCCGACATGCAGCTGCTGGCGCAGCAGTCCGATGAAAGCGTGGGTCTGGTCGTGGCCGTCAAGGATCACGTGGTGTGCCTGGAGATGGTGGAGAGCCGCCAGTCGCTGCGCTGCTCGTTCGAGAAGGGCCGCGGCGTGCCGCTGCGCGCCGGTGCGTCGGCCAAGTCGCTGCTGGCGTTCATGCGCGACGAAGCGCGCGAGCGCCTGGTCCGTGCCCAGTGCGAGCCAGGCGAAGCCGAACGGCTGCTGGCCGAGCTGGCCGCCATTCGCGAGACCGGTTACGCGGTCAGCGAGGGCGAGGTGGATCCGGGCGTGTGGGGCGTGAGCGCGCCGCTGTTCTCGCGGCGCAGCAAGGCCGATGCGCTGGGTTCCATCACGCTGATGGTGCCGGCCACGCGGCGGCAAGGGCGCGAGAGCGCGCTGATCGACATGACCGTGGCAGCGGCGATGCGGATTTCCGCGCGGCTGCAGTCTTACTGAATACCAGGCTACCAAGCCAATCATTACCGCCGCCGTCGGCAGACCCATGCGACGGCAGATCCCTCGTTCCCGAGAATAGGAGACTTCCATGAACCTTCGCCGCAAATGCCTGATGGTCAGCCTCGCCGGCCTGGCAACCCTGACCGCCCTGACCTTCGGCACCGTCGCGCACGCGCAGGACAGCGCCGTGCTGCGCGTGGCCACCGACGCCACCTTCCCGCCGATGGAATTCACCGAGAACGGCAAGCGCACCGGCTTTGACGTGGAACTGGTGGAGGCCATGGCCAAGACGATGGGCAAGCGGGTGGAATGGACCGACATCGACTTCAAGGGCCTGATCCCGGGGCTGGTCTCGCGCCGCTTCGACATGGCCGTGTCCGGCATCTACATCACCCCCGAGCGCCGCAAGGTGGTGGACTTCACTGAGCCGTACTACACCGGCGGCCTGGTGGCGCTGGTCAAGAGCGGCAACACCGCCATCCACGCCCCGGCCGACCTGAACGGCAAGAAGGTCAGCGTGCAGGTGGGCACCAAGTCCGTCAGCTTCCTGCGCGACACGTACCCGCAGGTGCAGCGCGTGGAAGTGGAGAAGAACCAGGAAATGTTCAACCTGGTCGAGATCGGCCGCGCCGATGCCGCCGTGACCGGCAAGCCGGCCGCGATGCAGTACGTCAAGACCCGCGGCGGCCTGCGCGTGGTGGAGCAGCCGCTGACCACCGAGGAATACGGCATGGCCGTGCGCAAGGACACGCCCGAGCTGACCCGCGCCCTCAATGCCGCGCTGGCCAAGGTGAAGGCCGATGGCACCTACGCCAGGCTGACCCAGAAATGGTTCGGCGCGGCCGCCAAGTAAGCCGCGCGGACCGACATCATGGAACTGGATTTTTCTCCCGTCTTCGCCGGCTGGCCTGACATCCTCCACGGCGCCGTCATCACCGTGGAGGTGACGGCCTGCGCGCTGGTGCTGGGCTGCGTCATGGGCCTGCTGGTCGGCATTGGCCGGCTGGACCCGAATCGCCGCGTCATCTATAGCCTCTGCACGGCCTATGTGACCTTTATCCGCGGCACGCCGCTGCTGGTGCAGCTGTTCCTGCTGTTCTTCGGTCTGCCGCAGTTCAACATCCTGCTGCCGGCCTTTGTATGCGGCGTGATCGGGCTGGGCATCTATTCCGGCGCCTATGTGTCGGAAATCGTGCGCGGCGCGATCCAGTCGGTGGACAAGGGCCAGATGGAAGCGGCCCGTTCGATCGGCATGTCTTCCGGCCAGGCCATGCGCGCAATCATCCTGCCGCAGGCCATCGTGCGGATGATCCCGCCGCTGGGCAACGAGTTCATCGCCCTGATCAAGAACTCGGCGCTGGTGTCGCTGCTGACAATTGCCGACCTGATGCATGAGGGCCAGAAGATCATCAGCGTGTCGTACCGGTCGCTGGAAGTCTACCTGGCGATCGCGCTGGTTTATCTGATCCTGACGAGCGCGGCCGGGCTGATCCTGCGGCGCGCCGAACAACGGCTGCGCATGGGAGGCATGGTGCAATGAGCGATTCCGCAATCATCCGGATCCGGAACCTGGGTAAATCGTTCGGCAGCCACACGGTCTTGCGCGGCATCGACTTCGATGTAGAGCCGTCGCAGGTGGTGGTCGTGATCGGCCCCAGCGGCTCGGGCAAGAGCACCTTCCTGCGCTGCTGCAATGGCCTGGAACAACCCGAGGCCGGCACCATCGACATCGTCGGCAAGCGGCTGGTGACTGAAGGCCAGCTGATCGGCGAGCATGAGCTGAACCAACTGCGCACGGAAGTGGGCATGGTGTTCCAGTCGTTCAACCTGTTCCCGCACCTGTCAGTGCTGCACAACGTCACGGTGGGCCCCCGCATGCTGCGCGGCGCCTCGCGCGAGGACGCCGAGCGCAAGGCGATGAGCCTGCTTGAGAAAGTCGGCCTGGCGCACAAGGCCCACGCCATGCCCGCCAGCCTGTCGGGCGGCCAGAAGCAGCGCGTGGCCATTGCCCGCGCGCTGGCCATGGAGCCGCGCGTGATGTTGTTCGACGAGCCGACCTCCGCGCTGGACCCCGAGCTGGTGGGCGAAGTGCTGCAAGTGATGAAGGTGCTGGCCGCCGAAGGCATGACCATGGTCGTGGTCACCCATGAAATGGGCTTTGCCCGTGAAGTGGCCGATGTGGTGGTGGTCATGGATGGCGGCGGCATCATCGAGGCCGGGCCGCCGTCGGTCATCTTCTCCGCACCGACGCAGGAACGCACGCGTGGCTTCCTGCAGGCCGTGCTGACGCGCTCATGAGGATGGCAGTGACCCAGAACCCCTGGCAGGGCCGTGTCGACAACGGCGAGGATGGCGACACCACGCGCCTGTTCCGCATCGTGCATGCGCTGGAGACGTCAGACCTCACGCCCCTGGGCAACGCACCGGTATTGCTCGGCTTCCGCTGCGATGCCGGCGTGCTGCGCAACCAGGGCCGCCCCGGCGCCGCCCATGGCCCCGACGCCATCCGCCAGGCGCTGGCCAACGTGCCGGCGCATGGCCTGCCTGCGTTGTACGACGCTGGCAATATCAGCTGTGAAGACGCCGACCTGGAGTCGGCCCAGTTCGCGCTGGCGGGTGCCGTGCGCGACGTGCTGGCGCGCGGCGGCTTCCCGCTGGTGCTGGGCGGCGGCCATGAAGTAGCCTGGGGCACGTGGCAAGGCCTGCGCGCGCACCTGGATGCGCAGGACGATGCCGGACGCGTGCTGATCATCAATATCGACGCCCACTTCGACCTGCGCACCAGCCGGCCGGCAAGCTCCGGCACGCCGTTCGACCAGATCGCCAACGCCTGCGCCGAGCGCGGGCAGCCGTTCGACTATGTCTGCCTGGGCGTAAGCCGCCTCAGCAATACACCGGCGCTGTTCAACCGCGCGGACGCGCTGTGCGTCAGCTACGTGGAAGACCTGGACATGCAGGAGCGCCACCTGGAAACGCGCCTCACGGAACTGGCGTCGTGCATCGATGCCGCGGACCACGTGTACCTGACCATCGACCTCGACGCGCTGCCCGCGGCCGTGATGCCGGGCGTGTCGGCACCCGCCGCCTATGGCGTGCCGTTGCCGGTGGTGGAGGAAGTGGCCCTGCTTGTCCGCCGCAGCGGCAAGCTGCGCGTGGCCGACCTGGCGGAGTACAACCCGCAGTACGACCGCGACCACCAGGGCGCGCGCGTGGCTGCGCGGCTGGCCTGGCGGTTGCTCGGCTGACGGACAGGTCACGCCTTCCACCGCTAGCGCCGCGCGCGGCGGCTGCCAACCGCCGGGGACCGATCCCCACGTCGACGAAGGCTTTTATGTTAATTGGACAGATGCCTGACCGCTCGGATCTGCGGCGCCTATGACCACCAACCACGCAACCAAAAAAAGAGGCCAGAGCAAATCACCCTGGCCTGGAAGCGAGCAAAACAAGCATCAGCCGCCCGCGGCCTGGCTGCGTGTCAGGCAGCCCGCCGCGCAGCGGATCACACCATCGCCTTAGTGGTCATACTCCACGCTGGTGCTGAAGTTCAGGTCAAACGGATCTGTCCAGTTCAGGTTGGCAAACGACATATCGCCCCCGCCAGTCGCCCCCGCCACCGACGGGAACGACGCACCCAGGTCTCCTAACACATTCAGGCTGACCACCGTATTGGGCGCCGCCGGGCGCGCACGTCCGTTGCCGCTCACGAACACCGCCGGCGTTGCGCCGATGGTCGAGCGGATCTGCACATTGCTCCGCTTCACGAACGGCACGTTCGCAGCCGAGGTCCAGCTCATCGGGAACGTGCTGCCGCCGGTGAACGTGGTGCCGGAACCCGGCGTCAGCTGGTCACGCGCGGCCTTGCTGACATCCTGCCAGGCATACTGGCGCAGCGTCACCGGCGCCGGCGGCGGGGTGCGCAGGCGCACGGTGTACGAGTAGGCCGGCGCAGCCGTGTTGCCGTTCTGATAGATGTCGAAGGTGTAGGCGCTGAACGGCGTGACCCCTTCCAGCTCCGTGGTGCTCAGCTGCGGATCGGCAAACGCCTTGTTGGTGGCGCCCGGCCAGGTGAACAGCGCCTGGGCCGATGCATCCTGCGCCACGCCGGCGAGCCGGAAGTTGTTGCGGCAGGAATTCAGTCTTGGCAGCGCCGCTGCCTGGGCCGGTGTTTGCGAAGGCGTCAGCTGGGCCGCGATATTGAGCGTGCCGCACACGCCATTGCTGCGATTGAGCAGGACACCATTGCGCAGCCCCGGCCCCTTCACGATCGCAAAATCCACCGGCACATTCTGGTCGTCCGTGATGCCGACCTGCAGCGTCAGCGAGCTGATATAGGCGTTGGTGCCGGTCATCGGCTTGGCCGGATTCAGCCAGTCCCAGCGCTGCGCGCTGCCATTGACCTTGGTCACCATATGCCGCTGGTTGCCCACCAGGCGCCAGCCGTTATCACTGCTGGTGCGCGCCGCGGGCTGCAGGGCGACCTGCGCAATCAGCTGCACGCCATCGCGGATGCCATCGGTGCGCGTCCACGACAGCTTCATCCAGACCTTGTCAGCCGCCTGCACCCGGATGATTTCCGGCAGGCTGAATACAGCGCCGTTCATCTCGTCGTCCGCAAAGATGCCGGGGGCGCTGCCGCTCGGGCCCGGTCCGAATTCCTGCTCGGCGCTGGCGCCATTGCTCAAATACGCCGCGGGAACGCCCGCTTGCAGGTTGCCGGAGGCCACTTCGTCAACAAAGATCTGGCTGCACGCGGCAACATTGCCCTCCATGCGCGCGTTGCCCGTCGATGATCCACCGAAGCACTGGTTGAAAGCGGCCTGCAGCCCAGCCAGGTCACTGGCGCTGGGCAGGTTGGTCACCGGCGCGCCGCCGATCGTGGCAACGCTAGGCAGGCTGGCCGTGTCGCTGGCCGTGGGGGCCACGCCCGGTGCCAATTGCAGCACCACTGGCGTATCGCTCGAAGCGCCGGCCACGGACGACAGCTGCACGCCGCCGTCTGGCAGCACGTTGATCTTCACTTGGTCCAGCAGGCGGTCCAGCCCCGGCGCACCGGCCGTGAGCGGGCCTGAGATCAGGTCGACGCCGGTGTTGCCCGTGGCGCTCAGCAGATCGGCCAGCGCATCCGAGTACGCTTTCACCGTGGTGCTGATCGCCGATGATGTGACTTTGGACTGCAGCAGGCTGCTGTCGGCCAGCAGCTTGGTCGGGTTGTCGCCGATGATGGTCGCGGCAATGGCATTGGTCAACGGCGTGATGTTGATGGTCTGGGTGCCCGCGGTGGCGCTCAGGCTGATCAGCGTTGCCTGGGAATCAGAGACGTTGCCGGTGGCGGCCAGCACGAACGGCGCGGTCAGGCCGGTCACGTCGCACTGGAAAGAGCCCGTGGTGGCGTCAGCCGGGCAACTGGCCGACTTGCCGGCCGCGTCCATCAGCGTCACCGTCGCGCCCTGCATGGCTGCGCCGGTCGCGGCTACGCCGCTGACAGTCTGCTTGGCAGGCACAGAAACCTCGGGAGGCGTAGAGGTGGTGGTGGTGCCTCCCGTTGAAGAATCTCCGCCGCCGCCGCACGCCGACAAGGCGAGCACTGCAATGCTGAGTGCAATAGGTGTGAGTTTCATTTCCTTCCCCGTACCGTTGTAAAAGAGACAACACCGCAAACGCAGCCACCTCCCCTCTGAGGGAGGGTCAAGCTTGACTGGCTACGTCAATGGACCCCTTTGAAAGCGCTCAATAATTCATATTGAGCACACCCCGTTGTGATTTTTGTTAATCCGGGCTTCATTTTCTTGACCTGGCAACTGGATTTGAAGCCGTCGGACTTTCGCGGAATTCTGCAAAAACGCGTACTGGCTGGCATCATTCAAATTGATGAAAGCCAGAAAAAAAATCGCAGTGCGGCTTGCAGAGCGGCAGTGATAACCCGCGCAAGACAATGCATTGAATAAAAAGAGGGGGAGCCGGCCAGAGGGCACGCACGATGCCCGGACACCGGCGCCTGGGGAGGAATGGAATTGCCAAGAGATCAGCTCATCGGTGACCTCTATGAGGCGGCGGTCCGGCAAGACGGCTTTCTGGACACGTTCCAGACCGTCACCGAGGTATTGGGCGCCAACGTCTTCCACATGTTCAGCTGGGATGCCGTGCGTAATGCACCGCATCTCTCCATCTATACGCCGGACGTAAGATGGGATGAGGTCATCGCGCGTTATGACCAGTTCTATGGCGCCTTCGATCCCCGGCGCCGCTTTGTGGAGCAGGCCCGCATCGGCCAGTTCGTCAACTGCGATGACCACCTAAGCGAGCAGGACGTTTCACGCAGCGAGTTCTTCCAGGATTTCCAGATTCCGGCGGGATTCCGCTACCTGATGGGTGTGCGGCTGGCTCGGCCGAACAGCGACGAGATCTTACTTGGCCTGTTGCGGGCGCGGGACAGGTCGCCTTATACACAGGCAGAACGCGCGGCAGCTGCAGGCATGGCCGGCCACCTGCAGCGCGCCATCAATCTCTGGCAGGACGCCAGGGTCCTGCATCGCGATGCCGCGCTTGGCACGGAACTGATGGAACAACTAGGCCTGGCCGTGTTCGCGCTGGACCGGCATTCACGCGTGGTCTTTGTCAATGCGGCGGCCGAATCCGCGTTGCGCGCCACCACCAGCCTGAAACTCGAACACGGGCGCCTGGTTGCATCCACGGCAGCCGATAACGTCGGCCTGCAAGCGGCCATCGGGCGCGTGGCAAAAACCCGCCAGGGCGAGAGCCTGGCGCTGCCAGCCACATCGGGCGCACCGCCGGACATCTTCCTCAGCATCACCGCGCTCCCCGGCAAGGACACGCGTGCGGTGTTTGGCAATGCCACCATGCTGATCACAGCCAGGCAGCGCGGCACCACCGCCCTGGTGACGGCGCGGCAGTTGCGGCAAGCGTTCGCATTGTCTGCGGCGGAAGCGGCGGTTGCTGAAGCGCTGGTTTCAGGCAAGACGGCTGAGGCCTACGCCAGCAGTGCCGGGGTTTCGGTGGCTACGGTTCGCACCCAGTTGCGGGCGATTTACGAGAAGACCCGCACGCGGACGCAGACGGAGGCTGTCGGTGCCATGCTTTGGGTGTTGTCGCAGAATCGTCCTGAGCGATAGCGATAGCCGGAACCAGACGCGATTGGGTGCTGGCGCGCCTTGAACCTCTTCACGTCCACGGCGCTGATCAGCGCTTCACCGCCGCACGCCCGGCCTTCGCAGCCCGCTTCACGGGCACCAGCGTGGCCGCCGCATCCTCCGGCCTGTCCGTATTGACCAGCACCCCCGCCGAGACAATATAGGCCGCCGCGCTCTCGATATCCCCGCGCAGCGCCGCACATGCCGCCGCGCTGTCATGCTTGCGCAGCGCTGCGATCAGGTTGTCGTGATGCTTGACCGCGACGCGCTCTTCCACACGACGCGATCCGGAGCGGAGGTCGTGGTTAAGAATCGGGCCGATGCGCAGCCACGTAGACTCGATCATCTGCAACAGGATCGGCATGCGCGCCGCCGCGTAGACGGCAAAGTGGAGGGCCTGGTTCGCGGCGATGACATCCGCGCCGTTTGGGCTGCGCTTGGCCATCTCGTCGGCAAACCGGCGGTGCAGTGCCTGTACCTGCTTCAGCTCCTCATCGGTGATGCGCTCTGCCGCGGTCGCGGTGGCGAGCCCTTCGAGCTCGATCCGGATTTTCGTGATTTCGTCGAACTGGCTGACGCTCATGCGCGGCACGCGCAGCGCGCGGTTCGGCGTGAGTTCGAGCGCCTGCTCGGCAACCAGGCGATGCACCGCTTCGCGCACCGGCATGACGCTGACGCCCAGTGCGGCGGCGATGCTGCGCAGCGAAATCTGCTCGCCCGGCATCATCTGGCCGCTGACCAGCAGGTCGCGCAGCTGTGTGTAGACGTCGCGGCTGAGCGTCTGGCGGACAAGGGGCGTCACAAGGTCATTCAGGGGCATGCCGCGAAGCATAGCACATAGGGTTATTCTCTATATTTGATCTGTGATCACAGTTTTACTCTTCGTCCGGAAGGCAGGCAGCCGCCTGTTCCCAGGAGGATTGGAATCATGTGGAAGGATGAATCGCTCGCCGGCAAGCGCGTACTGGTGACCGCCGGCGCGGACGGCATTGGCCTGGAGATCACACGGGCCTTTGTGGAGGCGGGCGCCCGCGTTGCGGTTTGCGACGTGGCTGGCGACAGTCTCGAACGGGTCTGTGCCGAGTTGCCCGGCGTGGTGGCAGTCAGGGCCGATGTGTCGAAGGAAAGCGACGTCGAGGCGCTGTTCCAGGCGGTCGATGGCGCCTTTGGCGGCCTGGACGTGCTGGTCAACAATGCCGGGGTTGCCGGCCCGACTGGCGGTGTTGAAACCCTGTCGCTGGCCGACTGGGAGCGCACGCTTGCCGTCAACATCACCGGCCAGTTCCTGTGCGCCCGCGCCGCGGTGCCGCGCCTGCGGCAGGGGCGCTCGCCGTCGATCGTCAACCTCTCTTCCGCTGCCGGGCATCTCGGCATGCCGGGCCGTGCCGCCTACTCCGCGTCGAAATGGGCCGTGGTGGGCTTTACCAAATCGCTGGCGCTTGAACTGGGAGCGGATGGCATCCGTGTGAACACGGTGCTGCCCGGTGCGGTCGACGGCCCGCGTATCCGCGCCGTCATTGCCGCGAAGGCTGAGTCGCTGGGCAAGCCGCTTGAGGAAGTCACGCGCAGCTACACGTCGCAGGCGGCACTGCAGCGCATGGTGACGATGCGCGACATCGCCAACATGGTGCGCTTCCTCTGCAGCGACCAGGCGGCCAATGTGCACGGCCAGGAAATGGTCGTGGACGGTCTGACCCAGGCGCTCAGCTAGCGCGCCCGGCACATTCCTGGGGCCGCCGGATATCCGCGGCCCGCAGTCCGACAAACCCAACCAAGCCCCGACCAAGCCCAACCAAGGAATCACCATGGCCAAGCGAGCCAAAGCCATCATCACCTGCGCCCCGACCGGCGCCATCCACACGCCCAGCATGTCGCCCCACCTGCCGGTGACTGCCGACGAGATCGCACAAGCCGCCATCGACGCGGCGCGCGCAGGGGCCGCCATCCTGCACCTGCACGCCCGCGACCCCAAGGACGGACGCCCGTCGCAGGACCCGGAGCTGTTCCGGCCGTTCCTGGCCAGGATCAGCGCCGAGACCAACGCAGTGATCAATATCACCACCGGCGGCAGCCCGCACATGACGGTGGAAGAACGCATGTTGCCGGCCACCACCTTCAAGCCGGAGCTGGCCTCGCTGAACATGGGCTCGATGAACTTCGGCCTGTTCCCGATGCTCGACCGCTTCAAGGAATTCCAACACGACTGGGAGCGCGAACACCTGGAGAACAGCCGCAACCTGATCTTCAAGAACACCTATCAGGACATCGAGAACATCCTGCGCATCGGCAATGCCAACGGCACGCGGTTCGAATTCGAGTGCTATGACATCAGCCATCTGTACAACCTGCGGCACTTCCTTGACCGTGGCCTGGTCAGTGGCCCGGTGTTCATCCAATCCGTGTTCGGCATCCTGGGCGGCATTGGCCCCGATCCCGAAGACCTGATGCACATGCACCGCACCGCCAGGCGCCTGTTCGGCGACCAGTTCCGTTGGTCGATCCTTGGCGCCGGCCGAGGCCAGCTTCCGCTGGCGACCATCGGCGCGGCAATGGGCGCCAACGTGCGCGTTGGCCTGGAGGACTCACTCTGGATCGGTCCGGGCCAGCTGGCTGCATCTAGCGCCGAGCAGGTCACGCGCATCCGGACCGTGCTGGAAGCCCTGAACATCGACGTGGCCACGCCGGGCGAAGCCCGCGACATTCTCGCCCTGAAGGGCGCGGCAGGCACCGCGTTCTGAACCGGCGGGGCCGCCACGGCCCGGCCTCGCCCGACCATCGAACACTGAAGACATCAACCAGGCGGAACGGCTGACGCGCGGCCCCAGGGCGCGGCGCCATATCCGCCGATGGAGACTACGCTCATGCAGACCGTACCCGCCTCAGGCGCGCCGCCGCTGGCCGCGCCGACAGACCGCCCGCTGACCGCACTGCTGTTCCGCAAGCTCATGCCCTTGCTGGTGCTGTCCTATGTGATCAGCTTTCTCGATCGCACGAACATTGCACTGGCCAAGACCCACATCGCTGTCGACCTGAACATCTCGGCCGCGGCCTACGGCCTGGGCGCGGGTCTGTTTTTTCTCAGCTATGCCTTGCTGGAGATCCCGAGCAACCTGATCATGCATCGGGTCGGGGCGCGCTTCTGGATCACTCGCATCATGGTGACGTGGGGCCTGCTGTCCGCGGCGATGGCCTTTGTCCAGGGCGAGACCTCCTTCTACATCATGCGCGTGCTGCTCGGCGTGGCCGAGGCGGGGCTGTTTCCCGGCGTGATGCTCTATCTCACGTACTGGTTCGGCCGCGAGGAACGCGCGCGGGCGGTGGGCTACTTCCTGCTCGGCGTCTGCATTGCCAACATCGTCAGCGGCCCGCTGGGCGGCGCCCTGCTGGGCATGGACGGCATCTGGGGCTTCAAGGGCTGGCAATGGATGTTCGTGCTGGAAGGCCTGCCTGCGGTGTTCCTGGCCGCGGTGGTCTGGAAGAAGCTGCCCGACGGTCCGGACAGCGCGCCATGGCTGACGCCAGCCCAGGCGCAGGAAGTCCGCAGCCGGCTGGCCGCGGAAGCCGCCGATGCCAGCGTCGGCAAGGGTGGCCACTCGTTCCTGGGCGCCATGCGTGATCCGCAGGTCTGGCTGGCGATCTTTATCTACTTCTGCCATCAGATCTCGATCTACACGGTGATCTTCTTCCTGCCGGGCATCATCGGCACGTACGGCAAGCTCACGCCCGTGGAAATCGGGCTGCTCAATTCCCTGCCCTGGATTGCCGCCGCCATCGGCGCCGCATGGCTGCCCCGACATGCCAACACCCCACAGCGCGGACGCCGCCTGCTCTGCCTGGGGCTGGTGGTGATGGCAGGCGGCCTGCTGATTGCCGCCTTCACAGGGCCGGTGATGGCGCTCGTCGGCTTCTCGCTGACCGCGCTGATGTTTTTCGTGGTGCAGTCGATCGTGTTCCTGTTCCCGTCGTCCCGCCTGAAGGGGGTGGCGCTGGCGGGGGGACTGGCCCTCATCAATACCTGCGGGCTGGTGGGCGGATTCATCGGACCGTCGGTGATGGGCATCATCGAACAGGCGACCGGCAGTACGCGCAACGGACTGGTCATCATGGCGGGACTGCTGCTGATCGCCTGCGCCGTGGCACCGTTTCTGCGCCAGGGGCAGGAGCGCTGAAGGGCTGTAAGGCGAGAACACTGCCGTCGCACGAAGTGGTGCTGGCTCTCATTCAAGCGCGGCGCTCGGCAGGCAACGGCCGGCGCCGCCTTGAACGGCAGCATCATGAAGGGATGCGTCGCTTCATCACGGCCACTGTCGCACAGGCGCTCGAACGCTGCGCCCGTGTAGCGCGGGTTCAGGGTGGCCGCTGCCGGACGCATCTGGCCAGGCCAGGCCGGCGGCAGGCTTCAGGTGCGGGGGATAATCACTTCAACACGCCGATTTTTAGCGCGACCAGCAGGATCATCGCTGCCATCAGGGCGGACGTTGGGCGCGACCGGGGCCGCCGCCCCCTTGCCCGAAGCGACGAACTCACGCTGCCCCACGCCGACCTGCTTGCGCATCCACGCCGCCACCGCTTCGGCGCGTCGTTTTGACAGCGCCTGGTTATAGGTATCGGTCCCTTTAGCATCCGTGTGACCGATCACTTCCACCGCACCTTGTCCGCCCGCGCGGACCAAATCAGCAACTTTGCGGAGATTGTCAGCCGCCTTGGGATCCAGGTCCGCACTATCGAATGCAAAGAGGGTGTCCGCCTGCAGGTCGACGACAGTTGCAGTATCGGTGACGCGTACAACCAGATCGCTTCGGGTCGCGTTCAGGCCGCTGACGTTGGCGGAAAGCTTCCCTGGCGCCGGAAGCTGATCCGGAGCCGCCGTCGCCGGCGAGGAGACGGTGATAGCCGCCACAAGAAGTGCGGCCCCCCAAGGACCGGCGCCTGACCAACAGGGTGGCGATGCCATCGCGAGCGTCATCGCGTCACCGGTACGCCATCGAACGGCCCCACGGTCGGGATATTGATCGACACTGTTTTGGTCGTGGCGGGCGGCGCGGGAAATTTAAACCACACGATCGCGGGCGAACTGTACAGGTTGATGTTCACACGATCCTTGCCCTGGAGCGGGGAGGCCAGCCAGTTACCCGCATTGTCCCTGAGCACACCGATCTGCTGCGCGGTGGCGTCGTCGATCACGCTGACTTCATTCAGTGGAACGTATTCCGTCCCGCCCTTGTCGGCCGTGAAGGTGAGCTGGACGGTCATGATATCGCCAGTCACAGCGACCTTGTTGAGGGCCACCTGAGAGCCCTTTGGCCCCGGTTGGGTCTGAATAGCAGCCCGTTGCGGTGCGGCCTGGGCCGGTGACGGATCTGTGGGACGCACCTCAACGCGTTTCACACCACTGTCAGCGGCTGGTTCCTGCGAAGTACTCACCGCCGGCGCCACAGGCGGGGATTTAGCCTGATCAGATTTTCCGCAGGCGGAAAGAAGTCCAGCCGCACCAAGAAGCACGACGAAGACGCGCGAGAAAGATGACATATTCAATAGCCTCCCACTGTTGAATGAAACCGGCTAATAGCGTTCCGGCGACGCTAACAAGATGGTCCGTGCATGAGAGGCCTCTCCCTATGAGCACCCTCGCACGTCGCTCTCTCCCACGGTGCCGCTGCAGAGCAGCCCAGGCGGGACGTACCTTCGTAAGTAGTCCATTTCTTCTTCCATATCAAGCGATCATAATAATTGTTTCATTTTTCGCATTTTCCACATGATGGACAAATCCCCGCCGATCGCGCCCGAAAGGCGAGCGAGGTACCACAGCGCGACATCGAACGGGTTGGTGGTGTCGAGTTGCGTTTTCATTCGAACGCGATGAGCCACTCATAGACCGTAAGCACCACCATGGCGAGAAGCGGCGCAACACAGAGCCAACGAAGCCGTCTCGGTGCGTGGCGTAACCAGATTCCCATCATCGCGATGCCGCAGGCGGCGAGCGCGAGCCCGGATGCAATCAGGTAGTGTGGCTGCGACTGGTACGCCCAGAGATTTGCCACAGGCCCTTCTGCGCCAAATGGATAGTGCTGCGGTGAATGTCATGCCTGCCAGGCGTCAATCGCGACGATTGCCATCGTCGCGAGAAGCACGCCGGTCGCCACCCACTTAATACGTGACCGCGACGTCCATGTCCTTTGCATAGGAGATAAACTCACCGATGAAGCTATCCATCGAACTCGTCAAATCGATACAGCCGATGGATCCGGGTACCCAACCGCCGTGGATCGAGAAGTTGGACCGACCATAGCGGCCATATCAACCTCTGGAACGGGTCGAGGATGACTGTCAGTGGCGCAGCAGGGATGGCCGCAAATGTCGGGTGCTTTATTTTCGGAATCAACTCGTCTCCCTTCTACTCTGATCTGGGGAGAGCTACCGATCCTGTTTTGGGAAATCAAATGAGACGCGCCTACACTGTCGCTGCGTTCTGCCTAGCGGGTGCGGCGACCACTTGGGCCGCCTGCTGGATCGGAAGTCGAATGAGCTTTCGACTCGGTCTCGGCTGGGGTTTTCAAAACCTGGAGGGTTGCTGGGAGGTGGGCGTTTGTACTGTGCCTGCCTGGTACACACTCTTGCTCTACCTCTACTTTCTGGGGCCATCCATTGTGTTCGCGGCGGTGGGCTGGAGAACTTGTGACGCTTCGTCGAGGCGCCTCGCCCAATTGCTGGCCTTACTCGTTGTAGGCACGGCATCGCTCTACCTGGTGACATATGCGATGGGGTAGGGTCCAATGCCGCTCGCTGTCGAACCTTTCTTACACTGAATCGAGCAATCTGCACCGCGGGTCGCAGCAGGCAGGGTGATCCGGGAAGGGCGTAGTGCCAGCACGGAGAAAAACCTGGTGTTCAGCCAGCGGTTGCTTGAAGAGCAGGGCGTGGCCGCCACCGATCCCATTGTGGCGACGACCAGCGATTTCCATGTACGGCGGGCGGTGAGGACTGCCCGGAAGGTAGGATTCGGGGAGATCACGGGAGCTTGATGCGGGCTCGGCAGGCAACGGCCGGCGCCGCCGTGAACAGCATCCGAAAATTCAAGGCATCTGTTTCGGCCCCTCATTGAATGCCTTGAACTTCTTCACGTCTGCAACCTTGTAAAAGAGCTTCAACGTAGCGTTCTTCGACCGCGGGATTCGCCCCACGAAGGCTGACCTCACGAAAGCGGCGCTGCCGTTTCCGCTGCTTTCCATCACACACACATATCGCTGCCCACGCTGGCGCAGCACAGCGTAGGCGGCAAGGCTCGGTTCCTCAACTCTTGAGGGCTGAGGCTTTCCCACGGCGACCGCTCGCATGATGAATCCGCGACGCGCCCCGACGAAAATATAGTCATTGTTCCCGCGCTTACTGGTTGCATAGCCAATCCGGAGCTTGTTGCTGTCACCGCCAGGGATAAACAGCTGGTAGCCGGCCATAGTAACCTCGTCCATCAGATTCGCATCCCCTTCAATTGGGCTGATCGAGATCGAAGAGTCAGACGATCTGTCGAATAGTAGGCAACTGTCGATGATGTCCTCGGGCACCTGTTCCGCGTGAGCGGAAACCGAAAGCGCGAGGAGAAGAAGCATGAGAGCCGTTCGTATCATTTGTATTCCCTGGCGCGAGTGACAGCGACCCAGTCTTGGCCATAGCGCCAAAAGATCGTTCCCCCCACACCGGCGGTAGACTCATAGACCCAGGAGTAGCGCCCCACCTCCTCCCTTACAGTCTTGACTTGTCCGTTGACCTTCTTCTTAACGGCCTTATACAGAATTTTCGTCTTCTCTGACCCACTGATTCCGTAGATATTGTGAGAGGGATCTGTGATGTGAATGCCCGACTTCACCTTCGCATGATTCTTGTAGTTTGACTTGATGTCTGCTCCGTCCCAAAAGTACGCGCCGTTCGAGTAGTCCACGCCTCCCGAAAGAGCATTTCTCGCTGCCTTAACCGCATCCGACATGGCTGAACTCTTCTCAACATCCTTTTCCGAGGACTTCATCAACTTGGCATAGCGCGCGTTGCCATCTGTTCTCACAAAGGAGAAGTTCTTATCCTTTGATGTGAAGGCATCAATAGATGAATAACCGCGCGCCTTCATTTGACGAACCATAACGCTTGCCAGCGCCGCCATCTCTTCATATTGGTCGCGCGTTGAGGACTCGCCATAGGCAATGGCTGCCAGCAAGCGCTCCTCCGAAGTAAGCTTGGAAGAATCTGTCATGCTCGTGCTTCGCCAGTCTTATCCAGCCACATGACGATGCGCACCTCGACATCGCCGCGCACTGTTGCGGTTGTCCCGGCAAGTCCGGCATTCCGGGTAACCAACTGATGCTCAATGAACAGGTCATATCGATAGCCGGACTCAGGCTGTCCCGTGTCGGCATCAACAAGCTCGTAGTACTGCTCAATGATTTGCGTGTCGTGACTAGCCGCAGCTACGCCAGAACTCAACCCTGCCGAGTTTGGCGGCGACGCGTACTGACCTACTCGGTTCACTTCGATCCTGAAATCGGATTGCGAGTGTATGACCAGCGGCCGCGTAGCGCACTTGCAAGAGACACGGGCACCGCTTACCAGAAGCGGCTTCCCGTGTATGTTGAACGATGGGTCGCAGTCGTTCATCACAGGCCCGCCAGCCTTGCAGGCCGGACAGGTCGCATAGTCGCCTTCCACACCTATGGTCACACCATGATGAAACATGCTATGGCCGGTGGCGATAAGCGTTCCTCCTGTACTGGTCTTGTCCCCATTTCGAAGTGCGTAGCGAATATCGGGCATTACGGCTCCATGCTGTCCGTGGTGGAAGTGAAGACTTCAATGGGGACGAAATGCCATTGCGCAGCATCGAAATCGTACATCGCCATCTGGTTGATATCGCAGCCCACCGGGATCGTGCCGGGCATCGATTCGATGGCCTGCGCAACATGCTGCATGCGTTGTCGCTCGTCAAGAGCCAATACCCGGCCATGGCATTCGGAGTGCGCAAACAGCCCCGCCCTTTCTCGCATCCGGCCATAGTGCGCGAGGTCCTTGCCGTTGATATTCAAGTCGACGGCATTCACGGCTTCAGGTGATACCCTGACTGTATCCATGCCGTATAAGCCAACAAGGCCTCCCTTTCGCCGAGTAACCAGTTTCCGGTCACTCGCCCCCCATCCGCAATGCAGGAAGTAATGCAGCCTGCCGCCGTTGTCCCCAATGAGCTCTCGCGGGTCAAACTCATAAGCAGGAATGGCGTGATACTGCTCGCCCGGTTTGGAGAGGAACGCGGCAGCGATGTAGGCATCGAATGGAGAGAGATAGACAGACATGCCATTTCCCTCGCCCGGGTTCTCGTGGTCTATGTATTCACATGACACGCGGCAGTAGTTCGGCGTATCTGTCTTTGGCTGATAGCGAACGAGGATGTAAAGGTCCGGCGAGGTATGGAGAACGTGCCCGCAAGACCGCAGGCGCGAATGAGAGCTGCTCAACTGTTCACCTCTAACAACTGAATTGAGTCCGAATCCGCCCCTGCGTGCACCATGCATATGCAGACGCCAAAGGCACCGTGGCCGCGGTGACTCGCTCTACCTTGGGCTTCAATCCGCTCCCATCGCTAAGACCGCGCTTGCCAATGCCAAGATGTACCCAACGTTAGTTGGTGCATCCATAGGCCGATCCTTAAATTTGTTCCTTCTTTCGAACTCAGAGGCCGTTAGAATTTGCGCCGGCTCCAGACGAGCGGAATGCCACGACACCGGTCGATGCGCTGACGGAAGAGCTGGCCGGTACGCGCATCGCGTACGTGCCGTTCTTGCCGCCGTCCACCATCTGCGGGGAAACATGAAGGCAGCGCGAATCGTGCTGACGGATGCAGCGCCTGAAGAGCTTGATGCGTAGGGGCGAGCCAACGGGGCGACCTGATCGCAGATGCGTAAGCGCTATCTAAGTCTCAAAGGGTTACCCATGTGAGTGAACTCGGTTGTTACCCATGTGGTTGTTCCGTACACAACCGGTGTATGTCACCCAATACATGAAATGCGCCCCAGACACCTCACCATGGCCGCCATATCGGACAAGCGCCGACATTCCTTTCAGCCTTTGCGGCACATGTGTGCGTGAGCACGGGATTCGATGGGCGCACGGGCACGGTAAATGATGGGTGGCTGCGGTCTGGTCCATCGCCAATGTTGCAGGTCGTCGGGTGATGCTGATGGACGTGGCGATCAAACGCGGAGGTTCAGATGTGGAGCGACGGCATTGATGGAACAAGGGGCCCGACGGGCCCCTTGTTGCTGGATCAGAAGTCGTTATCGGCGAGATCGCCAAGGCCATCAGGA
>NZ_KB903172.1:0-25341 GCF_000379565.1 Cupriavidus sp. UYPR2.512 | reverse complement strand
TGCTTACGGCTCACCTTCTTGCGAAACACGGCCTTGCCGTGTCTGTCCTGACCGTGAAGGTGGAAGGAGTGCTTACCCAGATCGATTCCAACCAGCGTCGTGTCTTGCATGATGGCCTCCTCGGCAGAAAACGCCCCCTAAGCGTAACCGCTCGTGGGGGATGGGGGCGACCATCTCATTACAGAGCCAGCGCTCCAGTCGTTGTGCGTAAACGTCAGCCCATCCGACCCCGGATTTATGCAACAACGCCCATTGCAATGATCCGTGCATGTCATGAGCACCTTCCGCTGGTGCGGCTGCAGATTGTCGAAGGACTGAGTGTTCTGCTACAAGAGTTCACGTTAAGCGGTCGACTTGATATGTCTATCCTGTTCCTTGATCATGCGCCAAGAGGACTTGAGATTCAGACAGTGCTGGACGAGGAACTCTTCTATGTTTGCCCACCGAATAGCCCTTTTTCGGATAAGGGGCGGACGAGTATCAGCCTGGAAGAGGCGTTGGAGACGAAACTCGTGATGCCTGCCGTTGGCAACAGCATGCGTTTGGTGGTGGATACCGCCTGTACGATCGCCGGGCTAAGTTTCAAGCCGGTTGCGGAGTTGGATTCGCTCACGCTGTTGAAGGCGTGTGTGGTCCAGAACATCGCATCGACATTCCTTCCATGGGCAGTGGTCGCGAAGGAGGAAGCTGCTGGAGACGTACAGGTGTTGAAGGTTCGTGCCCAGCAATTCACACGCCCCCTCTCAGTTTGTACCTCCTCTCTCAATGCATCCAGCGCTGCGACTGATGCGGTCTATAAGCTGCTCCGCGACGTTATGACGGATCTGGTAAAGGATCGGATCTGGCAGGGGACCAGTCTCAGAACGTTATCAGGCAGCTAACGCGGTTACTTTCTCAAGTATCCAAGGAGCCTATGACTAGACTCAAATTTGGGTTGGAGACGGGGCAAATGATACAGAACTGATCTCTGTGCGGTGCTACTTCGTCAGCCGAAAGCTCCGCTGTTGAGGACGATAGGCTCGTTAGAGCGCCCTCAGATTAATTTCTGAAATTCCTTAAGCCTTAATTACTTGGATGGGTCGTTTCACGTTTGCCGGGTTTAGTACACGACAATGCCATCGAGCCGAGAATGCTCGCGGCATCAAGACTTAAACTAAAGGAGACACAAGGTGATAAAGACAATCTTTGCCATCTTTCTGATGGCGTGCGGACTCACTAGCGCGCAGGCACAGGCCAGTTCGCCTTGGCCGACGAAGCCAATCCGAGTCGTTATTCCATGGACGCCCGGCGGTGGCTCGGACATTCTGACTCGCTTGGTGACTACAGAAGTGTCACAGGCGACGAAGTGGAACTTCGTGCCAGAGAACAAGCCTGGGGCTGGGGGGACCGTCGGGATCGCAGACATTGTACGGTCCGCGCCAGGCGGCTATGACCTGGTTATGGGCCAGAAGGACAATTTGTCCGTGGCTCCGTGGATCTACAAGTCCGTAACCTATGTACCAGGCCGCGATCTTGTCGCGGTCAGCCATGTAGCCTATACCCCCATTGTCATGGTTACATCGGTCAATTCCAAGCTCAAGACACTTGGTGACGTCGTGAAAGCTGCACGCGCCGCGCCGGGCTCGCTTAAGTATGGTTCTCCCGGGAGTGGTACAACGGTCCATCTGGCGGCCGAGATTTTCAGCCGTGCGGCGGGTATCAAACTATTGCATGTTCCCTACAAGGGATCGAGTGCTGGGATTCCGGACACCATCGCCGGCAATGTTGACTTGATGGTGGCCTCAGTCCCGTCCGTTCTTGCGCAAATCAAAGCTGGCACGCTGCGACCGATAGCTGTCACCTCTGCGAAGCGAAGTTCCTCTCTCCCAGACGTCCCGACTGTAGCCGAAAGTGGATACAAAGAGGTAGATGTCAGCACGTGGTATGGGCTGTTTGCGCCGGCGAAGACCCCGCCGGAGATCGTGAACCGCATCAACGCCGAGGTCAACAAGGTTCTCTCTTCTCCTTCGGTGATTCGAGCCATCCATGAGCAGGGCGCGGAGCCTAAGCAGATGTCGCCGAAGGAGTTTGCCGATTTCGTGCAGGCAGACTACGTCAAGTGGAAGGATATCGTCGCCCAGTCCGGGGTGAAACTCGACAACTAGTGCGGGAAGACGCAAACAAGTCGTGCACTTCTCTTGGAGTGCGCGACTTACTCCTGCGTCGACATAATCGCCGTGGATCATGCACGGCGGGTCGCAGTCGTGATAGGGCGCCCCAAACGGGCTCGCGGGGCAGCTTCTATTTCGCGCCCGCCAGCCTTGTCCGAGCCTAGTGCGCTTATGTTGCACTGTCCCTGTTCTGACAAGCAGGTAATGCGCAAGATTCAATGCATATCTCGACCCAAAATCCACCTCCTGCGGCTGCTGCAGTGTCTGCGTCGCATCCCTAACAGCGCACGATGCACCTCGACTCATTTGTGAGGCAAGAGCGGGTCAACGTGCGACATGCTGGCCGGCGGCTACGCGCTCATCGATGCCTCATTCGAGCGCCTCGCTTGCCATGCCTGTCGGCTGGTTTAGACCTTCTGCGTTGGGTTGCGTTGCGTTGCGTCGCGCGCGCCGGCGCGCCGGCGGCCCGGAGGAGGTCTACGAACCTCCTTCGCCTGCCAAGAATCCGACGCTTTACTTCCGCACTGCCGCGACGCCGCGCAGTGTGGCGACGATCATGAAATCGGACAATGGGGATACTCTGAATTCTCCCGCCCAGGGCTGCTCAACATGCCTATCGACTCGCAAGATAAATCAACGCATGAATTGTATTGGTATGGCTGCTTCCTGGACGGAACCGACTTCTGAATGTCTATCCGACGCGGTGAGCGAATGACGCCTGATGGCCGATAGGCGACCGTCGGCCCGCTGGAGGTTGTTAGATCTTCGGTTCGCTGCCTAGCTGACAGATGGGGGATGAAAGCATAGGGCCCGAGAATAGAAGGCCTGTCTGCTTCAATAAACGGAGCGCCATCGCTACAACCCCATTGCCCTCGTCAAAAACGCTTTTACATCAGCTTCAGATTTTCTGCCTTGATCGAGACTGGACCCGGCTGAGACGCCTCGAGCAATGCAGCGCCTGTATTCAGCGTCCATAGCCTGGAAGCTGGCGTATTTCTCCCCGCTCAGCAGCCGGTAATACGCATCGTGCCGAACGTCGAGGATAGCCTGGGGGCAATCGCGGAGCGTCGTGGCACCGGGAAAGTACTTGAAGTAGACGTGCGTATTGTCGAAATCGTGATAAGCCCCGGCGTACACGTGCACCTCCACCGACTGTCCATCTCGCTTCATGGTCTCCGCGACATTGAGGCACGGCTGCGCTGGTGTGTAGTCATCCTTATCGCCCACGGCCAGCATCAATGGTGCCCCTGTCAACTGAGGTGGCGGGACCTCCCACCAGAGTTGAGTGCATCCGGGGTAGAAACCAATCAGCGCAACGAACCGTGTATCGTCGTCGATGACACCTTTCTGGAACGATTCGAGCACCAGATCCATCGCAACATGCCCACCCCGTGAAAATCCTATCTGCCCGATTCTTTGCGGATCGATACGCGGATCCGTACTCAGCAGTTTCAAGGCAAATAGCGCATCGGCGTCGTTGGCGGCAGGGCTCAATTGCGACTGGTCATCCATGGTGCCAGTAATCCCGCGGCCGCCAAACGAGTCGACCACGAACGCTGCAATTCCCATCTGGTTGAACGCACGTACCCAGCGGTCGATGTCCTTTTCCTGTACGCCCGCCGACCCGTGGGAGATCACCATGGCGGGGACTCTGCGTTGGACGCTCTCGGGCATGTACAGCATGCCCCACACGGTCGTTGGTTTCCTGTCGTACTTTCGATGGACCAGCTCCCATTTGCTCTTCGGGGTGACGCTGTTGAAATAGATTTTTCCGGACGGCCTGGAGGCGAGGTTGTTGTAGATTTCCTGAGCCAGTACGGGCAATGCAACCGCTGCGGCAAGGCTGATTGCGAACAACTGACGCAACAAGCTGATTTTTAACAGGCACCTCATGAGCTTTTAGCGTGGTCGTATCGGAACACCGATTGTCGATCAAAAGGCACCTCTTGTCGAATGACTCCTGCCAGCCGGCGGATGACCGCTGCGAAACTGCGGCCGTCTTTGATCGACCCGTTTCCGACGTTCGACCCCGCGCGGCCCCAGTGGCGGTCCTCAAGGGCACAACAGCCATTCTGACCACCTTGGTTAGGCGCGTTGTCGACCATCGCGGACGCCCTCTCACTTGAGTCCCAACGCGGCAGCGAAACGTAGTCAGGCGTTGTGCTTTCTTTGTGCTTGCTTGCTGCGAAATGGAACCGGCACGGTGTCCGGCGACAAATCGGTTTCCGGGTACCGCTCAAAAGTCTGCTTCACTAGTTGACGCAACCACACTATCGCCGGATCGTGGTGAAACCGCGGATGCCAGTACTGGCTCAGCGCGTAGGGAGGCAACGCAACGGGTGGCTTTACCACTCGCACGATGCCGTAGCGGCTGAAGACATTCGCCAGCTCTTCAGGCACTGTGGCAATCAGCTCCGGTTGCTGCTCCATCAGCAGTGGAATAGTGAGAAAGTGAGGCGTATGAAGATAGATATTGCGCTTGAGCCCGTGGCGTTCGAATGCCTCATCGTAGGAGGGGCTTGATCGGCCGGCGAGGCTGACGGCGATGTGTGGCATCGACTCGAATTGGTCGATCGTCATGGCGTCGCGTACCTGATTGTTCTTCTTGCTGACGATGGTCACGAAGCCATGCATGAAGAGTTGCTGCTGAAAGAGCGATTCCGGCGCAGTTTGCACGGAACCCAGCAGCAGATCGGCATCACCCGATGCCAGCAGCGCTTCGATTTGCGGAATCGGCACCTGCAACGTTCGCAATTTGCAGTGCGGCGCCATCACGCGCAGCCGCTTCATCAAGGGCGGCAGGAACACCAGTTCACCCATATCGGTCATGCAGAGCGTGAATGTGCGCTGCATCGATCCCGGATCGAAGCTTGCCTGCGGCAGTACGCGCGTGCGCATTGCGGTCATGACCTCGAGGATGGTCTCTGCCAGCGCTTCGGCCTTGGTCGTTGGCGTCATCCCTGCGGACGTCTTGACGAACAGCGGATCGTCGAAGTACTCGCGCAAACGGTTCAAAGCATGACTCATTGCGCTCTGCGTGAGGCCGAGCTGCTGGGCTGCGCGCGTCACGCTGCGTTCGCGGAGCATGGCGTCGAACACCGTCAGCAGGTTGTAGTCGAAATCGTCAGTATGCATGGAGTACATTCCATCAATGACCGGCATGATATTGACGCATGTTGACGTCTTACCTAACCTCCTGTCAACACGCCTCGCAGAGGGCGTTCACTCACAGGAGACACGCAATGTTCGTCAGGAACACCTGGTATGTGGCTGGCTGGGACAATGAGGTCGGCGCAAGCGATCTGTTCAGTCGTACGATCATCGGCATTCCGGTACTGATGTATCGGTCCGAGGACGGTACGCTTCACGCGCTGGAGGACCGTTGCTGCCATCGCGGAGCGCCGTTGTCGATCGGTCGGCGAGAAGGCGACTGTGTGCGCTGCATGTACCACGGCCTGAAGTTCGACACATCGGGCCAGTGCGTCGAGGCGCCAGCGCAGCAGCGAATCCCGCCACAGGCGCGTGTGCGCGTGTTTCCGGTGGTTGAGCGCAACCGCTGGATCTGGATCTGGATGGGCGATCCCGAAGCGGCGGATCCCGATGTGATTCCCGATACGCACTGGCTGGCCGATCCCGCTTGGCGCAGCCTCGACGGGTACATTCACTACGACGTGAATTATTTGCTGATCGCCGACAACCTGCTCGATTTCTCGCACTTACCGTTTGTGCATCCCACCACGCTCGGTGGCAGTGAGGACTATGCCGTCGCGCAGCCCAAAGTCGAGCGACTGGAGGATGGCGTGCGCATTACTCGCTGGACCATCAATACGGAAGCGCCGCCATTCGCGAAGCAGGTCAAGAACTGGCCCGGCAGGGTCGATCGCTGGAATATCTACAACTTCACGATTCCGGCCATCCTGCTGATGGATTCTGGCATGGCGCCCGCGGGCACCGGTGCGCCTGACGGCACGCGTGTCGACGCCGCCGAGTTTCGCGGTTGCCAGGCGCTGACGCCGGAGACAGAAACCTCCACGCACTACTTCTTCGCGCATCCCCACAATTTTGCGATCGACAATCCGGAGGTCACGCGCTCGATTCACCAAAGCGTGGTCACGGCGTTCGATGAGGATCGCGACATCATCACAGCGCAGCAACGTTCGCTGGCGCTGGCACCGGGCTTCAAGATGATGCCATTTTCTATCGACGCAGCGTTGTCGCAATTCCGGTGGGTCGTCGAACGCAGGCTCGCCGACGAGTCTGCGCAGACCCGGGACGGTCAGACCGGGGGGGCATGATGGAACTGCTCGTAACTGGCCTTCGTCTGGAGGCTGAAGGCGTGCTCGGTGTCGAGCTTCAGCATCGTTCGCGTGAGGCCTTGCCGCCATTTGAACCGGGCGCACACGTCGACGTCGGCTTTCCAAATGGCCTGACGAGGCAGTATTCGATTGCCAGTTCGGCGACCGACAGGACGCGCTATTGGCTCGGCATCGGCCTGGCTTCGGCTTCTCGCGGCGGCTCTCGTTTTGCCCATGAGCAGTTGCGGCTCGGTGATTGCCTACAAGTGGGCGCGCCACGGTCGCTGTTCGGGTTGGAGGAGGCGGCTGCAGGCCATCTGTTTGTAGCCGGAGGCATTGGCATTACGCCGATCCTGAGCATGATCCGGCGGTGTATCGACCTCGGTTACGCGTGGAGTCTGCTGTATTGCGTGCGCTCGCGGCGCCATGCCGGGTACCTTGAGCAGCTCGCGCCGTTTGCGGATCGGATCGTGTTGCATGCCGATGACGAACAGGACGGCCGGGCCGACCTCGAGGCGGCGTTGCGGCAGATGCCATCGGGCTGGCATGTCTACACTTGCGGGCCAGGTCCCTTGATGGACGCGGTGTGCGGTCACGCGCAGACGCTCGGCATCGATCCTCTTGCTGTGCATGTCGAACGGTTCAGCGCCGATGCGCAAGCGATTGCCGAACGCGACGCCTTTCAGGTGCGTCTGCTCAAGCATGGGGGACGATTCACGGTCCCGCAAGATGCCAGCATCCTTGAGGTGCTTGAGGCGAACGGCGTATGCCTGCCGTCGTCGTGCCGCGAGGGGCTGTGTCGAAGCTGTGAAGTCCCGCTGGCTGCCGGCGTGGCCGATCATCGTGACTACGTCTTAAGCGAAGATGAGCGCATCGCAAACAAGTCGATCTTGATCTGCGTTTCTAGAGCGAAGTGTGCGGAGCTGGTATTGGACATATAAGCACGCGAGGAAGGGCATGGATCAACCTGGATCCCCACAAGATCTGGGACACCATGTTCAAGAACGAGAAGCCGGGCGGCCATGGCGAGCGTTCGGTCGCGATCGGCACCATCGACATGGCAATCTGGGACGCCGTTGCCAAGATCGAGGGCAAGCCGCTGTACCAGCTGCTGGCCGACCGTTATGGCAATGGGCAGGCAGACCGTAAGGTGTTCGTCTACGCCGCCGGTGGTTACTACTATCCCGGCCAGGATCACGGCAAGCTCAAGGACGAGATGCGCAGCTACATCGACCGCGGCTACACGGTGGTCAAGAAGAAGATCGGCGGCGCGTCGCTGGACGAGGATCTGCGCCGCATCGACTCGATCCTGAGCGTTCTGCAAGATGGTCAGAAGCTCGCCGTTGACGCCAACGGCCGCTTCGATCTCGACACCGCCATCCAGTATGCGAAAGCGCTGTCGCAATACGATCTGTTCTGGTACGAGGAGCCGGGCGATCCGCTGGACTTCGAGCTGCAGGCTACGCTGCGCAATTACTACGACAAGCCGATGGCGACGGGCGAGGACCTGTTCTCGATGCAAGACGCCCGCAACCTGATCCGCTACGGCGGCATGCGTCCCGACCGCGACTATCTGCAGTTCGACTGCGCGCTGAGCTATGGATTGGTCGAATACCTGCGCACGCTCGACATGCTCAGGCAGCACGGTTGGTCCGCCAGCCGCTGCATCCCGCACGGCGGCCATCAGATGTCGCTGAACATCGCCGCAGGCCTGGGCCTGGGTGGCAATGAGAGCTACCCCGACCTGTTCCAGCCGTTCGGCGGATTCCCCGATGGCGTCAAGGTCGAGAAGGGCTACCTCACGATGCCTGACCTGCCGGGCATTGGCTTCGAAGGCAAGTCGGACCTTTACAGCGTGATGCAGCAATTGTCGGCTTAAGCGGCAACAACTCAAAAACACAAACGGAGACAACCATGTGGATCAAGCAAGCGGCGATGCGAGCCGCAACCCTATGCATTGTCAGCGGTCTCTTCGTCACATCTGGCTACGCCCGCGCCGAATATCCGGAGAAGCCTGTCACTTTGGTTGTCCCGTTCGTGGCGGGAGGGCCGAGCGACAAGATTGCGCGCGACGTCGCCGAATCGCTGCGTAAAACGCTCGGCACGACGGTCGTCGTGGAGAATACCGCCGGAGCCGGCGGCACCATCGGCACGGCGCGTGTTGCGCGCGCGAACCCTGATGGATACACGCTGCTGGTTCACCATATCGGCCTGGCGACAGCGCCCGCGTTGTACAAGAAGCTCGGCTACAAGACCTCGGACCTGGAGTTCCTGGGGTTGATCAACGAGGCGCCGTCGACCCTGATAGGCAAGACTGGGCTACCGCCGAATAATCTTGCCGACCTTCGCAAGCTCATTGCCGCGAATGGCGGAAAGCTAAACCTGGCTAATGCAGGCGTCGGATCGGCGTCCCACCTTTGCAGCTTGCTGCTGCAAAGTACGCTGAAGAGCAACATGACCTTCGTTCCGTACAAAGGAACGGCGCCCGCGATGTCCGACATCATGGGTGGACAAGTCGATCTCATGTGCGAGCAGGCTACGAACAGTACACCGCAGATCGAAGCCAGGAAAGTCAAGGCCTATGGAGTGACCAGCGCACAACGCTCGACGGTGCCGGCTTTGGCGGGTATTCCGACGCTGAATGAGGCGGGCTTACCCGGCTTCAATTTCACCGTCTGGCATGGATTGTATGCGCCGCGTGGTACGCCCCCAGGGATACTGGATAAGCTCAACAAGGCCTTGCGCGCAGCGTTGAAGGATCCGGCATTGATCAAGCGTGAAGAGGCATTGGGCATTACCGTTGTGGCGGACGACCGTCTCTCACCGGCGGGCCACAAGAAATTCTTCGGCGACGAAGTGAGTCGGTGGACGAAGATCATCAAGGACGCTGGCGTTCAGCCGGAGTGATTGCCTGACGCTCCCACCTGGAACGGCACGCGTGTCTCGTGCCGTCCAGCATTTCACCCATTCATGACCACCAGGCAATGAATGCCGTGGCACGCCTCGGAACGTTCGCTTTCCACTTCCAGCAGGGACAGGATGCAACTAAGGCTGGCGCTGATATGCTCGAGCGATTCGCGGCAGTCTGCTGGATTTCGCGGCCGGCACGGTTTCATGTTTCGAGGTGGTTCGTTTTTGCATTGCGAGCTCCTATACGCGCGAACTTGGCCGCATGATGCGGCCATCGTTAGCGAGTTTCAGGTTGCTACGCCCAATCACCGTTGTTTCGATGATGCCTCTAGTGCCATCGCGATCGTTCATGGCGATCAGAGGATTCGCAATTCTCTAGCCTTTGTCATCAGAAGGCCTTCACCAGCTGCCGCTGCCCCAGTTGGCTCCGAGCGGGACTGGAGAACCTCAGGCCACCCGCCGCCCCGGCATCAGCCCGCCATACGCCTTCCCCAAAAACTCCGCTGTGTGCTCCAGCAGATAGGCGCGGCAGCTCTCGCTCGCTGGTGACAAACGCTTGCTGGACATATGCGCGGCATGCCAGATGCGCTCGATCGGCGTGCCGGTCACGTCCAGCAGCGCGATCTCGCCGGTGCGCAGCTCCAGCGACAGGTTCGAGATACTCGTCGCGCAGCTTGCGCACGCAGCGACCAATCTTCACATAGTCTTCTTCATTGAGGTTGGCCAGCGAGACCCGACCCGACGGGTGGCGCGTACCGAATCCCTTGCCAGGCAGCAGTACCACGCCCGCCTCCTCGGCCAGGCGGAACAGCAGCTCGTGAGGCTGAATCGACTCAAGCAGCCATTTCGAAATCGTGCCTGCGCTGGTGATTGCCGCGGTCGAAGCCTTCCGTAGTGCCCGGGAGCCATAGTTGCCGGTGATGTGTGCTTGCGCGCTGCCGCTCACTGGACTACCGTGGTGTCGGCGGCCGGCATATGGGTCGCGACCTGGTCGAGCACCACTTCCGGCTCGTCGGCATCAATGTCCGACTCTTTATCAAGCCTGCGGTGCATCCGCTCGACATCGAGGTCGCCGGTCCATTTTGCCACCACCACTGTGGCCACGCCGTTGCCGATCAGGTTGGTCAGGGCGCGGGCCTCCGACATGAAGCGGTCAATGCCGAGGATCAGGGCCAGCCCCGCCACAGGAACATGCCCCACCGCCGAAAGCGTGGCCGCCAGCACGATGAAGCCACTCCCGGTGACACCGGCGGCGCCCTTGGAGGTCAGTAGCAGCACGGCGAGCAGGGTGAGTTGCTGCATCAGGGTCATGTCGGTGTTGGTCGCCTGGGCGATGAACACCGCCGCCATGGTCAGATAGATGGAGGTGCCATCCAGATTGAAGGAGTAGCCAGTCGGGATCACCAGTCCGACGACGGACTTGCGGGCGCCCAGGTTCTCCAGCTTGGCCATCATCCGCGGCAACACGGATTCCGACGACGACGTGCCCAGCACGATCAGCAGTTCCTCCTTGATGTACTTGATGAACTTCCAGATCGAGAAGCCATGCAGCCGCGCGATGGTGCCCAGCACAACGAAGATGAAAAGCAGGCAGGTGGCGTAGAAGGTCGCCATCAGCTGGCCAAGCTGCAGCAGCGAGCTCACGCCGTACTTGCCGATGGTGAAGGCCATGGCGCCGAAGGCGCCAATCGGCGCGACCTTCATGATGTAGCCGACGATGGTGAACAGCACGTGCGAAAACTTCTCGATAAAGTCGAACACCAACGTGCCGCGGCCGCCGAACCTGTGCAGCGCGAAACCGAACATCACCGCGAACAGCAGCACCTGGAGGATCTCACCCTTGGCAAAGGCATCCACCACCGTGTTCGGGATCACGTGCAGCAGGAAATCGACCGTGCCTTGCATCTTGCCGGGCTCGGTATAGGCGGCGATGCCCTTCGTGTCGAGGGTGGATACGTCGACGTTCATGCCGGCGCCGGGCTTGACGATGTTGATGATCAACAGGCCGACCAACAGCGCAATGCTGCTCACGACCTCAAAGTACAGCAGCGCCAGCCCGCCGGTCTTGCCAACCTTCTTCATGTCCTCCATGCCGGCGATGCCCACCACGACCGTGCAGAAGATGATCGGCGCAATGATCATCTTGATCAGCTTGATGAAGCCATCACCCAACGGCTTCATCGCCTCGCCGGCATGCGGCCAGAAATGGCCGAGGATGACGCCGATGACAATGGCGGTGATGACCTGGAGGTAGAGGGATCTGTAGAACGGCTTCGGGTGATCGTCTTTTTCCATCATCGTCTCCATTGCTGGTTCACGGTCGGCATCCGGACGCCCGGCCGGGTCCGGTAGCCGATTGTCGCTTGCCGACTGCGGATTCAACCCGTCGATGCGACTTCAAGTATTTTCTACAACATCAACACTGGACGTAACCGGCGCCATGCGAGCGGCGTGCCGCTTGCATGGCCTCCGTGTTGACGGAAATGTTAGATACCATTAACGGAAATGAGTATGGGGCGGTCTGGGGGCTATTCGTTACCGATCTCGCCGACCGCTCATCACGCCCACTTCTTCCCTAGTTCCTCCAGACCAGCCTTTTGCAGATCCTCCTGGCTCATCACGATGCGGAACTTGCAGTTGGCCTGGAAGTTGAGAAAGAAGGGCTCCGCAAAAGCAGGAACGTCGGATGGATTTTCGACGTTGATCAGGAAGACCCCGCAGCGCATTCCGTCTTGCTCAGTAAAGTACACCGCTTCCGGTTTGATCGCTTCTAGGATACGCCCAATTATCTCGCCCGCCTTCCCGCCTCTGACGAGGGAGTTGAAGGGCTCATGAGGGATTTCGACTGTGAGTAGCATCTTCATAATTCACCTTCCTCTTTCATCGTTGCTGCGCCGTGGCCAGGCTTTTGCCTCAGGCGCTCGTGCCGCCTGACGTCGGCGCTCAGCGGCCCGTCGATCACGGCGGGTGGGCAAACCGGCGCCGTGGCTGGCCGGGGCGCCGATACTACAAGATAGCACCGGCCACTGAGAAAGCTAGTTGTCGGCCATCCCGCTCGCGGGCGAGGCCGGGCGTGATGGCGTCACGAGACGGCTACACACCGCGAAAGCGAGAAAGCCCGCAGCCGGCGTTCGAATGTCCGTGCGAAAGCATGGGTCTATGACCGCAGGTGGCCGACAAGCGACGGCCCAGCCAGCCCAACGTTGTATCAGGCGTCCAAAGTGAATAACCGCAGCCGAAGCTGCGGTTATCCTTCATTCTCCAGTTTGACCAACCGCCATCAAGACTGCCCTCGTAGCGGCCGCGCCGGACATTCGCCTCAGTCCGAAGGGAAATGCTCCGCAGCAGTCTGATCAAGCCGCAGCTTGATCATGACCACCAGGCAATGAATGCCGTGGCACGCCTCGGAACGCTCGCTTTCCACTTCCAGCAGGGACAGGATGCAACTAAGGCTGGCGCTGATGTGCTCGAGCGATTCGAGGCAGTCTACTGGATTGGCGGCCGGCACGGTTTCATGTTTCGACGTGGTTCGTTTTTGCATTGCGAGCTCCTAAACGCGCGAACTTGGCCGCATGATGCGGCCATCTTTAGCGAGTTTCAGGTTGCTACGCCAATCACCGTTGTTTCGATGATGCCTCTAGTGCCATCGCGATCGTTCATGGCGATCAGAGGATTCGCAATTCTCTAGCCTTTGTCATCAGAAGGCCTTCACCAGCTGCCGCTGCCCCAGCTGGCTCCGAGCGGGACTGGAGAACCTCAGGCCACCCGCCGCCCCGGCATCAGCCCGCCATACTCCTTCCCCAAAAACTCCGCTGTGTGCTCCAGCAGATAGGCGCGGCAGCTCTCGCTCGCTGGTGACAAACGCTTGCTGGACATATGCGCGACGTGCCAGATGCGCTCGATCGGCGTGCCGGTCACGTCCAGCAGCGCGATCTCGCCGGTGCGCAGTTCCAGCGACAGCGTGTGCAGCGACAACAGGCTGATGCCCATGCCGGCCATCACGGCCTGCTTGATGGTCTCGTTGCTGCCCAGGGTGATCACCTTGGCCGGCGTGAACAGGTGGTCCCGGAACATGTACTCCGCCACGG
Source organism: Cupriavidus sp. UYPR2.512 (assembly GCF_000379565.1). Taxonomy (NCBI): domain Bacteria; kingdom Pseudomonadati; phylum Pseudomonadota; class Betaproteobacteria; order Burkholderiales; family Burkholderiaceae; genus Cupriavidus; species Cupriavidus sp. UYPR2.512. Next base: position 11,898 of record NZ_KB903172.1, on the reverse strand, counting down.
TGCGGGTGCCGGAACCCGGTTCGCGCAGCAGGAAGGTCTCGTGACGCAGTTCTTGCAGGTCGAACCCCTTTGCGTCATGCAGGGGGTGCCGCGGCGAGGCCACCAGCACGTGCGGATGCGCGGCAATGGGTTCCGACACCGCGTCCAGTTCGCGCGGCGGGCGGCCCATCAGTGCGAGGTCGATGGCGTTGTCCTGCAGCAGCCGCAGCAGCGTCTCGCGGTTGCCCTCGGCGATGCGCAAGTCCACGCCCGGGTGCAGCGCGGTAAAGCCGGCGAGCAGCTTGGGCGCGAAGTACTTCGACGTGCTGATCAGCCCGATCGTGATCGAACCCTGCTCGACGTCCTTGACTGCCTGCAAGCCTTCCTCGGCGTCCTTGACCTCGCCGAGGATCCGGGACGCATGGTGCAGCAGGCGGTCGCCGGGCTCAGTCAGCGTGAGCTGCCCCTTGACCCGCTCGAACAGCGCCATGCCAACCACGGATTCAAGCTGCTTGACCTGCATTGAGACCGCCGGCTGGGTCAGGTGCAGTTCCTCGGCCGCGCGCACGAAGCTGGCGTGCCTGGCCACGGTGACGAAGATCTGCAACTGGCGAAGGGTGAGGGCGCGCAGGAAGGACATGGGCAGTAGGGGCGGCTTTGGATGAGCCCGTCATGTGCAGTTCGGGTCGCACTTAAGGGATTGCTTATGTAGGGGCTAAGAATATCTGAATTTACCTTATGTGGGTGGGCTTATATCTTTGCATCAACGCAGCAGCCACGACGCTCAACCACGCAAGGAGACAAGCATGAACGCACCTGAACCGGTCCAAGCCAAGCCGCGCAAGCGCTACGACGCCGGCGTCATGAAGTACAAGGAAATGGGGTACTGGGACGGCGACTACGAGCCCAAGGATACCGACCTGCTGGCGCTGTTCCGCATCACGCCGCAGGACGGCGTGGATCCGGTCGAGGCCGCTGCCGCGGTGGCCGGCGAATCCTCCACCGCCACCTGGACGGTGGTGTGGACCGACCGCCTGACCGCCTGCGACATGTACCGCGCCAAGGCCTACCGGGTCGATCCGGTGCCCAACAACCCCGAGCAGTTCTTCTGCTACGTGGCCTATGACCTGTCGCTGTTCGAGGAAGGCTCGATTGCCAACCTGACCGCGTCGATCATCGGCAACGTCTTCAGCTTCAAGCCGATCAAGGCGGCGCGCCTGGAAGACATGCGCTTCCCGGTGGCCTATGTGAAGACCTTCGCTGGTCCGTCCACCGGCATCATCGTCGAGCGCGAGCGCCTCGACAAGTTCGGCCGCCCGCTGCTGGGCGCCACCACCAAGCCCAAGCTGGGCCTGTCGGGCCGCAACTATGGCCGCGTGGTGTATGAGGGCCTGAAGGGCGGGCTGGACTTCATGAAGGATGACGAGAACATCAACTCGCAGCCCTTCATGCACTGGCGCGACCGCTTCCTGTTCGTGATGGACGCGGTCAACAAGGCCTCGGCTGCCACCGGCGAGGTCAAGGGCAGCTACCTCAACGTGACTGCCGGCACCATGGAAGAGATGTACCGGCGTGCCGAGTTCGCCAAGTCACTGGGCTCGGTCATCATCATGATCGATTTGATCGTTGGCTGGACCTGTATCCAGTCCATGAGCAACTGGTGCCGCCAGAACGACATGATCCTGCACCTGCACCGCGCGGGCCATGGCACTTACACCCGGCAGAAGAATCACGGCGTGTCGTTCCGCGTGATTGCCAAGTGGCTGCGCCTGGCAGGCGTCGACCACATGCACACCGGGACCGCCGTGGGCAAGCTGGAAGGCGATCCGCTGACCGTGCAGGGCTACTACAACGTCTGCCGTGATGCATACACCCACACCGACCTGACGCGCGGGCTGTTCTTTGACCAGGACTGGGCTTCGCTGCGCAAGGTGATGCCGGTGGCCTCCGGCGGTATCCACGCCGGCCAGATGCACCAGTTGATCCACCTCTTTGGCGACGATGTGGTGCTGCAGTTCGGCGGCGGCACCATCGGCCACCCGCAGGGCATCCAGGCCGGCGCCACCGCCAACCGCGTTGCGCTGGAAGCGATGGTGCTGGCGCGCAACGAAGGCCGCGACATCCTCAACGAAGGGCCGGAGATCCTGCGCGATGCCGCGCGCTGGTGCGCACCGCTGCGGGCTGCGCTCGATACCTGGGGCGATATCAGCTTCAACTACACGCCGACCGACACCTCGGACTTCGCGCCCACCGCGTCGGTGGCCTGAGCCTGGCGAGACGACACCAAAGCACGCCACCACAGCGAACCCAAAGAACGAGAGGACATCATGCGTATTACTCAAGGCACTTTTTCCTTCCTGCCCGACCTCACCGACGCGCAGATCACCAGCCAGCTTGAATACTGCCTGAACCAGGGCTGGGCGGTCGGCATCGAGTACACCGACGACCCGCATCCGCGCAATACCTACTGGGACATGTTCGGCCTGCCGATGTTCGACCTGCGCGATGCCGCCGGCATCCTGCTGGAGATCAACAACGCGCGCAGCACCTTCCCCAACCACTACATCCGCGTCACGGCTTTCGATTCGACGCATACGGTGGAGTCGGTGGTGATGTCGTTCATCGTCAATCGTCCTGCCGACGAGCCCGGCTTCCGCCTGGTGCGCCAGGAAGAGCCCGGCCGCACCATGCGCTACTCGATCGAGAGCTACGCCGTGCAGGCACGCCCCGAGGGCAGCCGCTACTGAGCGGCGCCGGCTGAACCGCCGCGCGGCGCTGCCGCCGGCGATTTCCTGACTATGCAATCCCACGGTTGCGCTGCCGCAAGGCTGCGCACCGGGGGGAGCTGCGCCTCGAAATTTCGAGCCGGATGCTCGAATGATCCTCACGGAGCCTGCCATGTCCGCACCTGAAACGACCGCACCGCTGCAGCCGCCAACGGCTCAGGCCGGATCGCTGGCCGAGTCGCTGGCCAGCTCGGGCATCACAGAGCTGCTGGCCCAGCTTGACCGCGAGCTGATCGGACTGAAGCCGGTGAAAGCTCGCATCCGCGATATCGCCGCCTTGCTGCTGGTGGACAAGCTGCGCGCCGCGCGCGGCTTCAGCGCCGGTGCGCCCAGCCTGCATATGTGCTTCACCGGCAATCCCGGCACCGGCAAGACCACCGTGGCCATGCGCATGGCGCAGATCCTGCACCAGCTTGGCTACGTGCGCCGCGGCCACCTGGTAGCGGTGACCCGCGACGACCTGGTCGGCCAGTACATCGGCCATACCGCGCCCAAGACCAAGGAGATCCTGAAGAAGGCCATGGGCGGGGTGCTCTTCATCGACGAGGCCTACTACCTCTACCGCCCGGAGAACGAGCGCGACTATGGCCAGGAGGCCATCGAGATCCTGCTGCAGGTGATGGAGAACAACCGCGACGACCTCGTGGTGATCCTGGCCGGCTACAAGGACCGCATGGACCGCTTCTTCGAGTCCAACCCGGGTATGTCCTCGCGCGTTGCCCACCATGTCGATTTCCCTGACTACCAGCTCGACGAGCTGCGCCAGATCGCCGACCTGATGCTGGCCGAGATGCAATACCGCTTCGACGACGAAAGCCGGGCCGTGTTTGCCGACTACCTGGCCCGGCGCATGGCACAGCCGCACTTTGCCAATGCCCGCAGCGTGCGCAATGCGCTGGACCGCGCGCGGCTGCGCCATGCCTCGCGCCTGCTGGACGATGCCGGCACGGTCGTCGACGACCGTACCCTGACCACCATCACGGCGTCTGACCTGCTTGCCAGCCGCGTGTTTTCGAAGGCTGGGCCGGAGGCACAGGCCCCGGCCAAGGAGTAAGCCATGCAAGCCCTGATTTTTGATGTCGACGGCACGCTGGCCGATACCGAAAGCGCGCACCTGCAAGCCTTCAATGCCGCCTTCGCCGAGGTCGGCCTGGACTGGCATTGGGACACGCCGCTCTACACGCGCCTGCTCAAGGTGGCCGGCGGCAAGGAGCGCCTGATGCATTACTGGCGCATGGTCGACCCGGAAGAGGCCCGCGGCTGCAAGGTGAAGGAAACCATCGACGCCGTGCACGCCATCAAGACCCGCCACTATGCCGAGCGCGTGGGGGCGGGCGGCCTGCCGCTGCGCCCGGGCATTGCCCGCCTGATCGCCGAGGCCGGCGAGGCTGGTCTCCCGATCGCGATTGCCACCACCACCACGCCGGCCAACCTCGACGCGCTGCTGCAGGCGCCACTTGGCGCGGACTGGCGCCGTCGCTTTGCCGCCATTGGCGACGCCGGCACCACGGCCATCAAGAAGCCGGCGCCCGATGTCTACCTGGCCGTGCTGGAGCGGCTCGGCCTGGAAGGCGGTGATTGCCTGGCGATCGAGGACTCGGCGAACGGCTTGCGCGCCGCCCGGGCGGCCGGCATCCCCACCGTGGTCACGCCCACCGCGTTCAGCGCGCAGGACGCCTTCGAGGGCGCGCTGCTGGTGCTGCCGCATCTTGGCGATCCCGGCGAGCCCATGCCCCAGCACGTGCCCGGCGCGGCAAACCGCTGGGCTGACCTTGCCGCGTTGCGCGCCTGGCACCACGGCACCCTGATCGAGGCCACCTGACATGCATGCCACTGAACCCGACACCGGCCATGGCAGCCAGCGTGCCACCCGCCTGGCGCCATCCATCCTGTCAGCCGATTTCGCGCGCCTGGGCGAAGAGGTGTGCGCGATCGAGGCCGGCGGCGCAGACCTGGTGCACTTCGATGTGATGGACAACCACTATGTGCCCAACCTGACCATCGGCCCGCTGGTGTGCGAGGCGATCCGGCCGCTGGTCTCCATCCCCATCGACGTGCACCTGATGGTGGAACCGGTTGACGCGCTGATCCCGCTGTTTGCCAAGGCCGGCGCCAACATCATCAGCTTCCATCCGGAGGCGAGCCGCCATGTCGATCGCACCATCGGCCTGATCCGCGACCACGGCTGCAAGGCCGGCCTGGTGCTCAACCCCGCCACGCCGCTGGGCTGGCTGGACCATACGCTGGACAAGCTCGACCTGGTGCTGCTGATGAGCGTGAACCCGGGCTTCGGCGGCCAGGCCTTCATTCCGGGCGTGCTGGACAAGGTGCGCCAGGCACGGGCACGCATCGACCGGCAGCTGGACGCCGGCGGGCGGCCGGTCTGGCTGGAGATCGACGGCGGCGTCAAGGCCGACAACATTGCCGGGATCGCCCGCGCGGGCGCCGACACCTTCGTGGCCGGCAGCGCCGTGTTCGGCTCGCCCGATGCCGACGGCGGCTACTGGAGCATCCTGCGGCGCCTGCGCGAGGCCGCCACGATCACATAGCGGCCACCCGCACCGGCACTACACAAGAACACATAGCCAATCTATAGGAGACCTGTCATGCCTGAAGTCCAAAGGATGACCCTGACGCAGTTCCTGATCGAGGAACGCCGCCGCTATCCGGATGCCAGCGGCGGCTTCAACGGCCTGATCCTCAACGTCGCCATGGCCTGCAAGGAAATTGCGCGCGCGGTTGCCTTCGGCGCGCTGGGCGGCTTGCACGGCAAGGCCAGCAATCAAGCCGGAGAAGCGGGGGCCATCAACGTGCAAGGCGAAATCCAGCAGAAGCTGGACGTGCTGAGCAATACCACCTTCCTGCGCGTCAACGAGTGGGGCGGGTACCTGGCCGGCATGGCGTCGGAGGAGATGGAGGCGCCTTACCAGATCCCGGAACACTACCCGCGCGGCAAGTACCTGCTGGTGTTCGATCCGCTCGACGGCTCGTCCAACATCGACGTCAATGTCTCGGTGGGCAGCATCTTCTCGGTGCTGCGCGCCCCGGAAGGCGCAAGCGCCGTGAACGAGCAGGACTTCCTGCAGCCCGGCAGCGCCCAGGTGGCGGCCGGCTATGCGCTCTACGGTCCTACCACCATGCTGGTGCTGACCGTGGGCAACGGCGTCAACGGCTTCACGCTCGATCCCAACCTGGGCGAATTTTTCCTGACGCACCCCAACCTGCGGGTGCCGGCCGATACCCAGGAATTTGCCATCAACGCGTCGAACAGCCGCTTCTGGGAAGCGCCGGTGCAGCGCTATATCTCCGAGTGCATGGCTGGCAAGAGCGGGCCGCGCGGCAAGGATTTCAATATGCGCTGGATTGCGTCGATGGTGGCCGAGGCGCACCGCATCCTGATGCGTGGCGGCGTCTTCATGTACCCGCGCGACAGCAAGGATCCCGCCAGGCCGGGCCGCCTGCGCCTGCTGTACGAGGCCAACCCGATCGCCTTCCTGATGGAGCAGGCCGGCGGGCGCGCCAGCACGGGCCGGCAGACGCTGATGTCGGTGGCGCCGGGCGCGCTGCACCAGCGCATCGGCGTGATCTTCGGCTCGCGCAATGAAGTGGAACGGATCGAGGGCTATCACACCGACCAGACCGATCCCGACCTTCCGAGTCCCCTGTTCAACGAGCGCAGCCTGTTCCGCGCGTCTGCCTGAGGTGCCTGGCCATGTCAGAACGTTATCCCATTATCGCCATCACCGGCTCCTCGGGCGCCGGTACCACGTCGGTGACCCGTACCTTCGAGAATATCTTCCGCCGCGAAGGCGTGAAGTCAGTGGTGATCGAAGGCGACAGCTTCCACCGCTACGACCGCGCCGAGATGAAGGTCAAGATGGCCGAGGCCGAGCGCACCGGCAATATGAACTTCAGCCACTTCGGCGAGGAGAACAACCTGTTCGGCGAGCTGGAGAACCTGTTCCGCTCCTACGCCGAAACCGGCACGGGCATGCACCGGCACTACCTGCATAGCCCGGAGGAGGCCGCGCCGTTCGGGCAGGAACCCGGCACCTTCACCCAGTGGGAGCCGCTGCCGGCCGATACCGACCTGCTGTTCTACGAAGGCCTGCACGGCGGCGTGGTCACCGACGCGGTCAATGTCGCCCAGTATCCCAACCTGCTGATCGGCGTGGTGCCTGTCATCAACCTGGAATGGATCCAGAAGCTCTGGCGCGACAAGAAGCAGCGCGGCTACTCGACTGAGGCCGTGACCGACACCATCCTGCGCCGCATGCCTGACTACGTGAACTACATCTGCCCGCAGTTCTCGCGCACGCATGTGAACTTCCAGCGGGTGCCGTGCGTGGATACGTCCAACCCCTTTATCTCGCGCGAAATCCCCGCGCCCGATGAAAGCATGGTGGTGATCCGCTTTGCCAACCCGAAGGGGATCGACTTCCAGTACCTGCTGAGCATGATCCACGACTCCTTCATGTCGCGCGCCAACACCATCGTGGTGCCCGGCGGCAAGATGGAACTGGCCATGCAGCTGATCTTCACGCCCTTTGTGCTGCGCATGATGGAGCGCCGCAAGCGCGCCGCGCTGTAAGGACTCGACCGTGAAACGCCGACTCGCGAGGATCTACTGAATGAACGCCCCAGAACGCATCGACTCCGCAGCGCGCTGTGCCAATGCGCTGCGCTTCCTGGCCGCCGACGCGGTGGAGCAGGCCAGGTCCGGCCACCCGGGCGCACCCATGGGCATGGCCGAGATGGCCGAAGTGCTGTGGCGGCGCCACCTGCGCCACAACCCGGCCAACCCGGCCTGGCCAGACCGTGACCGCTTCGTGCTGTCCAACGGCCATGCTTCCATGCTGCAGTATGCGCTGCTGCACCTGACCGGCTATGACCTGCCGATGGCGCAGCTGCGCCAGTTCCGCCAGCTGCACGCGGCCACGCCCGGCCATCCGGAGCTTGGCGTGACGCCGGGCGTGGAAACCACCACCGGGCCGCTGGGGCAGGGCCTGGCCAATGCCGTCGGCATGGCGCTGGCGGAGAAGCTGCTGGCGGCGACCTTCAACCGGCCCGGCTTCGACATCGTCGACCACCACACCTACGTCTTCCTTGGCGACGGCTGCCTGATGGAAGGGCTCAGCCACGAAGCCTGCTCGCTGGCGGGCACGCTCAGGCTGGGCAAGCTGATCTGCCTGTACGACGACAACGGCATCTCCATCGACGGCGAGGTCGCCGGCTGGTTTGCCGACGACACCCCGAAGCGCTTTGCCGCCTACGGCTGGCATGTCATTGCCGGTGTCGACGGGCACGATGCGCACGCCCTCGACGCCGCGCTGCATGCGGCCAAGGCGGAACGCGACCGCCCCACGCTGATCTGCTGCCGCACCGTGATCGGCAATGGCGCGCCCGCCAAGGCCGGCGGGCACGATGTGCATGGCGCCCCGCTGGGCGCGCCTGAGATCGCCGCCATGCGCACCGCGCTGGGCTGGGAAGCCGAACCCTTCACGGTGCCGGCGGATGTCGCCGACGCCTGGGACGCGCGCGCGCAAGGCGCCGCGCGCGAGGCCGAGTGGGAGGCGCGCTTTGTCGGCTATTGCACCGCGTACCCCGAACTGGCCGAGGCGTTCGCGCGCCGCGTCAAGGGCCGCTTGCCGGAAGGCTTCGATGCCGGGCTGATGGCCTTGCTCGACGCGCCGTCGCCGCTGCAAGGCAAGCTCGCCACGCGCAAGGCATCGCAGCTGTGCCTGGAGGCGCTCACGCCCGCCTTGCCCGAGCTGCTGGGCGGCTCGGCCGACCTGACCGGCTCCAACCTGACCGATGTCAAGGCGTCGGTCTGGGTCAACCATGCCGGGCATGGCAACTACGTGAGCTACGGCGTACGCGAGTTCGGCATGGCCGCAGCCATGAACGGCATTGCGCTGCATGGGGGGCTGATTCCCTACGGCGGCACCTTCATGACGTTCTCGGACTATTCGCGCAATGCCATCCGCATGGCGGCGCTGATGCGCCTGCGCGTGGTCCACGTGCTGACCCATGACTCGATCGGGCTCGGCGAGGACGGTCCCACCCACCAGCCGGTGGAACACGCCGCCAGCCTGCGGCTGATCCCCAACAACCAGGTCTGGCGCCCCTGCGACGGCGCCGAGACCGCGTACGCGTGGCTGGCCGCGCTGCGGCGCGAGGATGGCCCGAGCTGCCTGGTGCTGTCGCGGCAGGCGTTGATGCCGTTTGAGCGCAATGCGGCCCAGCGCGCGGAGATTGCGCGCGGCGGCTATGTGCTGCGCGAGGTGCCGGCGCCGCGCGTAGTGCTGATCGCCACCGGCTCCGAGGTGGAAATCGCCATGCGCGCGGCACTGGACCTGGCCGATGCCGGCATCGCCGCACGCGTGGTGTCCATGCCCTGCGTGGAACTGTTCTACGCGCAGGACGTGGCGTATCGGGACACCGTGCTGCCGCCGGGCTTGCCGCGCGTCAGCGTGGAGGCGGGCGGCACCTGGTTCTGGCGCGGTGTGGTGGGCGAGCACGGCCTGGCGCTGGGCATCGACAGCTTCGGCGAATCCGCGCCGGCCGAGGCGCTGTACCAGCACTTCGGCCTGACCCCGGCGCATGTCGCCGCGGCCGTGCGCGTGCTGCTGGAGGACGCGTGATGGCTACCGTATCCATGCCCTGCATCGCGGTGCTGATCGACTTGGACGGCACGCTGGTCGATAGTGCGCCCGACATTGTCGAGGCTGCCAACCGCATGCTGGCGGACCTCGGCAGCCCGGCATTGCCGTTCGACACCGTGGCCGGCTTCATCGGCCGTGGGGTGCCCAACCTGGTGCGGCGCGTGCTCGAGACCGCCGGCCTCGCATCACAGGTTGAGGCTGCCGAAGCCGTGGCGATGTTCCACCGCCACTATGCCGAGACCAACGGCCGCCTCGGGTCGGTGTTCCCGGGCGTGGAGGCAGGCCTGGAGGCGCTCAGGCGGCAGGGCTACCGGCTTGCCTGCGTCACCAACAAGCCGCATGCGCTGGCCGTGCCGCTGCTGGCGCTGACCGGGTTGTCGCAGTACCTGGAAGTGCTGGTCGCGGGCGACTCGATCGCGCAGATGAAACCGGACCCCGAACCGCTGCGCCACGCCTGCAACCTGCTCGACGTCGATCCGGCGCAGGGCGTGCTGGTGGGGGATTCGGCGGTGGACGTGGCGGCGGCGCGCGCGGCCGGCATCCCGGTCTGCCTGGTGCGCTATGGCTACGCCGGCCCCGGCGGGCCCGCGGCGCTGGGCGCCGACGCGCTGCTCGATTCGCTGGAGGCGTTGCCGGCGCTGCTGACGCCGGCGCGGCTGGCGCCAGCCGCCTGATGTTGCGCCGGCGCGCCAACGCGCGACCGGCAAGGATACCAAGACAAGTAAAGGAGACAGCATGACTATCAAGGTTGCCATCAACGGCTACGGACGCATCGGCCGCAATGTGCTGCGCGCCCACTATGAAGGCGGCAAGCGGCACGATATCGAGATCGTCGCCATCAACGACCTCGGCAACGCGGCCACCAATGCGCACCTGACCCAGTACGACACCGTCCACGGCCGCTTTCCGGGCGAGGTCTCGGTCGACGGCGATGCCTTCCGGGTCAACGGGGACCGGATCCGCGTGCTGGCGCAGCGCAACCCGGCCGAGCTGCCGTGGGGCGAGCTGGGCGTGGACGTGGTGATGGAATGCACCGGGCTCTTCACCAGCAAGGAAAAGGCATCGGCCCACCTGAAGGGCGGCGCGAAGAAGGTGATCATCTCCGCCCCCGGCGGCAAGGATGTGGACGCCACCATCGTCTACGGCGTCAACCACGGCGTGCTGAAGGCGACCGACACAGTGGTCTCCAATGCCTCGTGCACCACCAACTGCCTGGCGCCGCTGGTCAAGCCGCTGCACGAGAAGCTGGGCGTGGTGAACGGCCTGATGACCACGGTGCACGCCTATACCAACGACCAGGTGCTGACCGACGTCTACCACGAAGACCTGCGCCGGGCGCGCTCGGCCACCATGTCGATGATCCCGACCAAGACCGGCGCCGCCGCCGCGGTCGGGCTGGTGATGCCTGAGCTGGACGGCCGGCTGGACGGCTTTGCCGTGCGCGTGCCGACCATCAATGTGTCGCTGGTCGACCTGTCCTTCGTGGCAGCGCGGCCGACCACCGTCGAGGAAGTGAACGGCATCCTGAAGGCAGCCGCCGAAGGCGAGCTCAAGGGCATCCTGGACTACAACACCGCGCCGCTGGTTTCGGTGGACTTCAACCACAACCCGGCCTCGTCCACCTTCGACGCCACCCTGACCAAGGTCAACGGCACGCTGGTCAAGGTGTCGGCCTGGTATGACAACGAATGGGGCTTCTCCAACCGCATGCTGGATACCGCGGTGGCGCTGGCCCACGCACGCTAGCAGGTTGCCATGATGAGCCTATCCCATGCTACGAACCCGCAACCGAAACCCGCGGCGGCGCCGCACACGCTGGCCGCACTGCTTGCAGCCGGTGGACTGGCTGGCAAGCGGGTCTTTATCCGCGCCGACCTCAACGTCCCGCAGGATGCAGCGGGCGCTATCACCGACGATACCCGCATCCGGGCTTCCGTGCCCGCCATCGCGGCCTGCCTGCAGGCGGGGGCCGCGGTGATGGTCACCTCGCACCTGGGCCGGCCGCAGGAGGGGGCGCCCGACCCGCGCCACAGCCTGGCGCCGGTGGGCCGCCGCCTGTCGGAACTGCTGGGCCGCCAGGTGCCGCTCTTGTCCGGCTGGACCGAGGGCGGCTTCCGGGTGCCGCCCGGGCAGGTGGTGCTGCTGGAAAACTGCCGCATGAACACGGGCGAGAAGAAGAACAGCGACGAGCTGGCGCAGAAGATGGCCAAGCTGTGCGATGTCTACGTCAACGATGCCTTCGGCACCGCCCACCGTGCCGAAGCCACCACGCATGGCATCGCGAAGTACGCCCCGATCGCCTGCGCCGGCCCGCTGCTGGCCGCCGAGATCGACGCGCTGGGCAAGGCGCTGGGCCAGCCGGCGCGCCCGCTGGTGGCCATCGTGGCCGGCTCCAAGGTCTCGACCAAGCTGACCATCCTGAAGTCGCTGGCCGACAAGGTCGACAACCTGGTGGTCGGCGGCGGCAT
>NZ_KB903171.1:0-26328 GCF_000379565.1 Cupriavidus sp. UYPR2.512 | reverse complement strand
GCTCGCCCCCACTTTCCTTGCCACCGCCGAACAGGTCCGCGGCATGCTCCACCAACTGCTGCTTCCACGCTGTGATCTGGCTGGGGTGCACGTCGTACTGCTGGGCCAGCTCCGCCAGCGTCTTTTCGCCCTTGAGGGCCGCCAGGGCTACCTTCGCCTTCAACCCCGCCGAGTGGGTTCGCCTGCTTCGTTTCGTCATCTTCTGAGGTCCTTTCTGCCCGCCATTATGGCCGGCTCAGACCCCAGCTCTTCCATTTATCCGACTGTCCGAATTTCCGGCGCCACCTCTCTCCTCGTGCAGGCGATCAGCTACGGAACGGTACAGCCTGCACGGGATCGCCTCTGCCATGCAAGCCGTTGCCTGGCGCGGGCCGGCTGCCATCCGATCGTGGCAGCGGCGTCGCGCCGGACTCCGGGATAAGGGCTACCTGCGCCCCATGTCGCAATCGTGTTGCGTCAGGCGGGCCTGATGTTCTGATTCACTCGGAACAGGTTGGCCGGGTCGTATTTGCGCTTGATCTGCGCCAGTCGCGCATAGTTATCGCGATAGGACGCCTTCACGTTGTCATCCCCCTCGTCCATCATCATGTTGATGTAGCCGCCACCAGCAGAGTGCGGATGCAGGGCCAGCCAGTAGTCCTTCGCCCACTGCACGATGCGATCGTTGTTGGCCGGGTCGGGATCCACGCCGACGATCACGCTGGCAAAGTTGGCATCGCGGTAGCTGAAGGCCGTGTCGTCGCAACCGGCACGATGCGCTGCGCCATTGATCGGATACAGGTGCATGGTCGAGTGCATCGACGGCAACTGCTGCGCGTACTTGATGTGCAGATCGATGGCCTTGTCGCTCAGGTCGCTGACGAAGTCGGCTTTCCAGTACCACTGCAGGCCCGCCGGATACAGTCCGTCGAACAGGCTCTGCAGGACAGGCCAGGGGATAGGCCCGGCAAAGTCCACCGCCGGTGGCATGGCCTGGCGAATCGGACGGAAATGCGTGTCGGCCTGATCGAGCGGCCCGGTGTAGCACCACACCACGGCGCACATCTTCTGCAGGTGAACTTCCTCCGGGAAGGGGGCTGCAGGCGGCACCGTGACGAAACCGAACCAGCCATTGATGTGCTGCGGCGCGCTCAGGATGAAGTCGCGCCACCATGCCATCAGTTCGCGTGCCTGGTCCATCGGCCATAGCATCGGGCCACCATAGACCGTGGCAACGGGATGAGCCTTGAACTCGAACGAGGTCACCACGCCGAAGTTGCCGCCGCCGCCGCGCAATGCCCAGAAGAGGTCGGCGTTTTCCTCGTCGCTTGCGGTAACGACGCGCCCGTCGGCCAGCACGACCTCGGCGCTGAGCAGATTGTCGATCGTCAGGCCGTAGGCGCGGCTGAGGTAGCCGATGCCGCCGCCGAGCGTCAGTCCGCCCACGCCCGTTGTCGAGATGAAGCCACTCGGCGTCGCCAGCCCGTAGGCACTGGCGGCGTGATCCACGTCGCCCCAGGTGCAGCCACCGCCCACCCGCAGCGTCTTGCGTCCGGCATCGACAAACACGCCCTTCATGGGCGACAGGTCGATCACCAGTCCACCATCGCATGTGCCGAGCCCGGCGCCATTGTGCGCGCCGCCACGCACGGCCAGCAGCATCCCGCTGTCGCGCGCGGCGTTCACCGCCGCGATGACGTCCGCAACATCGACGCAGCGCGCGATGACCGCAGGACGCTTGTCGATCATGCCGTTGTACACGGCACGCGCCTGGTCGTAAGCCGCGTCGCCCGGCTGAATCAGTTGTCCCCGAAAATGCGCCTTGAGTCCGGTTGTGACGGGTTCGCTCAACGAAGCTTCCATGGCTGTCTCCTGTCCGGTTGGTATGCAGGAGTTTTAGCAACCTCGGCGTTTCGAAAGCGTTAGGTGAACCGTTACATGGGGATTCTGCCTCCCGACCGGCGCGCGGTGGTCGAGCCGAAACTAACGCGCGAGTAACGCCCGCGCCTTGACGATGTCGGGCTGATCGAAGCCCTCGGTGAATCGCGCAAGCGGCGCCTCGACCACCTCATGCGGATCGACGTGCCCCTGCGAGGTGCGCAGCGTTGCCCATGACAGGGTGGCACGCAGTTCAAGCGGAAGCGCGCGTTGGGCCGTGGCGATCTCGATCGCCTTGATCAGCGATGACTCGGCTTCGGCAAGGTTTGCGCTGCTGCGCAGCAGCAATTCACCGCGCAGACGGTACAGCTCGGCGTCCACCCAGTGCTCGCCAGTGCGCCCGGCGCATTCGAACGCCTGGTCAAGAGCCGCCAACGCAGCCTCGGTCTCCCCTACGTCGCCCAGGCATTCAGCCAGCATGCCCAGATAGAGCGGCAGGCGCAGGCGTGCGCCCGTCGCGTGAAAGCCCTCGATCGCCGCCTGCATCGCCACTACCGCGTTGGCGCTGGGCGACTGTTTCGCGTTCGCCCAGGCGAGCAGCATGCCTGCCCAGGCGAGGTAGTAGCCTACGTGATATTGCTCCGCGATCTCCTGCGCCTGGCGGGCATAGTCCAGCGTGAGAGCATGCTCACCGCGCAGCGCATGCTGTGTCGCGAGATAGGACAGCGCAAGCGCCCGGGAGAACGGGTGTGCTACCCGGTTCGCCACCTCCAGCGCTTCGTGGCCACGCTGAAGGGCCTGATCGGCAAGCCCCCTGAACCATAGTCCGTGCGCCGACCACGCGGCAGCCAGCACGCTGAAGTTACCGCCCATCAGGGACGCATGCTCGGCGTGTTGGGCTTCGTCATAAGCGGCATGCGCGCGTTGATACGCCGCCTCGGCAGCCACCCAGTCGCCTTGCTGGACCAGGCTGCCCATGATGTTGGTCCATGCCATCACCGAGTAAGTACCGGAACCCGGCGTCCCCAATCCGGCAATCAGCTCCTCGCTCAGGCTGCGTGCCTGTGCAAGCTCCGCCCTCACCGCCAGGAAAAATGAAAGGCTGACCTGGGCGCGGGCTTGCTGATTGCTGTCCCCCACCAGCCGGCTCAGTTCCACCGCGCGTCGCAGCGGCGCCTCCAGTTCGGGGGCCGCCCAACCTCGGGCGATGCGAATCGGTGGCGCAAGGTCGAGTTGCAGGGCCAGCGATTGACTGGCGCGCTCCTGAGGATCGGCAATCCGGTCTGCTTGCACCAGCCCGCGCGTCAGCAATGCAATGGCTTCGTCATAGGCGTAGACACTCTGCGCAACGCCGGCCGCGCGCCGATAGAATGCCGCCGCCTGGGCTGGCTGGCCCGCTTGCTCATAGTGCGAGGCGATCTGCGCGCTTGCCGCGTCGGGCGCATCGCCTGACGCCTGCTCGAGCGCTCGCGCCACGCGCAAATGCAGGCGGCGGCGCTGCAGCGGACTCACTTCGGCGTATGCCACGTCGCGGATCTTGTCATGGCTGAAGTCAAACGCCAGACCGCCACCGTCGGTCTGACGCACGATGCGCCGCTGCCACAGTTCGTCCAGCGCGCCTGCCAGGGCTTGCTCGCCGAGGTCGCTTGCCTGGGCGAGGATGTCGGTCGTGAACGCCCTTCCAATGATTGCAGCAACCCCGACGATTTCGCGGGCGCCCGGAGGAAGCTGCGCCAGCCGGTTCGAGATGATGGTGTAAACCTTGGGCGGCAACTTCGACGCCATGCCGCCCTGTGCGTCCCCGACCGGCATGGTGACGGAGCGGGCCCGCATCATTTCGACCGCAAACAGCGGGTTACCCTCGCTCTCTTCGAACAGCCGGGTTGCCTCCGCGTCGGCCAACGGCCGGTCCAGGATGTGGGCCGCTATCTTTGCCGTTTCGGCGGCATCGAGTGTCCCCAATGAGATCTCGATGAACTGGTCGTCGCGGCGCAGTGCGTCCAGCAGCCGGTTCGCCGCGTGCAGCGGCATGATCTCCTCGGGGCGCGCCGTTGCGACCACCATCAGCCGTGCCGCCACGTCGAAACGCATCAGGAAGCGCAGCCATTCGAGCGTCTCGCCGTCGCACCATTGCAGGTCGTCGAGCAGCAACAGCAGCGGCCCGCCTTGTGCAAGCACCGCTCGCGCAAGCGCCTCGAAGAACCGTTGGCGCTGCCAGTATTCGGTAAGCGGCGACGGCGGCGACAGTCCGGATTGCCGGGTGAGGAGTTCGGGCAACAGGCGCGCGACCTCGGTCAGCCACAGTCTGTCGAGCTTGCCGATCGCGCCACTCAGGCCAGGGCTGCGCAGCCAGCCGGTCACCGGCGCAAACGCGAGCTGGCCCTCGGCCGCATAGGCGCGCGAATGCGCCGCGGTGATGCCTTGCTCGGACAGATGGACAAGCAGTTCCTCCGCCAGGCGCGATTTGCCGATACCGGCTTCGCCCAGGATCAGGACAAACTGCTTGTCGCCCAGCTGGGTACGCTGCCAGACCTCAAGAAGCCGGCGCCATTCGCCATGCCGGCCAATCATTGGCAGCATCCCATCCCGCGGGCGTTGGCGCTGCATTGACGCGGCCTGCCCAGCCAGCCGCGCATAGGCCTCGCGCATGGGTTCGCCGGGCAGTACACCCAATTCGCGAGCAAGCGTTTCCACACAGCTTTGATAGACGCGTATGGCCGATGCGTGATCGTGGTTCAGCGCATGCAGGCGCATCAGCGCCAGGCAGGTGGGTTCGCGGCACGGGTCGAGCCGCTGCAACTGCTGTGTGTACTTCAACGCCTTTGCATAGTCTCGCCGGTCCTCACTCAGTTGACCGAGGCGCGCGAGCGCCGCGATGCACTGTTCGCGCAACTTTTCGCGCTCGGGGTGGATCCACTCGTCATAGCAGTTGGCCAGCAGGTCACCGCGATAGAGATCCGCGGCATGCGTCAGCAGCTCTTCTTCAGCGCCTGCGTCGCCGTGCCTCGAGGCCCTGGCCGCAGCCGCAAGCGCGGACTGGAACTGCGCTACATCGAGGTCGAGCGCCGCATCGGGCAGCCATCGCACCGTTTGCGCATCGGCATGGACAAACTGATCTGCCTCCGGCCAGGTCTTGCGCAGCTGAAACAGCAGTTGGCGCAGGGCATTGCGCGCCTGCGCCTGCGAGGAATCAGGCCAGAACAGTACGGCGAGCTGCTGCCGCGTCTGCGGTGCGTCGCGATGCAGGACAAGGCAGGCGAGCAGCGCCTGCAAGCGGGGGGAGTTGGCGTTAAACAGGGGCGCGTCAGCGCCGTCGAGCTGGAACTCGCCAAACAAACGGACGGAGAAGCGGGCCTGGGAAGTCATGCTGGAGCGCAATGCGGCACAAAGCGATGGGGACCCTCCTGCAGGCAGCGTGCGCTGCGCACTGCGGCAGCGCTCGTGCGGGAACTCTCCAACACCCAAGCCCGCGCGAGCGCCATTCGTGACTATACTCGCGTTGGCGCGGCCCTACCCGAAGACCTCGGATGCGTCCGTCATCAATCTAAGCCCATGGGCTCGGATTCGCTCCTGGGCACGCCGGGCAAAGACTGATGCATCCAGGTTTGACCCGAGCTTCCGTACGCCGTGGGAGACTCGCCGAAAAATGAAATCAACTTCGTTTTCGGTGAAGTCGCCGTAGGCAAGGTATGCCCTCAGCATTTCGTTAAGGTAGGCATCACACTCACCTCGCTGCAATACTAGTGCGCTTGCCAGCAGAGACCGCGAGTGCCACCGCAGCCACCGGCGTCTCCAGTGCTTGTAGTCGTCCTTTACCAATTAACCCCCTCCATTGCCCGGCGGCACCTTTCTTTATGCTGCCCGCAATTGCCAGGGCGTAGGGAGCACGCGGCGCGCTATGTGGAAATCATCATAGCGTGACGGAAATAGCAGGGCAATCGGCTTTCCCCTGAAGAGGGACCCACCAAAGAGGGGGGGTGGCGAGCCCGCGAGAACAAAGCCAATCAGTGCGCGAGCAGCTGGCATACCGTGCCATCGACCGGATATCACGCCGCTTCTGACTCCAGCTGCAGCGACGCGCATGGCCGCACGGGCCTCACAGAGGTCACCATCGTGGACATGCCGCCTCAAAGATTGAGGCGCTGGAAATACCCGGTTAGTTCCAGGTAACCCCGTCCGACCGCCTTGCCTCCCCGCAATGCAGTCACCGCGCCCTCCCAATAGACCGCGCCGGTGCTCGCGCGGCTATCGAGTTCCTGATCATCCATCAGCGGTGCCAGTTCGAGCGTGAAATCGCCTGCGTTCAACCGCATGGCAACCGGATAGCTGGCGCCGGTACGAGGCGAGCGCCAACGGCGCAGCGGCATGAAGCTGACCTCTTCGGGAGCCAGTACCTGGACGCGACCGTCGCTGCCGCGCAGCGTGCCGCCGCCCCAGAACTTGCGCCCCGCCTTGTCCCGGATCTGGAAGGCCATCAACGCGCCGCCGTCATCCAGGTTGATGCCGAGCCAGTCCCAGCCGACGGCCTCGTCGGCCAGCAAGGTCGACGACCATTCGTGATCCAGCCAGGCAGTGCCATGCACGGTTTCCTGCTGGCGGCCCCGCTTCAAGGTGCCGCTCACCTTGAGCCCCGGCTGGCTGTAGTAATAGCTCGCCTGGGCCGCCAGAGGGCCCTTGCGGCTGTAACCCCGTTCGCCCTGTAGCAGCAACCTCTGGCTTGGCTCCATTGTCAGATCGAGCGTGAAATCCCGCGCGGGAATTCTGGCTCGGTAGCGCCCCGTCATTTCTCGGCGCAGCGACCAGTTGTCGATGTACACATCGGTGTCGGCAGTATCGGCAAGCGCCAGGCCAAAGCCGCTGCGCACCGCACGCTGGTCGTGTTGGAGCGTGCCGGCCACAGGATCGCTCAGTGCGACATTGGCGAACAGCAGTTGCTGCGGCGCGAAGCGGCTCGGGTTGGCCTGGTCGAATTGCGGGCGTGAGCGGAAGAACGTCACCTGGAAGCCGAGCGGCGCTCCTGCCGGCGTCTGCAGCCAGCCGGTGGCATACCACCATTCGGTGCGATAGTCGGGGTGCGCGCCGTGGTCGCGCGGGAAGGCCAGGGTTCGGCCTGCGTCGACTGGCGGATAAGCGGGCGCTGCGCCCAGCGCCGCTGCCGCCACGCCGCAACCCGGCAACAACAGCAGGAATGAGCGCCTCTTCACCAATCCTCCTGAACCGCGCGCACGGCGCTACGCGACATCGCCTGCCGCCCGCTCGTCAGCGCAGCCAGCGAGGCCGCCGCCACCACCGCGCTCGCCACCTGGGCCAGGAATGCCCAAGGCATATGCAAACTCATGGTCCAGTGGAACGACTGCGGGTTGACAACGTGAACCAGGATCAAGGCGATGACCCATCCCAGCGCAAGACCGGCTACCACGCCAAGCAGAGCGAGTAACGCGCCCTCCAGTGCCAGCATCGCGCCGATCTGCCAACGCATGAAGCCGAGATGCCGCAGCATGCCGAATTCGCGCGCGCGCGCCAGGGACTGCGCGCTGAAACTGGCGCCGATGCCGAACAGGCCGATCACGACCGCTATGCCCTCCAGCAGGTAGGTCACGGCGAAACTGCGGTCGAAGATTTTCAGGGTGATGGTGCGAATCTCGCCAGGCTCGGCGAAGGTAATGTGTTCACCGCCGGCGATGCGCTGGCGCAGCCTTTCCTTGATCTGCGCCGGGCCGGTGCCCTGCTCCAGCCACAGGGCGACGTCAGTGACACGCCGCTCGTCCGTGAGCCGCCGATAATCGTCCTGGCTGATCACCACCGTACCATACTGGCGTGCGTAATCGCGCCACACGCCGCCCACAAGGAAGGCGACGGGCCGGCCCTGCAGCGGCAGCGTGATACGTTGCCCCGGGCGGAAGCCATAGAGGTCGACCATCGCCTCGCTGACCCAGACCGCCGGCGGATCTCCCGGCTGCGCCGCGACGGGCGCAGCCGTCAGCGGCAACCGTGCGCCCGGATCGCGCGGATCGATCGGCCGGGCAATGACCGTTACGGGGGGACGCTGGGGATCAAGCAGGATCTGGCTCGAACGTAGAAACTCGGCACGCGCAACGCCACGGACGCTGGCGATGGCCGCCTGGTCGTCAAGCGAGAAATACGCGCTATCGCCGTATGACGATGCACGCAGATAGAGGTCGGCCGGCAGGACATTGTGCAGCCAATCGTCCACCGAGATGCGGAAGCTTGACACCATGATCGCCATCGCGGCCATCAGGCTAAAGCTGGCGACAATGCCGGCCAGGGCGATGGCCGCGCGGCCCGGCGCGCCGGCGAGCTGGGTCAGGGCAAGCTGCGGCACAGCCTGTCGCGAAGGGGGCAACAAGCCGAACACAAGATGCGCCAGCCGTGGCATCAGCAGGATGGCGCCCACCAACAGAAGCGCGATCGCCGCATAACCGAAGACCGGCAGATCCGCTACCGGCCGCAGTGGCGTCATCCCAAGCCCGGCTGCCATCGCAGCAAGCCCGGTCCACGGCGCGCGCAGCCGCTTGAGCGGGGTCTCCTCATCGCCCGCCTTGAGCGCCTGCGCCGGCCGCGCGCGGGCGGCCTCCCATGCCGGTGCGAGACTGCCGGACACCGCCGCCGACAGTCCGAGCGCGAAAAAGATCAGCGCGGCCGGCGCGTCGAAGCGGACCTTGGGCTTGACACCTTCAAAGTAGCCACCGCCCAGATCGCCCCCCGCGTACCCGAGCACCGCGGCGGCGAGGACGAAGCCAAGCGCCAGGCCGAGCATCGCGCCGAGCGTGCCTTGAGCCGCGCCTTCCGCCAGCAGCAGCCGCAGCAGACCAGCGCGTGTCACCCCCAGGGCGCGCAACAGTGCAAGCTGCGAGCGCCGCCGCAGCACCGATACAGCCTGCATCGTGAACACCAGGAAGGCGCCTGTGAACAACGCCACCAGCGCAAGCACGTTCAGGTTCACCCGATAGGCGCGCGACAGGTTGGAAGTTCGGCGCGCGTTGTCCTGCGGCGAACCCGCCACCACCCCTGGCGGCAGCAGCGCGGCCAGCGCTTGCGCAAAGTTGTCGGTGTCCACTCCCGGCCTGAGCTTGAGGTCGATCCGCTGCAGCAGGCCAAGCCGGTCGAGGCGCCACTGCGCCGCACCGATATCCATCACGCCCAGGCGCATGCCCTCGCCTGCCGCCGGCAGCGTGCCGGCAATACGCAGCGTAAGCGCGGTGAGCCCGACTTGTACGGTGAGCGGATCCCCGGGCTTGAGATCGAGCCAGCTCAGCGCCGCCGGCGAAAGGAACACGGCGTCGGGATCGAGAACGTCGAGTTTGCCCGCGCGCTCCTCGGCTGGCCGCCCGATCAGATTGGGTGTCACAGGCGCCGCCCGGAACACATCGATGCCAAACAGCGTCAGCGCACCGGTGCGCCCCGGCACCCGCGCATTGACTTCCACCACGGGGCTGGCCGCCACCACCTCCGGCAGGCCCGCGATGCGCGGATAGAGCGATTCGTCGAAGCCCATGCGCGGCCCGCGGATCTCCAGATCGGCACTCCCCATCAAGGAGCGCACCGCCTGGGAAAACTCCGCCAGCGCAGCGTGGTTGACCAGATGCACGCCATAGCCCATTGCCACACCGATAGCCACGGCAAGGATGCCGATGATTGCGCGTCCGGGATGGGCGCGCAATTCGCCCAGGAGTAGCACAAGGCCGAGCGAGCTTCGCATTCGCATGGCTTAGGCGGCCGCACTGATTGGCGGCAGTGGCCCCAGCGGCGTCAGGCCCCCTGGCGTCAATTGCAGGACGCGATCCGCCGTCGCCGCAGCCAGTGCCGAGTGCGTGACGATAATCGCGGCTGTGCCATTTGCGTTGACCAGTTCGCGCAGCAGGCCCAGCACCCGCGCAGCCGTCTCGCGATCAAGGTTGCCGGTCGGCTCATCTGCCAGCAGCAGCATCGGCCGGTGTACCAGGGCACGTGCAATCGCCACCCGCTGCAGTTCCCCGCCAGAAAGCTCGCGCGGCAGACTGTCCTCGCGCCCCTCAAGCCCAACCGCAGCGAGCATCTCGGCAACGCGCGCCGACGCCTTTTCCCGCTCGAGGCCGTTCAACAGCAGAGGCAGCGCCACGTTCTGCGCCGCGCTCAAATTCGGCAGAACATGGAAGGCCTGGAACACGAACCCCAGCTTTCGCCGCCTCAGCAAGGTTGCGGCATCGTCGTCCAGCTTGCCCAGATCCTGTCCGTCGAACTGGATGCGGCCACTGTCGGGCCGATCCAGGCCGGCGATCAGGTGGAGCAGCGTCGACTTGCCCACGCCAGATTCACCCATGACGGCGACATATTCGCCGGCGTCCAGCGCAAGACTGACTCCGCGGAGAACCGTGCGCGGTCGGGCGCCGTTGTATGTCTTGGAGACGTCGGTAAGGGTCAGCACAATGTTGTCAACCTCGCGTGGCGCGCCTCTCCGTCACCTGTGACGGGAGAGCGGGCACAAGCCATTCTGCCACCGCTGAAGTGCATGGACTTGTCGAAGAGGGCCGCTAGAAGTAGGACGATTCCCACTGGGTGCTTCAGGTCACCGCCGGAACCACAACATTGAGAGCCCGCACGCCGCCCCCAGCAGCAACAACGCTGCTGCCGAGAACAATGCACTGATCTCGGTTTCCTTGCGCTCGAGCGCGAAGCGGGCGCTAAGCTGGCGATACACCTGGCTCAGGTCCGCAGCCGAGCCTGCCTGGAAGTACTCGCCGTTCGTTATCGCCGCTACCGCCCGCAAGGCGGGTTCATCGAGTTGCATGTAGTAAGACAGGCTCGACTCTGCGTCGGCTCCGCCCTGCGGCGTACCGAATCCCACCGTATAGACGCGCACGCCGCGCTGGGCCGCCATGCGCGCGGCGTCCAGCGGGTCCGGGCCGGTGGTGCGGCGGCCATCGCTGAGCAGGATCACCGCACCGTGCCGATACGAGCCAGGCTGCGCCGCCGGCCGTTCCTGTTCGCGCTTGCGGACGGCGTCCGCCGCGGCGGCCTCTGTCAGCGATCTGCCGCCGGGCCCGGGTGCGAGCGACTCGCCGCTGAAAAGGATTGCTTCCAGGTCGATGCCATCGTCGGGGAACAACACTGCCAGCGCCTGGATCAGCCCGCTGCCGGTCGCCGTGCCGAGCTGGAGCTGGAAGCGATCGATTGCGTCGAGCATGTCCTGCCGGTTGTCGGTGGGGGGCAGCACCACGGTCGCGGTGGCGGCAAAAGAGACCATGCCCAGGCGCACGCTGGCCGGCAGCCCGACGATGAGATCCCGGGCAGCCTGCTTGGATGCGCCGATCCGGGTGGGTGCAACGTCGGTCGCCGCCATGCTGCGGGAGGTGTCCATGGCCAGTACCAGGGTGATGGTGTCGGACGGCAGCGTGATCGTCGCAGTAGGACGGGCGCAAGCCAGCAGGGCCACGCCCAGCGCGAGCAGGAAGAGCAGCGGCGGGATGTGACGCCGCAGTCGTTGGCCGGGACCCAGGGCGGCGCGCGGCAGCGCAAGGCTGGCATACAACAGCGCGATTTTCTTGCGCCGCGCAATCAGGTACAGGTAAGCGGCTGCCAGCAGGGGCAGCGCGAGCAACAGCCAGAGCATTTGCGGCCAGAGAAACTGCATGCACCTGCTCCTTGGCGCGTGGGTAAGACGATGGTACTGTATTTTTCACGGCGGGACGGGACCTCGGGAGCGGCAATGAAACGGGTAACGATCTACGGATGGGTCTCGGCAGCGGTGGCGCTGGTGCTCGCGGCCGTCGTGGTCTCTGCCTGGCTGTTGCAGCCGACGCCGCGCGTCCTCAAGCAAGCCGACATCGACTCCGCCGTGCTGCACACGCTGGAAACCAAGCGTCTGCCTTCGCGCACAGCCAGGGCGGCAGAGGCGGTTCGCGAGTCGGTGGTTGAAGTTCGCAGCTATGCGCCAGCCGAAAAGGCTGCGGACAAGCCGAAGAAAACGGCATCCGCCCCCCACGCCAAGCGTGACCCCCCCGCCACACGCCACAAAGCACCTCCCGAATCGCCCCCGCTACCCTCGGGCGATGAACTCGCAAAAGGCGACCCACCTGGCGGCAAGGGCGAGTCCGGCGGCAAGCGCACAGCCCGCCACATCGGTTCGGGAGTGGTCGTGACCGAAAGCGGCATCATTCTCACCAGCTATCACGTCGTCGCCGACGCCCTGCGCCTGGAGGTCATGTTCCATGACGGCCACACGGCCGAGGCCTCGGTGGTGCAGGCGTTCCCGGAGAAAGACCTCGCCGTGATCCGGCCCAGTTCCATCCCCGACGACCTGCCGCCGGCGACGCTCGGTTCCAGCCGGAACCTCGCGCCCGGCACCGAAGTCGTCGCGGTCGGCTTTCCGTTCGGCATCGGCCCGTCGGTGTCTGCCGGCGTGGTCTCGGGGCTCGACCGCAGGTTCGTTTTGCCGGACGGCAAGCAGGACCTGGACAAGCTCATCCAGTTCGACGCCGCCGCCAATCCGGGCAACTCCGGCGGACCGCTGGTGAATTTGGATGGCGAGGTAGTAGGGATCGTCACCGCCATCCTCAACCCCAACCAGAGCGGCACTTTCCTCGGCATCGGCTTTGCTGTCACGATCGAAAGCGCCGGGGTTTCCATCGGATCCTCTCCTTTCTAGACGGGTGGGCCTATGAACGACCAAGCCAGGGGCGCAGTGGACAGCGCCGACTTGATGGAACGCCTGCTGTATGAGGTGAAGCGCGTGGTGGTGGGCCAGGACCACTTCCTCGAACGGGTGCTGGTGGCGATCCTTGCGGGTGGCCACCTGCTGGTGGAAGGCGTGCCGGGCCTGGCCAAGACGTTGACCGTCAAGACGCTGGCCAGGACCATGAGCGGCTCCTTCAAGCGCATCCAGTTCACGCCTGACCTGCTGCCGGCCGACCTGATTGGCACGCGCATGTATAACCAGGGCACGGGCGAGTTCTCCACCGTGCGGGGCCCGGTCTTCGCCAACCTGCTGCTGGCCGACGAGATCAACCGCGCGCCGGCCAAGGTGCAGAGCGCCTTGCTGGAAGTGATGGAGGAGAAGCAGGTCACCATCGCCGGCGAGTCCCATCTGGTGCCCACGCCCTTCCTCGTCATGGCCACGCAGAACCCGATAGAAACGGAAGGCACCTACCCCTTGCCTGAGGCGCAGGTCGACCGTTTCATGATGAAGGTCCTGGTGGGCTATCCCAGCGAAGAGGAGGAGGCCGTCATCGTCAACCGTGTCACCGGCCCCCGCATCAGCGTGAGCCCCATCGCGACGCCCGAGCGCCTGGCAAGCTTGCAGGAGGAATGCGGCAGGATCTATGTGGATCCGAGCCTGCTCCAGTATGCAGTGCGCGTGGTGGCGGCCACCCGCAAGCCGGGAAGCTACGGGCTGGAAGACCTGGATCGATACATAGCGTTCGGTGCCAGCCCCCGCGCCACTATCGGCCTGATCGAAGGCGCGCGCGCCCTCGCGTTCCTGCGCCGCCGGCACTATGCGCTGCCCGAAGACGTGGTCGACCTCGTGCCGGATGTCTTGCGCCACCGCCTGGTGCTCTCGTACGAGGCCATGTCCGACGGCGTGACTGCCGACCAGCTCGTCACCCGCATCCTGCAGGCGCTGCCGGTTCCGGAGCGCCCATTGGAATCCCATGTTCGGGCGCCTGCGCGCTAGGCGCCGGAGCGGCCCCGAAGCCGCACCCGGTAGCGCACCCGCCGGCACGCCTGCCGGCACCGCGCTGGCCAGCGTCGACGCAAGGCAGGCCGAGGCCTTGCTGCGCCGCCTGGAATGGACCGTGGTGCGTCGCCTCGATGGCCTGCTGCAGGGCGACTACCGCACGCTGTTCCGCGGCTTTGGGCTGGATCTTGCCGACCTGCGCGAATACCACCCCGGCGACGACGTGCGGCACATCGACTGGAACGTGACGGCGCGGCTGCAGACACCACACGTGCGTGAGTACCACGAAGACCGGGAGGTCTCCGTCTGGTTCCTGCTGGACCTGAGCGGATCAGTCGGTTTCGGTTCCGGCAGCGTGAGCAAGCGCGATCTGCTGAGCGACTTCACCACCGTCATGGCGCTGCTGCTGACGCGCTATGGCAACCGGGTCGGCGCCCTGCTCTACGGCGGGGCCACAGACGCGGGCGCGTCGGTGGTGCCGGCGCGCTCGGGGCGCCGGCATCTGCTGCACCTGCTCGACCGCATGCATGCCACACCCGCCGCGTTGCCGGGCGACACCCGCTTGCGCGACCTGCTGGAGCGCGCACGGGCGGTCGCGAAACAACGATCGGTGCTGTTCGTGGTCTCCGACTTCATCAGCGCCCCGGGCTGGCAGGCATCGCTCGGAACGCTGGCCCGGCGCCATGAGGTCGTCGCCGTGCGGCTGGTCGACCCGCTGGAGATGGCCTTGCCCGACCTGGGCCTGGTCGTGCTGCAGGATGCCGAAACCGCGGAGCAGATGTTCGTCGACACGCACGACCCGGCCTTCCGCAAACGCTTCGCCGCCGCCGCCCAGGCGCGCGAGGCCGAGTTGCGCCTGGCCTTCACCCAGGCTGGCGTGGCGTGCCTGACGCTGTCGACCTACGCCCGCCTGGACCTGGCCCTGCTGCACTTCACCCGCCGGCGCCGCCACCGTCAAGGGGCCGCTGCAGTAGCAAAGCAGGAGAACGGGCCAAAGGGGGCAGCATGACCGATGCCATAAGCCGGCTACCCGTCTTCAGCTTTCTGTGGCCAGGCATGCTGTGGTTGTTCGCGCTCGTCCTCGTGCTGTCCGCGGGCTACGTATGGCTCGATGGGCGCCGGCGCCGGCGCCAGGCGACGGTGCACGATCTCACCCTGAAAACCGTCGGCGTTGCCATCAAGGGCGGCGCTACCTTGCGCCGCCACGTGTCGCCCATGCTGCTCCTGCTGGCCATGGCCGCGCTGACCTTCGCCATCGCCCGACCCCAGGCGGTGATGCTGCTGCCCTCGCGCATCGAGACCGTGGTCCTGGTCATCGATCTGTCCGGCAGCATGCGCGCGCAAGACATCCAGCCCAGCCGCATCCGCGCCGCCCAGCAAGCGGCCAAGGTTCTGCTCGACGCACTACCCGCGGGCGTCAGTGTGGGAGTCGTCGCGATGGCCGGCACCGCCGCCGTGGCACAGGCGCCCAGCCGCAGCAAGGATGCCGCGGCCACGGCGATCGACCGCCTCAAGCCGCAAGGCGGCACCGCGCTGGGCAATGGCCTGCTCATCGCGCTGACGACGCTGCTGCCGCAGACGGCTGGTGACGCCGAGCGCCTCATGAACGGCGACACCGCGCCGTTGCAAAAGCCGGACGCGTCCCGCAGCGGCGAAGCCGTGACGCCCGGCTCTTATTCCTCCGGGGCGATCGTCCTGTTTTCCGACGGTGAAAGCAACACCGGCCCGGCCGCGACGCAAGCGGCGCAGCTTGCCGCCGCGCACGGCGTGCGCGTTTATACCGTCGGGGTTGGCACGACCGAGGGTGTGGTGCTCTCGGTCGATGGCTGGTCGGCGCGCGTCAGGCTGGACGAGAAGGTATTGAAGGAAGTCGCCAATGCAACAGCGGCAGAGTATTTCCCGCTTGAGGATGCCGCGCAACTGAAGAGGGTGTACCGTGCGCTCAATATGCGGCTGGCGTTTGGCAAGCGCGAACAGGTTGAAATTACTGCGTTCTTTGCCGCGCTGGGAGCGTTGCTGGCCACGTGTGCGGGGCTGCTGTCGTTGTGGTGGTTCGGGCGCGTGATGTAGGCAGGGACTGGCTCTGACACGCCCTCGCCCCGCCACTTTCGGCCCCCGGTTTGGCGCGCGCTCGTGGCCAGGCGCATCAGAACCGGTGACGAACGCCCATCACCGCACCCACCTGATCCTTGCCAGGCTGTACGTTGAAAACGGCCGACGTGCCGCTGCCACTGTTGAAGCCGTTGACGCCTAGTGCCGAGTTATCCTTGTTTAGCGCGTAGGAGACTGAAGCGTAGAGGTCGGTGCGTTTGCTGAGCGAATAATCGCTAGTAAGCACGAACTGCCACGGGTCGGATCCGGTCTGCCGGAAGTCTTGGTAGTAAGCCGCGCCAGTCAGGGAGAAAGCCGGCGTCACTTTGTAAGCCAGGCCCAGCCAGTAGAGGTTCGAGCCGGCGTCAGCTGCCTGCGCGCCCGGCAGCGTAGCACCATCATAGGCCTTCGCCAGACGGTAGCCCGCATAAACCTTGGCATCACCCACCGCATATGTGGCAGCCACCGAAACGCGCCTCAGGACCGGCGCCTGGTTTGACGGCGTGCCGACGTGCGCATCGTCATAGGCCACGCCCAGCGCAAAGGGGCCGGAGGCATAGTTGACGAACGCGCCGAAATTACGTCCGAATACGTTGCTGCCAGCCACTTCGCTGCCATTAGCCTGGAATGAGTAGAAAGCCAGTCCAGTCAGCTTTCCGAACTTGCCGACATACTTGATGGCATTGTCCGCGCGCGCGCCAAACTCCGGCGCAATCGAGAGGATGCTGTAGCGGTCGGCAATCGCATTGGGATCATAGATATTGCCGAATTCGCGCATGCCGGTCTGCTGCCGCCCCAACAGGAGTGAGCCGTATAGGCTATCGAGCCCTGCATAGGCATTGCGGCCGAACAGACGCCCGCTCTGGCCCGAATTGCCGGTATCGATGTCGAAGCCGCTTTCCAGCAGAAAGACTGCCTTCAGCCCGCGGCCCAACTCCTCCACGCCGCGCAGCCCCCAACGCGAGCCAGACTGGTTCCCGGAAACCAGCCGTACGAGACTGTCGCCGTTGCGCCCTGCATTATTGTTGAATTCGATACCGGCGTCGGCGATACCGAACAGCGTCACGCCGGACTGGGCGTGGGCGCTTGCACAACACCCTATCATGGCGAACAACAAGGATATGTCAACGAGATGTAGTCGTCGCATGGTGGTCCCCCCCTCTTTCTTCTTGATTTTTGGCCAGCAATGCGCCCGCGGCAATCATCCAAACGGTGGTCCCCCCAAAAACGTAGCCGGCAGCTACCAAAGGTAGCCGTACCGAGCCATATCTGGCGCTCCGCCCCCGCACTGATGGCCCGCTTTAGCCAGGACGGCATCTCGCCCTGTCCGTCCCAGTCAGCCCCTTGGCATTGCGGTGGCAGACCACCGGTGCGGGAGGGGCGGCTCTGCAGAGCATCAACCTTTATAGTGGCCAACCCTCTGGACGATGCGTGAGCGCACCAGTCGCGGTCATTCGTGGGTCAGCGAAGAGAAAACGCGTCTTAACGGTGACCCAAGGCCTCCCGAATTTGGACAGCGAGTTCCGCCATCGACTTGGTTTCGGGATAGAAGACACAACTGCCGTCGGCATTGCGCTGTACCAGGTGCATCCCGGTTTCCAAGTGGGAGACGCTGACATGCAATCTGTCGTTGATGACCAGAATGCCATCGCGCTCCTCATCTTCGATGCCATGGTGGCAATGAATTCCAAGGGCTTCGAGCTTGCGCCGGACAGTGGTGATGCGCATGGGGCAGGCCTCCTGCGTACGAGCATTTCTTCTGATTGTGCTCGCCGTCCGCGATGGACGGAAGGGAGAACTCCCCACCTCGAGCAAGGTGCAGCGCGCTACCCGAGTCGCGGTGCGCTGCGACCAGGCCCCTGCATATGGCCGCCAAGGGCCAAATGCCGTGCCACGAAGGGAGCAATCCGTCGGCTGCGCACCAGTTCAACAGCGCCCGCAGGGTTCGTTCCGCCCTCGCTCGCTTATTGCGACAGAGCCAGTTATAGACGATTGCCAGACGGCCCATCGCTGGCAAGGCTCTCGGGGCAGGGAATTTGCTTATGACAACAATGTCCTTCGCCGGCCCCAGACCAGGGGTATACCCTTGCATCTTTGCCGCATTGCCGGCCGCTCTCCGGTTTCCTCCGCATGCCTGCCTTCACCCTGCCCGCCCTGTCCGCCCGACTCCTGCGCGCCCGCCGCTCGCTGGCGGCTGTCGCCCTCGCCGCCATCTCCGTAGCCGCGCTGGCGCCGGCACTGGCCAGCGCCCAGAGCCCTGTGCTCGACAAGATCCGCGAATCCGGCACCATCGTGCTCGGTTACCGCGAGTCGGCGCTGCCATTCTCGTTTGCCGATGACAAGGGCCAGCCGGCCGGCTATGCGGTCGACTTGTGCCTGCGCGCGGCCGAAGCGGCGCGCCAGCAACTGGGCCTGAAAGACCTGAAGGTGCGCTGGATGCCACTCACACCGCAGAACCGCATTCCCGCCGTGGTCAACGGGCTGGTGGACCTGGACTGCGCACCCAACACCAATTCGCTCGAGCGCCAGAAGCAGGTTGCGTTCAGCGTCTCGCACTACGTGTCGACCGTGCGCATGCTGGTGCGCGCCGACTCGGGCATCCGCTCGTTCGGCGACCTGCGCGGCAAGACCGTGGTCACCAGCGCCGGATCGACCGGCGACCGCCACGTGCGCCGCATGAAGGCCCAGTACGGCTACCACGACGTCTACGCCAAGGACCACGGCGAATCGTTCCTGCTGCTCGAATCCGGCCGTGCCCAGGCCTTCGTCATGGACGACGTGCTGCTGGCTGGCCTGCGCGCGCGCGCCAAGGACCCGTCGCAGTACGTGATCGTGGGCCCGGCGCTGTCGGTGGAGCAGAATGCGCTGATGCTGTCCAAGGCCGATCCGGAATGGAAGCGCCTGGTCGACCAGGCGCTGACCAACACCCTTGCCGGCCCGGAGGTCACGGCGCTGCAGAGGCGCTGGTTCCAGCAGCCCATCGGCAGCCGCGGCATCAACCTGGCGCTGGCGCCGTCCGGCGAGGTGCGCGCGGCCTGGAAACACCCGTCGGACGCGGTCACGGAGTAAGGGGGCAAGCGGTCCCCAACCTCAATCGGCCTGGGGCCGCAATTCAGGGTTTCCATGAGGTCGTGGCGCGGGGGCAAGCCCCAAGTTGACAGCGATGAACAATGTTGGCGACACTGGGCCGAGCCGTCCCATGCAAGGGACAGGCCACATACACGACCGCCCGACGGCGGCATTTCTAAGGAGAAACCATGAACAAGTTCGTCGCGACCGCGATCGCACTCTGCCTTGGCGCCGCTTCGCTGGCCGTGCAGGCACAGACCGGCGGCAAGAAGCAGTTCGATCCGTATTCCCAGGGTGCCAAGTCGGGTGAGAAGTTCGACCCGTACAGCCAGGGGGCCAAGGCCGGCGACAAGTTCGACCCGTACAGCCAGGGCGCGAACAAGAGCACCCGCAGCGAGCTGACCGACGCTTCCGCGCCGGCCGCCGAGAAAAAGCCGGCCAAGAAGTCCACCAAGAAGAAGAGCAAGCAGAAGGCCGCTTCGGCGCCGGCTGCCAGCTGAGCCGCAAGCGCCTGACGCAAAAAAACCCGCCAAGGCGGGTTTTTTTGCGTCCTGCCCAAACGCCCAAGCCTATGGCGCTTGCGTGTCGCGCTCCAGCGCGGTGACATCCACGCGCTGCACCTTGTCATCCTGGCGCACTTCAGTGCGCAGCACGAAGGCATCGGCCGGGCAATACCAGTCGGTGACGTGCATCACGGTCGGCTCGACCTGCACCACTTCTTCGGCAACCAACACCGGCCCCAGCGAGGTGCGCTTCTCATAGGTGACCGGCAGGCATTCCTTGCGCCCCAGCACGGTATTGATCGTCTGCCGCTTGCCGACGTGGCGCGAGCCGATATGGATCGACGCATGTTGTGCCCGCATGGTGCTGACCACTTCATCCGATCCCAGCGGGTAGACCTTCAGCGAAACGCTGGACTCAAAGGTCTCGCCCTCCAGCGTGGCGCCCTCGCGCAGGTCCAGGCCGGCGTAGTTGAACACGCCCATGCCGCGGAAGGCCGCCTCGCCGTACATGCGCGCGTAGCGGGCGCGGGCGTTGATGACGGCATGCTGGCTCTCGATGCTGGTCTGGCCGCCGGGCGAACGGCGGTCGATCACCACTTCATGCACCTGGGTGGTAATCACCGGCGGCCCCATCAGCGCCGACAGGGCAGTCTTGGAATTGATCTCCAGTTGGGCGCGGCAGCCGGTCGGACTGCGCACCACGTCGCGCAGGGTCATGCTGACCGACATTGGCATCACGCCGTCGCCTTCCATCTGCACGTGCGACCCGGAGCGGAACCACGGGGCATTGCACAGCACGGCCGCCGCCGATGCCTGCGCCTGGCTTGCCGCGGCCTGCGCCACCGCCGGGCCGGCGCCCGGCAGTGGCGCCGCACCCTGGGCGCCGGCATGCTGCGCCAGGGCCATGGCCGCGCCCGCCATCAAGCCTGCCAGCCAGTCTTGCTGCGCCTTTGTCTTCACATGAATCCCCGTCTAGAATGTCCAGGCGCGCCCGACCCAGCGCCCGGCCTGCCAGGCGACCGCCTGGACACTGAAATTATCGCGTTTTGTTGCGTGTGTAACTCGGATTTTTCCTTCCTCCGGGGCGCCGATCCGGCCGCGCCTGCAGGACCGTCCCCGGCACTCGCCGGGACAGCCTGCCCACCGTGCTACCATTGCCGGCCCGCGTGCGCCGAGGCGGCAGTGGCGTCCCAGGCGCGCGCCAGCCTGCCGGCCGCCTGGTGTCCACCAACCGGCAAGTCCATGCGTTGAGATGGCTTCCCGTCACCGCGCGCGCGCAGGACCATCGATCCGTCGCGCTTTTCCAGGAGATCTATGCGTAGTTCATCGACCTCGCGGCCTGCCGCGCTGTCTGTTGGAGCCACCACCGCCAGTGCGGTCGCACTGGCCAGCCTGTTTATCCTGCTGGTCTGGTTCGGCACCCTCGACATGCGCCACCTGCTGCGCTCCGATGAAGGCCGCTACGCCGAGATTGCCCGCGAGATGTTCGCCACCGGCGACTGGGTGACGATCCGCTACCACGAACTCAAGTATTTCGAGAAACCACCCTTCCACCTGTGGGTGACCACGCTGGCCTACACGCTGTTTGGCGTGGGCGACTGGCAGGCGCGGCTGTGCGTGGCACTGTCCGGCATCCTGGGGCTGGGCGTGTCGATGCTGGCCGCGGCACGCTGGTACGGCCGCCGCGTGGCGGTGCTGACGGGGCTGGTGCTGGTTTCCGCGCCGATGTGGAATATCGCCGGGCACTTCAACTCGCTGGACATGACGCTGGCCGGCGCCATGGCGTGCGTGCTGGCCTTCATGCTGCTGGCGCAGCACCCGGATGCCACCCGCGCCGAACGCCGCAACTGGATGCTCGCCTGCTGGGCGGCAATGGGCGTGGCGGTGCTGG
Source organism: Cupriavidus sp. UYPR2.512 (assembly GCF_000379565.1). Classification (NCBI taxonomy): domain Bacteria; kingdom Pseudomonadati; phylum Pseudomonadota; class Betaproteobacteria; order Burkholderiales; family Burkholderiaceae; genus Cupriavidus; species Cupriavidus sp. UYPR2.512. The sequence goes on along the minus strand of NZ_KB903171.1, from coordinate 5,243 downwards.
TCAAGGGGCTGGTGGGGCTGGCGCTGCCGGGGCTGGTGCTGGTGGTCTACACGCTGGTGACGCGCGACTTCGGCCTGTGGCGCCGCCTGCATCTGCCGGGCGGCATTGTCGCGATGCTGGTGGTGACGGTGCCGTGGTTCTGGCTGGTGTCGGAGCGCAATCCGGAATTCCTGCGTTTCTTCTTTATCCACGAGCACTGGCAACGCTATACCTCAAACGTGCACCAGCGCGAAGGCGCGATCTGGTACTTCGTGCCGCTGCTGCTGGCCGGTTTCCTGCCCTGGCTGGGCCTGGCTCGGCAAATGTGGAAGGCCGTGCGCGAGCGCGCCGGGGTCGCGCGCGGCACCTCGCCGCGGCCATTCCAGCCCGCCCTGCTGGCAGCGCTGTGGGCCGTGGCGATCTTTGTCTTCTTCAGCCTGTCCGGCTCCAAGCTGCCCGGCTATATCGTGCCGATCTTCCCGGCGCTGGCGCTGCTGGCCGGCGTGGCACTGGACACGGTGACGGAACGCACCTGGCGCTGGCAGGTCAATGCCATGATCGCGCTGGGCGTGGTCGGGCTGCTGGCGTGCCCGTTCGTCGGCATGATGGACAAGCCCGGCACGCCCAATGTGGTCTATCGCGAATTCGCCATGTGGACCGGCATCGCCTTCGCGCTGATGCTGGCCGGCGCACTGCTGGCGCGCAGGCTGCTGCGTACGCGCGGGGTGTTTCCCAGCGTGGTGGTCTACGCGCTGGCGATGTTTATCAGCTGCACGGTGGCGCTGCGCGGTCACGAAGCCATGGGCCGGCCCAGCTCCGGCGTGGACCTGGTGCCCGCCATCAATGCCGTGCTGACGCCGGACATGCCGCTGTACAGCGTGGGCATGCTGGACCACACGCTGCCGTTCTACCTGCGCCGCACCACCATCATGGTGGAACATCCGGACGAGCTGGAATTCGGCGTCGGCCAGGAACCGCAGAAGTGGATCCCGACCATCGATGGCTTTATCGCCCGCTGGCAGGACGGCAGGCGCGCGGTAGCAATCATGTCGCCCGCGACCTACGACGCACTGGCTGCGCGCGGCGTGCCGCTGCACCGGATCGCCGGTGACCGCCGCCGTGTGGCGGTCGCCAATTTCGCGCTGCCGGGCAATGGCCCGCAGGCGCAATCCCCAGGACAGTAACCTGCAACTCCCGCACTGCGCAGCGCCATGACGTTTTCCACCTTCGCTTTCATCCTGACCGGCGTGCTGCTCAATGCGGCTGCGCAACTGTTGCTCAAGGCCGGCGTCAATGCCATCGGCGCCATCACGCTGGACCGCGGCACGCTGCTGGTGACGGCGCTGCGCGTGCTGACCCAATGGCCGGTGCTGGCCGGACTGACGCTGTACGTGGTCAGCGTGGGGGTATGGATCGTGGGGCTGTCGCGCGTGGATGTGTCGATCGCCTACCCGATGCTGTCGCTCGGCTACGTAGTCAATGCGCTGGCCGCCTGGTGGCTGTTCGGCGAGATGATCGGCCCCTTGCGCGTGGCCGGCATCCTGCTGATACTGGCGGGCGTCTTCCTGATCGCCCGCTCATGACGCGCCTGCGCGCGCGCCGCCAGGTCCGACACCAACCGTTCTTCTTCGCCCTGCCATGACCGCATCTGCCCCTGAATTCCTGCCTTTTGTCCGGCCTGACATCGACGCCGCCGCCATTGCCGAAGTCGGCAAGGTGCTGGCCTCGGGCTGGATCACCTCCGGCCCGAAGATGCAGGCCTTCGAGGCCGCGCTGTCAGACCTGTTCGGCGGACGCCCGGTGCGCACCTTCGCCAATGGCTCGGCAACCATGGAGATCGCGCTGCGCATTGCCGATATCGGGCCCGGCGATGAGGTCATCACCACGCCGGTCACATGGGTCGCCACCGCCAACGTGGTGCTGGCAGTGGGCGCGCGGCCGGTGTTCGTCGACATCGACCCGCGCACGCGCAATCTCGACCTGAATGCCGTCGAGGCCGCGATCACGCCGCGCACACGCGCCATCATGCCGGTGTACCTGTCGGGCCTGCCGGTGGACATGGACCGCCTGTACGCCATTGCCAGCAAGCACGGGCTGCGCGTGATCGAGGATGCCGCGCAGGCAATCGACTCGCGCTGGCGCGGCCAGCGCATCGGCGCCATTGGCGACCTGGTCAGCTTCAGCTTCCAGGCCAACAAGAACATCACCACCATCGAAGGCGGCTGCCTGGTGATGAACACGCCCGAGGAAGCCGTGCGCGCAGAGCGCCTGCGGCTGCAGGGCGTGATCCGCACCGGCATGGATGGCATGGATGTCGAAGAGCCCGGCGGCAAGTTCAACCTGACCGACGTCAACGCCGCGGTCGGCCTGGCGCAGCTGGGCAAGCTCGACGCCATCACCGCGCGCCGCGCCGAACTGGCCGAGACGTATTTCCGCTGTGCCGCCGACAGCGGCCTGGAAGCGCTGGGCATCGAGCTGCCGCAAGCGCTGGATGCACACGATGCCACCACCAACTGGCACATGTTCCAGGTGGTGCTGCCGACCGACCGCCTGCAAGGCGGCCCGCCCCAGGCGCGCCAGCAGGTCATGGAGGCCATGCGCGAGCGCGGCATCGGCACCGGCGTGCACTACCCGCCCATTCATCTTTTCACCTACTACCGCTCGCTCGGCTGGCGCGAAGGCATGCTGCCGCATGCCGAACGCATCGGGCGCGGCATCGTCACGCTGCCGCTGTTCCCCGCGATGCAAGCCACCGATGTAGAGCGGGTCTGCGCAATCCTCAGCGAAACATGCAAACGTCTCTCCAAATGAGCCCGGTCGAAGTCTCGGTCGTCATTCCGGTCTACAACGAAGAAGACGGGCTGCAAGCCCTGTTCGACCGCCTCTATCCGGCGCTGGATGGCCTTGGCGACTCGTACGAGATCCTCTTCATCAACGACGGCAGCGTCGACCGCTCGGCGCAGATGCTGGCGGCCCAGTTCCACAAGCGCCCGGATGTGACCCGGGTGGTGCTGTTCGCCGGCAACTTCGGCCAGCATATGGCGATCCTGGCGGGCTTCGAGCACACCCGCGGCAAGATCGTGATCACGCTGGATGCCGACCTGCAGAACCCGCCGGAAGAAATCCCGCGCCTGGTCGAAGCCATGCGCGCCGGCCACGACTACGTGGGCACCATCCGCCGCCAGCGCAACGACACCGCGTTCCGCCGCTATGCCTCGCGCGCGATGAACCGGCTGCGCGAGCGCATCACCAAGATCCGCATGACGGACCAGGGCTGCATGCTGCGCGCCTATGACCGCAATGTGATCGACACGATCAATGCCTGCCGCGAGGTCAACACCTTCATCCCCGCGCTGGCATACACCTTTGCTTCCAATCCGGTCGAGATCGAAGTCGGTCACGAACAGCGCCACGCGGGCGAATCCAAGTATTCGCTGTACCAGCTGATCCGCCTGAACTTCGACCTGGTGACCGGCTTCTCGATCGTGCCACTGCAGTGGTTCTCGGCGATCGGCACGATCCTGTCGCTGTGTTCGGGCGTCCTGGTGGTGGTACTGCTGGTACGGCGCTTCCTGTTCGGTTCGGAAGTCCAGGGTGTGTTCACCCTGTTCGCCATGAACTTCTTCCTGATCGGCATCCTGCTGTTCGGCCTGGGCCTGCTGGGCGAGTATGTCGGCCGCATCTACCAGGAAGTGCGCGACCGCCCGCGCTACCGCATCAAGGCAGTGCTGGAGGCGGACCCGCAGCGTGTCAAGCCGGCCGCCGCAGGCGCGGAGCAATGATGCGCGCCGTCGTCTTTGGCTACCACAATGTCGGCGACCGCTGCCTGCGCGTGCTGCATGCGCGCGGCGTGGAGGTGGCGCTGGTGATCACGCACCGCGACCGCCCCGACGAAAACATCTGGTTCCGCCGCGTGGCCGACACCGCCGCCGAGCTGGGCATCCCCTTCGTCTATGGCGAGGACCCTGCCGATGCCGCGATCGCCCAGGCTGTGCGCGACGCGCGCCCGGACGTCATCTTCTCGTTCTACTACCGCGCCATGATCCCGGCGGGCGTGCTCGCGCTGGCCCCCGGCGGCGCCTTCAACATGCACGGCTCGCTGCTGCCCAAGTACCGCGGCCGCGTGCCGGTGAACTGGGCGGTGCTGCGCGGCGAGTCCGAGACCGGCGCCACGCTGCATGCCATGGAAGCCAGGCCTGACGCGGGTTATATCGTCGACCAGACCGCAGTGCCGATCCTGCCGGACGACACTGCCGGCGAAGTCTTCGAGAAAGTCACCGTTGCCGCCGAGCAGACGCTGTGGCGCGCCCTGCCCGCGATGATCGCCGGGCAGACGCCGCAACACCCCAACCGGCTGGCCGAGGGCAGCTACTTCTCCGGGCGCAGGCCGGAAGACGGCCGCATCGACTGGAGCCGCCCGGCCGCCGAGGTCTACAACCTCGTGCGCGCCGTCGCGCCGCCCTATCCCGGGGCGTTCACCGAACTCGCCGGGCACCGCTTCATTCTGGCGCAGGCGCGCCGGCCGCTGGCGGACCTTGCGCTGGCGCTGCCCGCCGGCACGGCGCCTGGCCTGCATGTGCACGACGGCCAGATCATCGGCCTGTGCGGCGACGGCGGCCTGGTCATGGTCACCCGATTACTGGCACAGGATGGCTCGGCACTCACGCCGCAAGCCTTCGCCAAACTTATCCATACCGAACAATCCAACGAGGAAAACCGATGAAAAAGGTCCTGATTCTTGGCGTCAACGGCTTCATCGGCCACCACCTGACGCGCCGCATCCTGGAAACCACGCCGTGGGAGGTCTACGGCATGGACATGTCGTCGGACCGCCTCGGCGATCTCGTCGACCATCCGCGCATGCACTTCTTCGAGGGTGACATCACCATCAACAAGGAGTGGATCGAGTACAACATCCGCAAGTGCGACGTGGTGCTGCCGCTGGTGGCCATCGCCACCCCGGCGACCTACGTGCGCCAGCCGCTGCGCGTGTTCGAGCTGGACTTCGAGGCCAACCTGCCGATCGTGCGCGCCGCGGTCAAGTACGGCAAGCACCTGGTGTTCCCGTCGACCTCCGAGGTCTACGGCATGTGCAGCGATGATGAGTTCGACCCCGAGGCCTCGCCGCTGGTCTACGGCCCGATCAACAAGCCGCGCTGGATCTATGCCTGCTCCAAGCAGCTGATGGACCGTGTGATCCACGCCTACGGCATGGAGCAAGGCCTGAACTACACCCTGTTCCGTCCGTTCAACTGGATCGGCGC
>NZ_KB903170.1:0-27752 GCF_000379565.1 Cupriavidus sp. UYPR2.512 | reverse complement strand
CAAAGTACAGCCGCAGCATGCGTTCCAGGCCAATGGGCGGGCGCCCTCGTTTGCCCTTGGGGTAGTACGGCTCCAGTGCCTCCAGCAATCGAGCCCAGGGCACCACCTGCTCCATCTCACCCAGAAATTTCTCGCGCCGCGTAACGCGCTTCTTTCCCAGATACTCGGCACTAGCAAAACTGATTTGTTGCATCGGCGTAGCTCGCTGGTCGTCCTTAGTCTATCAACGCTTCACAGCTGCTCAACGTCGACACTCTCGTCGATTAAATCAGCCTTTCCCTAGCGCGCTTGCTGGCTACGTGTTCGGCTTTGTCGACGAGGTGCGCTGCTGCACAGTGACGTTCCACGACGAAAGCTGTGGCATGACGGGGCTCGACGGTTCGCGTGTATTTGGCTTTGCACGTGAATCCGCGCCGGCATTCGCCGCGTAATCATCAATCCTGCAAACTTGCCGCCGCTCCATCCCTTTGAGGATGGACGGCGGCCCCTCGTTGTTCGGCCGGGCGTGTCGTCCCGCCGAGCTAAAGCTCCCCCTCATTTTTAACCGCCCAATGGGGCAGAATTGGAGGGAACTATGAATTGCAACAAGGCCAATACGTCGCAGTGGATGTCATGCCGGGTCGTTTTCAGTGCAACCAGAGACGGCCGCCGCGTGGACAACATCGAGATTACCGGCTGTTTGGCGGTCTTCGATCGGAGCAAGGATCTCGGCGAGCAGGCCGGCTCCGCGGTGGCTGACTGGCTGAGCCGCCAGGAACGGGTCCACGGGTATCGCTATCAAGATGCCCAAATCACGTACCTGGAGGTGACGACGTCGGATGGTCGGTTTCTTGACGCAACGAAACTCGGCTGGGCCGTGCTTAAGGAGCGGCAAGTTGCGCCACCGCCGGCGCGGGAGCGCTCTGAGCTCGAGAGCGGTCTTGTCCAGGCGATCGAAGCATCAGGATTCTCCGTGTCTGGCCCAACTGATTCGCGGGCTGCAGAGCATGGAGAGCCGGCGTGGGTGTGCAATGCACGCGGGGCCCTTGCGCTGTCTGCAGCAGGGCGGCTGTTGTGCAGCGGCGGCAACATCAAAGATCAATCCGTACCGGTATGCGCGAAGTACGTCGTAGTAGACGAGCATACGCTGGGGTATCGCATCGAAGAGACTCCGAGGTTCATTGGGGTGCTCGCGGGCAGCGTGCTCCGGGGTGGCCATAACCCGATCGACGGGCCCGCGGTCATTATCCCGGGTCTTACACGCCTTCGTGCGGCTACCGAGATTGACTTCGAGTTCTTCCGTGTTGTCCTACCGCCCGATTTTGTGTGGGCGGACGGAGGCTGCGAACGGGATCGCTGGGATGCAGGGCAGCACGTCCTGGATTGCTACGTGTGGCCAGCCGACCTCGCAATCATCGGCAGGCGCGGTTGGACATTGAAGACGCGCCAGCATTTGCACTGTTTCGTCGACGCCTCCTATCCGAACGCGCAGGAAATCTCCCGCCACTCCGGCCGCGTCAAACTCGACTTCCACGTGGAGTTCGACAAGGGCGGGATTGTGACCAAGGCCTACGCGGTCGATAAAGACGGAGAGGCCGTCGGCTATCGTGGCGACGTCGCGGCATCTACCGGCATCGCTACGGCACCGTAATCTCGACCCGGAACCCGCCCGTCACGCGTACCCGTTGGGGTACGCTGGCGGGCTTCTTTCTTTCGCGTCTCGAACCCCCGAAGACACCGGAAGCAGAAGCGTATCGTTGGAGGAAAGTTGGGGTCTATTGTGGAGCCGACTGCTGCTCAATATGCTGTCCGACGTTTGCGTGACCGGCTATGCAAATGCCGCGAGCGTTCCATTAATTTGCGGGCCAATACCAAGGCACCAATGAATCGGGGTAGTGGATGTCCAGAGTTCTAAGCGTCGCCAACAAGCTGCTGTCCATTCGCGGCGGTATCGATATCACGGACGGTGATGGAAACCTGGCATATCGCGGAAAAGGGCAATTTGCCGCCTTCTCGCCCACGTGGCGAGTCTATCGTGGAGACAACCAGGTCGGGACGATCCGGCGCCGGATCTTCGCGCTGGTACCGACGTGGGATATCGCGGGAGAACTCGGTGGGTTTATGATCAAACGCAAGTGGTTCTCTTTCACGCGCAAGTACTACGCGGTGGGTGGACCGGCGGACGGCGCCACGGTGACTGGAAATCTGTGGGATTTGAAGTTTCAAGTCGCACGCGCGGGCCAGACCCTGGCCAAGGCGAGAGGGCGCTTGCTGACGATGCGCGATCGACACGATGTTGAAGTGTTTCACCAGCCAGAGTTGTTCGTGGTGTTCGCAGTCTTGGTTCTTCAAATGGATCGCCGTGACGAGCGAAGCAAGTCGTTACACGAGGACTAATTCTGTCGCTTCGATTTGACGGACGTTTTGCACGTGAGGTAGCATTCCCCGAGCCATTCGGTTGGCATTGTTCACACACTCTCTCACTTTACTGAGACGATGGCCCGCCCTGGTCGTGGTTTTGTCCGGTAGCAACTGTTCGATGGTGGCCGTTCGGCCAGCCGTTTTCCGGCTCTCCGAGCGAAAGCTCTCCCTTTATCCACCGCCTGTACGGCACAAAGGGAACGCACCATGAATCGTAAACTCATCCGCAAGTCGTCTGCCTCTCTTCGTGAGAGTTTCGTCCGTTACGTCAAGGAAAACTGGGAAATTATTGCCATTGGTGCTGTAGCAGGCGTGGTTGCTCCCATGATCGCGACTGCAGCAAAGTTCCCGGGCTGGTAATTCGGCGCAGTAAGCCAATAGAGACAAGCCCACCTCCTACCTGAAAGGGTAGTTGGTGGGTGATTTCTTGCTCGTAATGTTCCAGACTGAAACTTACAACATTGGCATTCGTTTTCTCACGCTCCGCCGGCTTCTGCTCCGCAGAGCGCGTTGCTCCCTCCATTATCAACCGTCCGTAAAAGGGCAAAAGATGGAGTGTCCAATGAACCGCAATCATGGCCAGCAAGTCGACTCAATCGTTAGGCGAAACAAGGTTACCGCTAGCTGGGTGTTGCGGGAGGCGGAAAGTAAGCGCGTCATATGCGAGACATTCGACAAGCGCGTAGTCGAAAAGCTGAACACAGCAAAATATCAGGCCGTGCCGATTCTCGACTATCTGCTTGAGTTCAACGCAACTGCACGCAACCAGCAGTGAAGTCCGGCCCACCTGCAACCCCAACGGGGTAGCAGGTGATGGCCGCCGCCGGTACCTCGCCGTGGCGTCGGCGGTGCCGACCTTTCGCAATTCCTGGTATAGTCCATACGGCCGTTAGATCGGCATCTCTTGCACGCGTCCACCGTCGCAGTCCCATTTTCCGCGCAGTCTCTTTGAATCACCCCGGGAATCGAGGAGGCTGTTTTGGCCCGAGAAGACGCTCGGTTAGCGTATCGAAATTGCAATTCATGAATATCTCCTCAATGCCCGGACGGGCTGAACAATCGAGGAGCTGGAGGAGCTCTGCGCAGTCGTGAGCGACTGGGGAGAGCGCAGCCATGCGGCCAGCGGAACGTGGCCGATTAGCTAGAGCAGGGCAGGGAAGGAGTTGCGCTGGGCCACAACGTCGGCCAATGTACTTTCACTCGCGCGCGAAGCTGCGCGGTTGAGATGATGCCGAACGAACGGCAAGCCCATGATAACCGCACGGTAAAACCGGCGCAACGCTCAGCCCGAAGCATCGGTGGCCCAGTCGAGCGCTGCCGGCGCGGCTCGATGACCAACTTGTCGATTTTGGCTGTTTCGCAGTATCATTCGTCCGCGCCGTTCGTTCGGCACTACATCAAAGGCTGCTCCTGTACGCGTCCAAGACGTCCTCCCGCAGGGTTCCGGCAGACTTAATCACTACACGAATCCCGATCAATACATAGCCGCTGCGAAGCACCTGCAGGCAGCATAGCTATTGGATCTGCGCACAATCGACGTTGCTGACTTCCCGTCAAGGCGGTTGCCTTCACGGGGCGCTAGGCCCCAGTCGTAGCCCAAAGAGGCTCGAAGACCACGGAGAACAATGTGTGCCATTCCAATTCTAAGTGCTTGTGGGTTGTTGCAGTACCGGCTGAGGCGGCCGTCAAGCCCAACTGCCTCATCTTCTTCCAGGATTCGGCGCCGACCAGCGCCCAAGTGTTCGAGCGCACCGGCGGCACAGTCGATCTGCCTGATGGTGCTGTTCAGGCACTGAACCTGACAACTGCTATTGGCTGCGATGCGGCCAGCCTGGTGAGCTTGGACGCGTGGGGGCGCGAAGTCCTGGCCGAAGGCCTGCCACTGCGGCCGCTGATCGAAGTGCCGGCGAATGCGTTCTCCGTTGTGCCCAGTAAGCGAGTGCACTACGGCACCAAAGAGCAGTACTTCGACGACGGCGGTTGCCTGCAGGGCGAGATCCATTACGGTCATGATGGGCGGCCGAATCGTTGGCTGCTCGACCGGCACTTGGCTTGCTGAGCCTGGCCCCTAACGTCTGAAGCACCAATGAGAAAGGCCCGCCTGCTCCGGATCGGAGCGGCGGGCCTTGTCACGTCAGAACTACAGCAGACTCTGCTGTGGATTCATCACGCGCGCGTACGCACGAGGGAACCGCGTTTCCATTTCCGAGTAGTCGGCCAGCGCATCTTTCGACGGCAGAGGGCGCAGCCATTCGTCGGGAAGCCCGTCCTCCTCGTTGCAGTACAGCGCGTTATTTACAGCCCCACGATGTGCCTGGCGTAGGCCTGGAGTACCGAGTGCATCGACGAAGCAGATACTCCTCCCGCAGTAAAACACTTCCGCAGTGCGGCCGTGGTTGGCGAGGGGGTTGATCGTAGCGGAAGCCGAGAATTGGCTAAAGCTCGCGAGCTCAGCGCCGGCGTCCGGGGAGTTGTGGCCGCTATTCATGAGTTCTCCTTTGGTGCCTTATAGGCGATTGAAAAGGAGTGGAGCGTGCGCACTGCGAGCCTTGGTGGCCAGCAGAACGGGAGCTGGTAATCCACCCGGGCGAGCCGGGCGGACATTGTTGCGACTACTGCGGCATGGCAGGCTGAGGGGCGAACCGAGCGTACTGCGCCAGGGTCGTCTGGGCGAGTGCAGCAGCCCGCCCCCGGCTCACGAACGGCACAACGAGCCCAAGGGACAACTCAACCAGCTTTTTCCGATCCTCAAGTTTCAGACAATACAACTTGCCGCCGAGACTCTCCAGTTGAGGGAGCACGCTCATCGACTTGATCAACTCGTTCTCGGCCAGGACCAGCGCATGCTTAGCCTTGAGGTGAGGGCAAACGTCCTGCTCCTCGCCTTCTATCGTCAACTGCGCAGCGTCTCTAGCTTTTCGACATTCGGCAAAGTACACCACCGAATCCTCGTCGCTTATGCGATAAGACTGGTTCGGGTCAAGGATGATGACTTCTTCGCCCCGCTCGCTAAGGCGCACAGCCTTGAAGCGATGCCTGCTGAGAATCTCCTGCTGGTACTTGGTCACAATAGGTTCGATTTCCTGCTCGCACAGGCGAGCAGCCAGGAACGCTTCAACAGCTGCGACCATCCTGTCGGTCGGCGTAAAGGTGAATTTCGGCTTCATAGGGTCCTCCTTGTGCCACGAAGTGGCGTTGATAAAGGAGCGGGCCCGGGACCCTGTTGAGCGATGCTCAGCGGGATCTGTTGACGTTTCGATGCCGTGGAGGATGGGGGCGCACCTTGCGGAGCGCCCCTGTTACTCAAACTTCAACGCGGTGATGCTTCGTTTGATCCGAGCGCCGGTCGCTCTGCGACGGGACTCACGCTACCACTGGTCATGACGGTGATCATGGCCATAGGAGGTGTCCTCGTGCTCACGGATGCAGTTACAAGGAAGGTAGGTGCGGCACAGTGCGCAAACAGGCGCCTTCGATTCTTCATCCGAGCGGGATGATGCGGTTCCTGCGCGAACTCCAACGATCAGAACGAGGACGATCGCGATTGCAAAGAATACGGTCATGGTTTTCTCCTGATGCCTGAAAGGCGACAACAAAGGGAGAAATGGCATTTTCTGCCATGCCAGACCAATGTGGTCTGGCATGGAGCGGAGGCGGCGCACCGTAAGGTGGCCGCTTCCGAAAAGTTGATTACGCTGCTGCAGCGAGAGCTTGCTGTGGCCAAGGCTGATGTCGCGTCGGGTCAATTACGAAGTACCCTACGTTGTCGGGACGTTTCAGCGCCTCGCCGTACTCGTTCTCGTCCACGAGCCAGTAGGTTTCGGGGGCGGTCAAAGCCCCGTTTGGCGGACGCCCGCCCGTCATCGCGACTACGCCAATCTTCCCGTGCGGCACGCATTTGTGCCAGCTCCCGAAGGCCCCCGTGACAACCTGGTCGTTCCGGTGCGTATGGAAAAACGCCTCGCGACGGCGCGTGAAGCTCGTTTCCGGCGTCAGCTTCTCGCCAGCCCACACTTCCCAGATCTCTGGCATCCAGTCCTTCAGCAGCCTTTGTGCCGGCTCGTGGTTCTGGCTGTCGAAATGTTGGGGGAACGCGAGCACGACGATCGCCCATTCCTGGTCTTCTTCGAACCAGGCGCCACCGTTACTGTCCAGGTTCTGCGTGGGACGCAGGCCCCGAGGCATGGACGCAACCCGTGCCGGGCTGAGCCAATAGCCACCGTGGCTAGAGGTCGTAAAGCGCACGATACCTTCGGCGACGATACGGAGTGTCTGCGGTGTCCCCCAAGGGGTATGTTGCGGGTGGATGGTGTCGTTCATGGTCCTCTCTTGTGCCGAATCGGCCGTTGGAAAAGAGGAGGGCAGGGGCCCTGAAGAGGCGTGCTTGTCGGGGCCAGGTAGGTGCCTTTGGACGACGCTCAGCCCCAAAGGGGTGGGCATCGTCCAAAGCTACTTTTGAAGCTTGCGAGTTATGCCGCCACAGCGGCGCCGAGCTCGAAAATCATGGTTTCGGCCTTGGCGTACCCGTAAAGGACGATGGCTGCGCCAACGATCGTTGAGCGACTTGCGTTCGAGATATTGTCCTCGACCCACGATTCCGCGGTCACTAGCGCCTGATCCTGCTCGTCGCGAGAATCGCCGGCCATGTTGGCTGCCTGACCGCCAAGATATGCCTTCAGGTCATCCACGATGGTCCACCACAGATCATCGTCAAACTGCGTCGCACTGGCCCCGCTCTCAATACGTGCGACCAACGTGCTGATGGCCGTGGTCGCGAGGACCTGGTTCAGCTTCGCTTCGAACACCTGCACGGGGATCAGCTGGGCGCTGAACATGGCTTCGTGCCGTGTGCCGACGACGCCAAAGACTTGAAGATTGCCGGTCATGGTGCTCTCCTTATTGCCACGGTGTGGCGATTGAAAGAGGAGAGAGCGCTTGCAACTGGTAGGCCCAACTGAGGGGATTGCAGTGCCTCGCGGTGGTCGACGCTCAACTGAATCAGGGATTCAATTGAATGTGAGTGCGGGAGAGGGCGTGATGCGTGCGTAAAGTGCCGAGTGAACGGCTGCCTCGATTCTATGCGACAGCGACCTGCCGGTGCAAGCGCCGCGGCCATCCCTGTTCCGACAGAGCACGGACGCCATGGAGATTTCCTACGCCGCCGCGCGTTCCTCGAGAATCGAAAGCATACGTTGAGCTGCTTCGCGTTCGGCGACGCGGCGATTTGGTCCAATACCAGTCGTTCGCAAGCGGAAGGACGGAATGACACACTCGCTCTGATAGCGACGCGGCTGTTCGTTATCGAGCACTGCCACGATGCGGTATGCGGGAACCGGTATGTGCTGCGCCTGCAGGAGCTCTTGCAGGCGCGACTTGGGATCCTTGCCGAAGTGGCGAATGTCAATTGTATCGAGGATCGGCGTGTAGATTCGACGGACTAGGCGCTCAGCCGGCGGAAAGCCGCCATCGAGAAATACGCCACCCAACAGAGCCTCAAACGCATCCGCAAGGATAGAGGGGCGATCGAGGCCGCCGGCGCTGATTTCGGCATCCCCTAGCTTTAGCCAGGAGCGAAGATTTAGCGCCACGGCGATTTCGTGTAGCGTCGACTCGCGTACCAGGTTGGACCGGATTCGAGAGAGCCAGCCTTCGGCCAAACGCGGAAATCGTTCGTAGAGGAGGGCGGCGACCGAGCCACTGAGAATTGAATCGCCCAGAAATTCAAGGCGCTCGTTGTGGCTCTCGGAGTACGATTGATGAGTCAGCGCTAGCTCGAAAAGCGAGCGATTGCTGAACGTGTAGTCCAGAAGCTGTTCGAGCGCGGTGCGGTTCATTCGGCGAGTATAAGGTCCGGTGGAAGCCGCTACAGGGCGAATGCCGGGCAACGTAACTAAGGCATTCGACCGCAAAGGCGACGGTAACTCATGCTTTCAGCTGACGAGCTTGCTGGCCAACGAACCGAGCCAGCTCTCCCGCGTGCCGACAGACGAGCGGATAATCCCTGACACTGTTTCTGGCCAGAAGGCCGCATCCTTGACTTGCGCGCTGTTCCAGTGCGCAGGCGCTGCGTGGCCAGTGGCTTCGGGCACCGGCCAACAAAGGGTGACTGCGTCGATGTGCATGCCTAGTTCCTTGGCAGCGTAGTGACCTACGGTCGTCAAGGCGTCGGGCATAATCGTCAGTACGTGTGCGAAGCCGGCGAGGCTATTGGCGACATGCCAGGCTTCGGGGGATGTCTGGGGATCCAGAAGTAGCACGGGGAGGCGGCGGCCAGGTGCTGCCAGCAGCTCCATAAGCGGGCCCACGTCATAGATCGTCACCGTGCGTGGTTTCGTTTGCACCTGTGTCCGATCATCAAGGCAGGCACAGTTGTTCAGGATGCTTGCAACGACTGCCGAGCGCTGCGCCGATGCGATCATGTTGCGGCCAAAGGCTGCGCTCAGGCGCACGCCAATGACGTCGGCGATGCCATCGTCCGCCACGAAGATCTCATGCCTCCAAATCCGACCTTTGACCTTCGGATCGATGCCATCACGACGCATGAGCCACATGCCTGTATCAATGCCCTGGAGGACGGACACCGTGCCGCGCGTCGACTTGGTAGTAAAAGGAGCTCCAATAGCCGCTGCCGGGGGGAGCATGCCCCAGTTGAACGACCCATCTGATCGGCGGGGTAAGGTCCATCGTAGTGCGATCTCGCGGGCGAGCGCCCGGCTGTCGACGCCGTGGTTACGGCTACGAAGGCGAATCTGATGTAGTGGGTAGAACTGTTCGACGTCGCCCAAAGCTGACTCCTCTTCAAGGAAGGGGACCGGCAATCAGGCCGGCTAAAGTCAGGCTACGGGCCGTTTAAAGAATGCAAGCGCGGTGGGGTGCAAGCGCTGTTTCGGAGCTTTGAACGACAAACGGCCGCCTTGTGATGGGCGACCGCGGCATGGACGGATGTGTGGGATCAGCGCGGATCAGCGTAGCGGCGATCGAGCGGCCCGTTGTCGCCAAAGTCACTGGTGCGTTCCGAGCGTTTAGTATCAGACGCTCGTCCCTGGCTATCCAAGCACGAATCGCCATCAGCACACTTCAGCTTGGTCAGGAAACGCGCTGAGCGATTCGAATGTCTGGCCAGTGTGGTGGGTCGCAGGAACGAGGAGTGCATTCCGTGCCGAAGTAAGTCTCCAACGGCGTCGCGGAAGAGGCTGCTACCGTCAGTACATCAGCAGGAAGAATGGGAACGAGATACGCACAGTAAGGACTCCGTAAGAAGGATGGTCATGTCCGTAGGCAATCCGTCGGCGAGGGAAAGCAAGTCAATCGGGACCATCGGCCCCTGTAGGAAATGAATGCTGATCCGCCGCTCCTTTTGTCCATCCTCTGCCGTGCCTCGATGGCACTATGTTCGCAGGTTCGGATTCTTCCCCCTTAATCGGATCCAGCCGGTTTGTTGTTCTCGTGGTCTTACGTTTCACTCCCGCCATGCGTCCCATCCGAGACGCATGGTTTTTTTTGCCGCGTCAGGCATGGCGCGTGAGAGCCTCGTAGGCTACTGTTTTTCAAACACAAACGCATTCACGAGTCGCAGCATTCGCTCGAACACATAATGCGGAGAATGTGGTGGGCGCACGGCGGGGAGCTTTCGCACAGAAGCGCTACCATCGCGCGACGACCGCGAGGCGCCACCTGAAACACCATGGAGTCGCACATGAAGCGAGTACGCATGATCCATAGCGCCATCTTCATCGGAGCGCTGGTCAGCGGCAGCGCGGCGTTCGCTCAAACACTTCCATCTGCGTCGCCCGGCGCACCGTGCAAAACGCCAGGCATGGCAGCGACCTACGGTGACAACGGCATGCTGCTTTGCAGCGCTTCGCTGACTTGGAAGGCAGCACTTCCAGCTTCGACAACCTCTAACGACGGGGGCCCGGTGTCGACCGTGAGTCAGCGCATGGGTCGCGCAATGGCAACAGTCGTCGACGGGGCCGCCCAGTTCATTCGGGAGATGCTTTCCCCTGCCTCCGATTGATTCGCACCTCGTTGGTCCACAAAGACTAGAGACCCTGTATGAAGGAACGTGTCACCAGAGTGTCACAGATAGGTGGACGTAGAGCACCGGCCTACGAGACGGCGCTAGTTGAACTCGGCGTGTACTTTCACGGGAGCCGTGGCAAGCTGCGCCTCGTCGGCTTCATCTGCCAGGTGCTTGTCGCCTCGGCGATAGTGTTCACTCTGATCTCATTGGTCGAGATGGGCAGTCTTCTACTGCATGCAATCCTCGTCGTCGCGCAGGCACCGTTGTTAGTTGGCGACAATGCAAACGTCATTTTTGCGAACCTGTCTGCCCGAGACTTCATCATCGATGCGTCCGACGCGTTTGTGCGCGACTCCCCTTTCATCGCTGTCGCATCGGTCATCCTGACGATCACTGCTGAGATCTACTGGACGAGACGCAGGGCAAGCCGGCTGATGCCGCCTTCTCGAATACTTGAGCCCAACTAAGTGGGGGGTGCAGAAAAGGGGAGGTTGGGTCTATCGTTAACCCCTACGTCCAACTCCACTACTGCTTGCTAGCTAGATTGAACCTGCGGAAAGATTGCTCTGACACCTCGATACAAAAGTTACTTTAGCGTCAGCCAGAAGATGCCGCGCGCATTGCTTGTTGCGGCATAGAGATCCATTTCGTGACGAAGCCATTCCGCGTGATGGCTTACAGTTGCGATCGAAAACAGGCGACCTTGCTCCCCAAGGTGGTGCATGATCGTGCGCCAGGCGTTCGGATCAAAGCTTCGAGGGCCAATGAACTTCAGTGGCTTCTCCCCCTGCAGATCTTCGTACGACGGCGAGAAGGTCTTCTTCACGAGTTCAGCGTTCGAGTCCGGCCCCAAAGTTTTCCCAGCGACGAGCGCGAGCACAGTAGTGGCGCCGGAATCGGCTGCGCCGGTAACTACCACGACTCGCCCCATCTTCATTGCTCTGCGCGCAACCAGTCCCCAAAAGATCAGGCTGGGCCAGGACAATGCGGTGAAGCGGTTCTTGTTGTGACCGTACCCTGTGCGAGAAACGTCATTCTTTCGCAGCGGCAAGTTGTTCCAGTTGGGCATGATGCTAGTAGTGGTGGCTTTGAAGCGCTGCTCCGACGAGGCCATGCGTCACCGATTTATACGCCACGTACAGCACGATGGTTGCGATGATCGCGCGGACTAAGCGGAAGCGAAAGCGGCGGCGCCCGCCGTAGTAGTGGTGATGATGGACGGTCTTGTGGATCGGAGTTTTTCGTCGCATGCAGCCTCGAATGCCCACTACTGGAAGCTAAATGATAGCGATCGAGAATGATCGCAATCGGTGGGATTGATGGATGAAATACTCTCTAATCAATCAAGATATATCTCGAGGAGTATGCCTAGCTTTAGGATTACAATGCATTGCGAAAGATGGCCAATTTCTGTCTCGTATTTCATTCGCAATCATTGAGCAATTGCTAAAATTTTCCGGCGCACCAAAGCTCATCACGCAGGCGTTGAGCCAGATCTCCTAACCGGGGAGGGGATCGCAGGATGGGTGAGGGGCGCTGGATGTTGGCGCGATTCCAGGTTCACTGGGGCCCGCTAGCTACGCCGAGTTCGGCAAGCCACGTATGGCGATGAATTGGGAAGTGGAGTAACTGTAGGACCACGAAGAGCAAAAAGAAATGGAAGACCGCGTTTCAGATTTGAGTAAGGCCCAACTCTATGACCTGTTTGCGGACAGGATTCGTGGACTGGTGAAGCGGGTTTGCGGATGGAAATGTCAGGTCCTCGACGACCGCATGCAGTCAGCGTGGATCGAACTGATTCAGTATTCTCGGGACAACCAGGGGTTGACTGTGGAAGCTTTCATCCCCAGGGCTATGACCCGCATCCGCAGCGCCCTCATCGATGAGATGCGCGCCGAAGATCCTCTCTCGCGCTCGCAACGGGTCATGGCAAAGAAGCTGAGGGCTGCGGGACACAGCCTGTCACAGCGGAACGGCAAGAGAGCGACAGTAAAGGAACTTGCGCAAGAGCTAGGGCTGGAAGTCGGCGACGTGCACGACATGATTTACCGCCTCCACACCGACGTCGTTCTCTACACCAGCGAGCAGATTGAGGAAGCCCAGATTGAGAGCTTCACGGACGGCGTGCTGGACTCCGTCATCCTCGAACAGAGCATGCAAAAGCTGCTCGATGCCATCGAGACGCTCTCCGAGCGGGACCGAGAAGTCATCCAGCTCCGCTACTACGAAGAGCTGACGAACCGTGAGATTGCAAAGCGCCTGAACATCGTCGAGAGTCGTGCAACGCAACTCCATCAGCGCGGCGTAGAGAAGCTACGCCAGGCCCTCCTTGCCGCTTAAGATCACCCATTGAAATCCTAGCCGCCGGCGTTGCTGCCCGAGGGCATAAACTGGCGGGGGCTAGGACGGGCACCTTGAGCTTGCTGTGTGGCGGCAGTCCGCGGACTAACTTAGGTGTGTGCGGTGTTATGACGCGTAGGTAGGGCGGAGCTAGCGACTGGCCCTGAGCGTGAACGCGGTAGTGGGTGCGCGATCGGTTACGTGGAGTTTATTCCGGCCTAAGCTTTCGCAGGATCGCGCGCCGTCTGAAGCATTGAGTAGATTACTTCTTCTTCGTGTTGGGCGCCGCGTTCACTCGGTCCTTCAGCCCCTTGCCCGGGGTGAATTTCGGCGTGCGGCTTGCCTTGATCACGATCTCCTCACCGGTTTTGGGATTGCGGCCCGTGCGTGCCGCGCGGTCGGCCACGCCGAACGAACCGAAGCCGACCAGCTGAACCGTGTCGCCATTGCCGATCGCGTCCGAGATGGTTTCGAGCACCGCGTCGAGGTGTTCCTGGGCGGCGACTTTGCTGGAACCCGTACGGGTGGCGATCGCGTCTACCAGTTCAGACTTGTTCATAACGTGTACTCCTTTTTTGAACTCCGGCCTGGTGGTGGCCGGGCAACCGTCTTTCGACGGGGTTAGCCTGCTCTGCATCATGGCGGCAGGCGACTAGGGAAGGGGGACGTTAGATTGCCGGCACGCTTGCGCTGGCGTCATGGCCAGATCTCGCGGGTGCTGCATAGCGAGTACTGTCGCATACGCCGCGCCTGCATAGATGGTCTGTGTTGAAGCGATAACGTGCTCGAGCTCGGAGACTGCAACGTCAGGCGCAGAGACGCCGGCTGCGGCCAGTTGGCCCCGAAAGCAGATCTCGCTAATACCTGCGCGCTCCGTCATCCCTGGGTCAAACTTTTGGGTTCTGGCCGTCGCGAGCCACAACTCGCCCGCGGCTCGCGCGTACGTGAGTGCGGCCGCGGCGAGTGGGGTGCCATTCCCGTATTGCCGGATCACGAAATCAAGAACGCGCTGTCGGACCACCTTCTCGTCGTCGCCCTGACTGCCCAGCGCTTTTGACAGAACAGTCTCCTGTTGGGCAAGCGCCGTGGACAGCGCCGCTAGGCTCACGAGGGCAACAGCCGCGATACGGATGAGCTTCATGCGGGAACGCGCCTGGTTTGCTCCGGAGGCATCCAACGGAACGTGCTTGCCGCGTTCAGAATCTCGTCGATATGCGCCGGCTGAGGAGAGAAGGCTTGGCACACGACAGGGTAGGCATCGCCAGCATCCTTGTCTCGCAACCAGAGTTCTGTTTGGATGGTATGGAGCGAGCGCAGGCTAGCGGTTTTTCCGGCGTGGGCCGCGAGGCGCACAGAGGAGCGCTGCATGCATTCGCTGGGCACTGGAGTGTTCGGGTGCGCTGGCAAACGCTCGCCGTCCTGTTCGGCCAGCGCCTGCTTCAGCAGATCCTTCACGCGGTCGGGATCGAGACGCTTTTCGCTCATCATGACCAAGACAACGCGATCGGACTCCGCCTCCCCTCGCTGGCCCACGCACGGCGCGAGTGCGAGGTTGAGCGAAAGCGCCCAAAGAGAGTGCGATTTCTCGAGGGGTGGAAGCTGGAAGGCACCCGTGATCATTGGTACTACCTGGTTCAGATTGTGGATCGATTGGCGCAATATTGCGCCTTTACCTCCACAGTACGGCAGCATTGCTACAAGTTTCACCCCTACGCGTGAAAATAATCGGTTCCGTTCGCGTCGGCTGCCAGATTTGGATGGAAGCCGACCACCGTGAAGGCGTCGTGCGGTACATGTAGTAGCTGCCCAGTGGGCAGGATAGCGGCCACCTCGCCGTTAGATTCGACAAAGCAGGCGTATTGCGCCCCGATGTATGCGATTGGGTAATGCTGAGGCTCAACGAGCAATGCCGCGTCCGGCATGCACGTACGCAACATCCGCACTCTGGAAGGTACCTTTGCGCCGAACGGGTAGGCCGCGGAGCGTGATGTGATGGCGGGGCTGTCGACTGGCTTGATGGGGAACAAGCTGTGAAACTCCGGTTGAATGCGACGATTCGACGAGTACCCGGCCTACAACGGGCAGCCGCGGACCGCCATCAAGATTCTGCCTCGCATTGAGGCAAACGCAAAGGTGGACGGTTGCGCTGACGAGTACCCCGTGCTAATGTGCGCTCCAGCCGTTCGCTCGGCAATCCTTCAACGGTGTAGCCTAAGGGCAATGCACACCACCTGATTACTTTCAGGCCTAAGCAATCCCCCGTACCGCAAATCAGTGATCGTCTGAACCTGTGCCGTGCTTCCGTTGCCGTGGTCGCTGGCCACGCATTTCCGGCCCCTCGCGAGCGCCGTGGCAACGCCGCCCTATGGCTGCTCACGGCTGACCAACAGACCCCCAAGGTTACCTCCAAAGACGCACTCCACTGAGCCGCGAGTTCAGTCGAGTCGATGACGACCTGATCCTTTCTTAGCGCCGTCTCCGGCAGAGAGGATTTAACCTTGAAAAACGACGAAATGGCCACGCAGCTCGATAACGCCATGCGCGGCAAGCAGGTGTGGTCGGTGCGGATGCACCCGATCTACGACGCAATTGCCGAAGTACGCCTCATGGCCAATGGTTTGTATCAAATCTGGCACCATTATGGCGAAGGATCCATTCCCTGGGCGGATGAAACTGCCACTCCCACACCGCAGCTGAATCAGGCCGTTGCGACCGTGAAGGACTATCAACGGGCCTTTACCGAAAAGCAGAGAAAGCACACGGGCGCACGCGTGCCCATGTCGCTCAACTGACCTGGCACTGCAGGAACTAATAGCAGACGTCGCCCTCCGGGACGCGTCTGCTCACGCCACGCCAGCCCATGCCCGCGCATTGGCAGGCGGCCACGACGAACAACGGCAGCTCCGATTTCACAACCGCCGGTACTACGGCAAAAGGAGCTTTTCATGACCAGAAATCTCTCGCCTGCACCCCCGTCGGACCTCCCGGCAACGACTAAGCGAGCCTACATGAGTTGCGCCGATACAGCCAAGCTCGTACGGAAATGCCTGAAAGAAGCCTTCCCTGGGGTCAAATTCAGCGTACGCAGTGACACATACTCCATGGGTGCGAGCATCAATGTGGGGTGGGAAGACGGCCCCTGCGAGGCACAGGTCGATCCACTCGTGGACCGATTCCGTGGCGCCTATTTTGATGGAATGGAGGACTACAAGGGTAATCGGTACGCCATGATGACGACAGAGGCCGGCCTTGAGCAGGTGTCCTTTGGCGCGGATTACATCCACTTGACGCGAAACCACAGCGACCAGGCTCTTGATCGTGCAATCGGTTCGGTTTACCGGCGCTACCAGCAAAACTTCCGCGAGGCTCGAATGGAAATGCCGAGCGTGGCGGATTACCGAAACGGCCGGCTCTTCAACGTGCGCGTGCCGGGTATCCACGGCCAGTTTGGCGGAGATTCCCTGCAGGACTCGATCCGTCGCGCGGCTGGCAACCACACCTTCTTGCTCAAGGTCGCGAAATGCAAGACCGCCGGCGGCATCTTCGTGTCGCATACGGACGGGCGCCCCCATGCGCCTCCCCTGCTGACGGAATAAACACAGCCAACCGCAGCGCACCCCCGATCCCCGGGGTGGCGCTGTGGTACCGCTTAGTGCTGGTCGTATCCGATACTGTGGCCGGCGCCGAAAGCACACAGGTTCGTCATCACCCGCCCGCCACGGCAAGGCTGAGGCCAGGCATCCCGCGGCGTCACGGAAACGCCCTTTAATCCGCTCTCATTCGGGTTTGCATGCCAGCAGCGGTGCCGCACACTGCCTGCACCCCAACCCAATTGGGGTCGACCTTGAGTAAATGGTTCAAAAACTGGAAGGTGCAGGCTATTTCTGCGACCGTTGGCGCGTTGGTTACCGCCGCCGCCATTGCCTGGATGCAGCCGAGCGATGACTACGAGCGTACCGAGACGGGCTACGCGACGGCGCGGCTCCAATCTAGCAGCCCGTCATTGGAAGCAATCGCCGGGCAAAAGGTGGTTGTGGATTACTTCTTCTATCAATGTCCGCACTGTCGTAGCTTTGACCCAATGCTGCAGGCCTGGGCGAAGGGGCAGGCGGAGGGCGTAGCTGTCAAGCGAGTTCCGGTCACCGGCGGCCGCCCGGTTCTGATCCGCCAGGCGGCCCTGTTCTACGCGCTCGACACCTTGGGTGAAATTCCGGCCAGGAATGGGGCCGTGTTTGAGGCCGTCGCGAACAACGCGGACTTCCCCGTGTCGGACACCGACCTTGTCAAATGGGCGGGAAAGGAGCGCATCGACCCACAGCGGCTCTTGGCTGCCTATCACGCGCCCGGGATACGGGCGCGCATCGAGGCTGGCGACCAGGCTTTCCACGATATGGCCCTGACCACCGTCCCGGCAATCAGCGTCCGTGGGCGCTGGATTGTTACCCCAGCCACGGCCGGAAGCATTGAAGCCATGGCCGAAGCCATGACCGCGGCAGTCAAGCAGCCAGACCCCCCGGGCTCCTGATCATTCACGCTGCGATGTCGATCTCGCGATGTAGGCTCGCTGGGTCAATAACTTGCAGACGGAGGCGAACCTGTTGGACGCTCAGCGGGTCCCGTCCCCGGGGATCGAATTGAAAGCGCTGGTGATCCAGCATCCCAAGGGCACAGTCCACCAGGGCGCGGTGAAAGACCGTTTCGATCGGCACGCCGGACTTCTTGGCGAGTAACTTGGCCAGCTCAAGCGCGGGCCGGTTCATTACGACGGGCTCTCGCGCGGCATCGACGCGCAAAAGGCGCGTGAGCTGGGCGATGTCCTTCTGCAGGAACTTATAGCCTAGCGCTGCCGCCACTTCGCCGATGCTCCTTCGGGTAAGTGGCCGCCCGGCGGTCTTCACCCGCATGTTAGACAGAACTTCCTCTGTGATCGCGGTCGTCTCACGATCGACGATATGTACGTACAGACCAATCATTTCCCGATAGGTCATAGGCATTCCAAGCTCATCAACAGCCAGGCGTAGGTTCGCTTTTGTTGGCCTACGCTCGCCAAGTTGGGCCCGAACTTGGGCAAGCGCTTCCGCGCTCGGCGCTATGGGTGTACGCCGCAGGGCGAGCGCGAGCTTGTCCAGGTCGCGGGCACGCAACACCACCCCCATCTCGCGCAGCTTTGCTCGGATCTGACTCTCCGGGAAGCCCACGTTCGGGTCGGTCGGGTCACCGAAACGCTTGAGAAGGAGCGGCACCAGCGCGTCGATATCGACAGGTTCGGATTGGGCGGTAGTGGCTGTGTTCATATCGATCAAGCAGCAAAGGGCGAGAGTCACTTTCACATCGAACCGGCGGGCGCTTGCAGGACAACCTTGGCCGCTTGCTCGACGTCCGATTCGCGAATATCAGTCGTGTACTCGCGGAGGCGGCGGACCGCAGCCGCGTCAATCGTCTTCTGGATTACCGCGTCGGCGTCGGCGATCGAGTGGCCACGTAGATGCCCACACAGGAGTGACTCCACCGAGCCACCGATCACCCAGGCATCTAGACCGCCCAGCTTGGCGTGGATGTATGCGTCCATGTCATGCGCTTCCGGCACGTCGAAGACGATCTTTTCCTCAAACCGCCCACCTCGCACGGCCGCACTATCGATCTGGTCGTAGTGGTTCGTCGCAGCAATGAACAGCAGATCGCGAACGCGGCCACCCGCACCGTCTATAGTGGTCAGGATCTTCTCGGTCAGCATCCCGTAGCCCGAGTGCCGGCGGTCGCGCAGGATACCGTCTGCTTCGTCAAGGAACACAATCGCAGGGCGAATGTCGCATGCCGTCCGGTATAGCTTGTCCCATGAGTCAGGCTTCGCTGCGATCTCCGAGCCTGTAATCTTGAGGAAGGCCCAATCGCCCTGCTTCGCCAGCGCCATCGCGGCTTGTGTCTTGCCCGTGCCCGGCGGCCCGGCGAAGACCAAACCGGTAGGGAGGCGGCTACCCATCTTTTCGAGGGAGTACACGTTCGCCATCTTGAAGGCCATATCCTTGAGCACATTGCGCGACACTTCCGGCATCAGGATCTCGTCGATGCTCTTCACCTTCTCGGGGAGCTTGCCCTTGCGGCCCTGTACCAGGCGCAAGGCTCGCATTCCAATCTCAAAAGTGAGCTTGCCCGCGAACTGGCCGCCACGGCGCATTTCCCCGATCTGCTCGCCGACTGCAGTCAGTCGCGCTGCGCTGTAACCGGCCCAACGTTCGGCCAGCGTTGCGACCACCGCGGGTTCTGCCACGTCGTAACCGGCGGTGCTACCGATCGCACGGCGCAGGATTGCTTCGCGGGCCTCCTGGTCCGGTGCGGGGATTTCAACCTTGAAGTCGAAGCGCTTTTCGCGAACACCGGCGCCGTCGAGGTCGTCCAGATGGTTCGTCGCCGCTACAAGCACGATCTTCGTGCCGCGCAGATTCACGATTTCCGTCAGCATCGTGTTCGTCAGGTCGCGATCCATGTGGTGCGAGCCGCCACCGCTCCGCTCCTTCAGAAACGAGTCGATCTCGTCAATGAAGAAGACCCCGAAGCCCGTCTTTCGCGCCGCTGCGAAGGCAGCCTTGACCTTCTGCACTGACTCATTCACCCACATCGATGCGATGTCGCCGTAAGCGATCGAGAAGAAGGGCACGTTGAGCTCGCCCGCCAGGGCTTCGGCAAACATCGTCTTGCCGTTACCCGGTTCACCGAACAGCAGAATCCCATTACGCGGGTTCGCGCGGGCCGCCATCACGTCCTTGGCGGCGGCGAGCAGGCGGTCCTTCGTTTCGCCCATGCCCACCACATCCGCGAACTTGTATCGCGGCGTGCTCATGCTGTCCGAGAAATCGTAGGTCGGCGTCGGCGGCTGCTGTGGTTGGTTCTGGTTGGCTTGCGGCGCCCGGTGTTGTGCCGGGGCGGCAGCAGCTGGGGCCGGCACTTGGGGCTGAACCGGCTGCACGGCTGTCTGCCGACCGTTCAACCGCGCCCACGAACGCCAGAGAACCGGTCGAATCCGGGGGTGAGCGAATAGGAGAAACGTCCAAACCCCGGCAACCGTCAGCATGAGCGACCAGTTTGCATGAGGCAGGAAAACAACCGTGAAGGCGCCGACCATTGCCAGAGCGTACGCCAGCAAGAATTTCCAGGACATATAGAAGCCAGGGAATGCGATCAATATCGGCACGACCAAGGTCGCGAACGTGAGCTTGTCGATCTCAGTCGCCGTGACATGGCCGCCGCTCTGGATGTGCGAAAAGGCAACAACCCAGACGGACAGGCCGACGAAGCGGACAAGCCAGCCAACAGCAACCAGGGGCAGAAGCGGATTCATAACCATCTCATTCAGCACGGCAGGCCCAATTGCCAGACCGTGTTCACACCTTGATTATCCAGTCATTCAGATAAATGCAAGTGAACGCGAATTCTATCGCTCCGTGAATGGATTTCGGCCGGCCTATTCGAAACTTGAGGGTCTGCTGCGCGACCGGGACGCACGCGAAGGCATGGATGTTTCCACACGCAAGCTCTTGCGGTATGATCCCGACATCCATCTCCGAGATGCCGTCCTCTTTCTCAGCAGCCGCGCTGGCGGCATCAAGTGAAAAGTGGAGGACGAATGGATATTCCGGTTCCAGACACAGGGAATCGCTCATACGAGCGAATCCTGAAAGTCATTCAAGTGAAAGAGATCGTTGGTCCGGGCCAGGTCACGAAGTTTGTGGCTCCCAGGCATCGGTACGGCGATCCAGTCAATGCACCCGGCCGAATCTTCAACGTCGGCCAAATTCAGCAGCGCGACCTCCGTGATCTTCGAGCGCGGTATGGCTTCGAATATCCGGATTTCATCGCGCGTACCATCCTCAACTCTCCACAGTTCGACCACGACGAAGCGCGCGTTTTCCAGTTCCATCGGAAGACTTCGCACTCACGCTTCGTGTACGGTACGGTAATCACCGACAGCAGCTTGAACCTCGTCGACTTTTGTGTCGGCGGTTCTCGCCTCGAGCAACGTCGCATGGTGATGCGGGCTCTGCTCCGCGCATTGTGCACGCAGGGCTCTCTCGCCCACCGCCTGCACTAACGCGTCATTCCTAGCAACTGGCCGAATCAGCCCTTCCGGCCGCCTCTCACCCAGCAAGCAATCAACCAGGCAGCCATCGGAAACGTTGAGCTGCCTTTTCTACTTTCACGGGCGCGAGCCTACGTAACCTTGGAGAACTGCAATGCATCAAATCACCATCAACGAACTCGGTCGCGCTGAAATGGCTTGGGCTGGCGCCAAACCCTGGCACGGGCTTGGCCAACAGGTCCAGCAGGGCGCCTCGATCGACGATTGGCGGAAAGCCGCCGGTCTCGAGTGGTCGATCCTGCGTCGACCGGTTCGCTTTGACAACGCGGAAGAGGGGGCGAGCACACTGCTCAAACTCGACGGTCATGACGTCCTCGTTCGCAGCGACAACATGAAAGGCCTTTCGGTCGTGACGAAAAAGTATCGTGTCGTCCAGCCGGACTCGGTTCTCGGGTTCTTCCGTGACCTGACGGCTAGCGCGGGCTTCCAAATTGAAACAGCCGGCTCCATGCGAGAAGGTCGCACGATCTGGGTTCTCGCGAACACCGGGTTGAAAGAAGACATCGTGCCGGGCGACCACGTTAAGGGCTACCTGCTCCTTGCTACGTCATACGACGGCGCCATCGCAACGACGGCGATGTACACGAGCACACGGGTGGTCTGCAACAACACCCTGCGTCTCGCGTTGAACCAGGATGCAGAGAGCCAGGTGCGTATTCGCCATGACGCAAAGTTCGATCCGGACGCGGTCAAGCGACAGCTCGGCATCCTCGCAGACGAGTCGTGGGGCACGTTTGTCGCTCGGATGAAGTCGTTCTCCGGAACGTCGATGGGCAGTACGGAAGCGGGCATCTTGCTCGCCGGCGTACTGACAAAGCGACAAGCCGACAACGTCTCGGCTGACGTAACCGAATCGCGGGGCTACAAGAAGATCATGGAGCTCTTCAACGGTTCGGGCCGCGGTTCGCAAATGAGCGGTGTGAAGAACACCGCGTGGGGTCTGGTGAACGCAGTCACGCAGTATGTGGACTTCGAACGCCAGGCGCGCAGCAACGAGACGCGCCTTAACAGCGCGTGGTTTGGTCAAGGGGCTCGCCTCAAAGACGAAATCGTCTCGGAGTTGCTCGAACTCGTTTAACCCCTCCTGTTTCTCTCCCCCCGCGTAAGCGGGGGAGGGAGCCTCCTACTGCTCTGCCAGGCCAACGGTCTCGCCGAGCTGACGCTCGACCCTTTTCAACTGCCAAGCTGGCAAAACGAGGAGCGAAGCATGAATCGCAAGAAAGCTGTAAAGGCAAACGTTGGCACGGTCGCAGCGCTTACGGTAGACCTGATCAAGCGCGGCGTCTCAGTCCACAACCTCGCAGATACCTACCCGACCGATGTTCTGCCTCGTGGCAGGGAATCCCTGTGGTTTGTGTCCGCACCAAAAGGTTCGCGACTCAAGTACGAGGTGTTGACCATCCCACTCGCGTACACTCAATACGAAGCATGGGAACTGGCTATCCAGTACCTGGCAGCAAACCATGAGATTTCGGAGGATCTGAAGGCAGGTGTCGTAACCCACCGACGTACGCTCCGAAAGGTGTGGCAGGACATGCGCGCCCATGGTGACTACGCCGTCGAGTGCGACGCCTACGCGTCGGAGCACTATGGCAGTCCGTTCCGTGCGTGGGACCGCGTCGTCTGCTGGCTAGGTGGGGCAGCTACGGGCTTCTTCCAGGATGAATGCGGGATGCCATTCAAGTGGCGGCTCATGGGAAAATCGGCCGCAGACTGGAACGCTTTCGTGTCGGGCAAGCCCGGTCAAAACCTGCCGGCGATTGGCTACGCTGAAATGGCTGCCGAGCGGTAGATATCTGGCAGCCGGCCGTCATTGCCCGCAACCCATTACTGTGAGATCCGCCCGCGGCGTGTCCTCCCTTCCGGGGGGCGCGCTGCGGGCTTTTCTTTTGCTCAAACGGGATTGAGACTAGCGGCGTCGATGCCGCCTTCGCCCGCTATGCAGCAATCAGGCCGAGAGGCTTCTTCGTGGCCAGCCGCCGAACTGGCGCTCAAGGTCAGCGGCCGGCAGGGCAGGGCTGATGAGCCAGCCTTGGATGAGGTGGCAGCCGAGTTTCATGAGCGCCTCCTTCTGCTCCAGCGTCTCGACGCCTTCCGCAATGATGTCCATGCCCAGTTGACGGGTGAGCCCAGCAATTGCCTTGATGATCTCCCGATCGTTCCGGGAGGAGGGCAGCTTCGCGACAAAGTCGCGGTCCATCTTCAGGCCTGAGAACGGTAGGTTCTGTAGGTAGCTGAGGCTGGAGTAGCCCGTCCCGAAGTCGTCGATCATAATCCGCACGCCGCGGTCACGTAGCGCCCGGAAGATCTTGCCAGCGGCGTAGCCGTTCTGGGTAAGGCTGACGCTCTCGGTAACCTCCAGCACAAGCCGATCGGGCGCCAGGCCGGTGACGCTCAGCGCTTCGTCGAGATAGACAAGGAATTCTTGACGACTGATTTGCAGTGGTGAAACATTTACGGACAGATGAGGAATGACCAGCCCGTCTCGTTCCCACGCGACCATCTGCTGGCAACCCTGCATGAGAATCCAGCGACCCAGTGCGTGAATGCAGCCAGCGCTTTCCGCAGCTGCAATGAAGATGTTTGGCGGAATGGAGCCACGCTGTGGATGCGTCCACCGGGCAAGCGCTTCGACACCAACGACGGTGGTGTGGGAGCCAATCTCGCAGACTGGCTGATAGCTGACCGAAAACTGCCCATCGCGCAGTCCAGCTAGAAGCTCGTGATGAAGTTCTGGCCACGGCGACTCGAGCTCCGCTTGCTTGCCTGTCCCTCGGCGGCCAGGCGCAACCCGGTGCAGATAGTCACGCGCAAGGCGGATCACCTCCCAGCAAGCACCATCGCCCGGTTCGACATGCGAAACCGCGTATTTGGTCGCATACTCCAGAAGGCTCTCAATCAATTGAGTGGCGCCTGGTACTTCCGCAGCTACAGGGGAGGGGAGCATCACAGTGATCGTGTGGGTGTACTTGCGAATGCCTCGCAGAATCGGAGGTGTGCTGAATACATGGGATCGGAAAGTGCTGTCCATGTTGCGCGCCAGTCAGGCTTCCGCAGGCAGGGCGCCAAACAGAACGTTGGGTTGCGGGCGGGCGCTGCGTACCTCGGGAGAATGCGAAATGTAGAAGTCAGATCGGTCCTGCTCGATTTGCCGAATGATCTCCTGGATCGACTCGATGCGCTGCTCCAGGTTGGCCTTCACGTCTCCGCTTGGGAGTCCGCGGGCTTTTCCCATCTCTGCGCGAGGTATCTCCTTGCGCAAGGTACGAACTGCGTCACGAAGGCAGTCGGTAACATCGCCGAGATTCGCGTAGGTACTTTCCCAGTTGCGACTCATTCTTGCCTCTGCTGGTTGGATTGCGAGAATTCCTTGGGACAGACCTCGGGGGCACTTGCTCCGTTCTTGAAGCCGCACTTAAGTTCTGCTGCCAAGCGGGGCAGGCCGGCCTGTTCTCCAAGGGCCTGAAACTGGGCACGGTCTTGCCAGACGAGAAACGCCCACCAGGCCAAGACCGCCACAGTCGCGACGCGGCGCGACCATGGCGAGAAGAGACCGAAGAAGGGCATTCGGCAAACCCAAGATCAGCTTTTGATCTGCTCGAGCTTGCCTTCGACGCGGCCGAGCGATTCGAGAGCGCCGTAGATGTACTCGCCTTTGATCGTGCCCATGTTGATGAGCGTGCCCCGTACGACGGCCTTGCCAGTATGGCTGCCAAGAACGATCAGCGTTTCGCATTCGATGTCGCACGAAGCGTCTGCTTCAGCATCGATGATCACCGTGCCGGCCGACTTGATCACAGCATTCGGGCTGATAGTCGTGCCATTGATCATAGCGCCGGCCGGCGTCTTGATCGTACCTTCGAACTCGAACTCGCCTGCGAACGTCGAACGGATCTTGTGGTGGTCGTGGTCGATGTAGAACACGCCTTCCCGATCGCGGCCGAAGTTGTTGAGCAGGCGCTCGAAGAGCGCCTGCAGGGAGGGCATGGCACTGCGTGCGCCCGAGCGCGGACGTGCGGCCGGTGCCGGCTTCAGTTCGCTTTGAGATTGCTCCGTCGGGCGGAACTCGTCCAGGTACGAAACGGCTGCGCTGGGGATGGCGGCTTCTTCGCGTTGTTGTACTGCGGTTTGCTGTGCTGCGTTCTGCATGGAATGCTCCTGGTCTTCAGTAGGCGACATAGTTGCCGCGGGAGGTAGTGAAGCCGCCGCCGTTCTGTTTGACGGAAAGCAGCGTCGAACCGTCAGGCAAGGTTTGCCCGACAGAAATCTGTTTCATCTGGCCGCGATCCATTACGACCAGCGCGTCACCGTTTTTCGTGATGACTTTGAATTTCGGCTTGCCATCGCTCGAACCGGCTTGTTCCTGCCCTTGCAGGCTGTCGTCGCTTTGCGCTCGCGGTGCAACGGGGGCAGGTTGGGTTGCGGCCGGCCGTAGCTGTACGTCGACCGTATCGCGATTAGGCGACTGTGGTTGTTGGACTGTTTGATGCTGAGGATGCTTAGGCGGAGGGGCAGGGCGGAACCCTTCTCGGGGTGTGACCGGTTCATTTGCAGCCTGAGCGGACACGGCACGACTCGCACCTTCCTTCTTTGGGGTGGCATGCACCGCCGCGGGCGTCGACGTCGACTCGACAGGCGCAGGTACAGGCGTGGCAGCTGCTCCGAGTAGCCTTACTGCGTTACTGCTACCCACCTCTTCCTCGCCCGGACCCTCGGGCGGAGTGAACACCGACGGCCGGACCTTCAGAGGGAACGGGCGCTTCTGGCCGTCCTCGCCATAGTCCGGCATGTTCATGGGAAACGGGCCGCCGCCTGGGAGCGGTAGCCATCCCTTGTCAGCCTTCCGGCTAGGGCTAGTGTCATCGTTAGCCTGAGGCGAGCTAGCGACCGCCGGCGGTGTGAAGGTGCTCGGCGTGATGTTCCCGAAATACTGCACCGCGGCGTACCGGCCGTTCTGCGCCGGAGCGGCGGAATCGTCTTCGCTGCGCCACGGTGTAAGAAAATGGGGAATGCTGAAGTGGAACGAGTGAAAGACCGTTTCCACATCAACGTGGACAAACCGGGTGGCGCCAATCAGGGCCATGAACGCAAGGAGCGTAGTCATAGCGCCGCGGCCGACGGCCTTGACGTCTACCGACAGGACCGCTCGCACGCCGCCCTGTACCCTGGCCAGCAGGACCACGCGCCAGCGCGACGCAGCAGTTTGTGACCGTGGGCTTCTATGGGCCGATCGAGTAGAGCGGAACGAAGCCAAAGCCGAGACGTTCCACGTTCCTTGGCGCGAGATCAGCCACAGCTTGATGCGATAGCGCAGCCGCGCTGGAATAGAGATCCGCGGCATCTCATCGGGGTGGGTCGGATGAATGAGAACGTATTCCCCGCCCCGCAACTGCAAGAAAGGTTTGCCGGGTGCTGGATGCCTGATAACGAACGGGCCTGCCTTCACCACCGTGGTGGCGGGACGTGCAGTCGCTAGGCAGGGCGGTTGGATCGCGTCGCTCATGGTGAGTGCGACGATACGTGAGAGGCCCTCTTCCGTGGTCCCCGAATGTCTCCCGATTTACGGAGCCTTTCCCGGCAGCGGATAACCGCGCGAGATCCCAATCGGATTGTTAAATAGACGAGCCCATGCGTGCCCTAGCGAGTCCTCGATGTCCATGATTCCACTCCGATCCCACCAGCCATTTCCGAGCAGCAGAATCGGTGTACCGAAGTGCAAATGGTATAGGGGCAGCGAGGTTATCGCCTCGAAGCACACGAGCAGCGAGTAACGCTCGGCACCTATCGGCGCAGTTCGACCGATTGCACTCCAGTGCGGCTTGAGACCCTCTTCAATAAAGGGAATAGGCTGGATGGCGGGGTAGAACGCGCGGTCCGGCAAAACCCAGACGCCTTTTTGCATGTGGGCGGCCCACGGAACGATGGCAGAGCCACCCGCGATCAGCCGCGTGGGCGGTGTCAGTTGCAGTGCTCCAACCTGGCCAGGGGAAACTGGGCCCAGCACGTTCTCCGGAAGCATGATGATTGGCGTTGGGTCCCCGGACGCCTGTGACCGCTCCGCCGCCTCGCGCACCACCGGCGCGTAGCGTAGCGCGGCACGAATCGAGTCGGCGATATCCGCGGGCGCCTTGTCCACGGGTAGGCTTACCGCCTTCACACGCGAAGGCGCGGGTGGCAGAAGAGCGGCGTGCAGATTCAGCATTGCAATGCAGATTACGGGTACCGCAATCGGTTGCCAAGTGGCTCGTTTTACCGATTCCAGCACCGCCGCCGCGAACACGATCATGCACAGGACACCCAGCACGCCGGTAGAAGGCGCCCACCAGCCAGCGGCAGCCGCCGGCGGTAGGGGGTAGATCATTGCGACGGGCGGGAGCGACAGCGGAACGAAGACCCAAGCCGCACGCTCGAGAGGCGACACGCACCGACCGAAGGCCGGCGCCGTGCAGAGCGTCGATAGCGTTGCCAATCCGAGCCAAATCGCGAGGGCCGTGCTGACACTGGCGCCGACGTCGATTACGCCGATGGCTACGCTGTTGAGTGCCCCCAGAAACCACCCGAACAGATACGCAAAGGACGTTTTTGTGCGACCTGCAAGTCGCCTGAATTTCTGTTTCACAGGAGAACGTATGGCCTGACGAAACCGGTTGTTCCATCAACCGTTCCCTACCCAGACATGCGGAGCCGGTAACAGCTCGGTGTGAAGCTCTGGGGACAACGTAGCCGCCGGATAACCGGTACGCCCAGCCGCGAGGCGAAGCGGAATCTGCCAGCACGAAGGCGGAGAGGAGCAAGGGATGAGTGGGTACGACCAACATATGTGAACTTCTGATAAACGTCGTGATCTTTGACAAG
>NZ_KB903169.1:0-27759 GCF_000379565.1 Cupriavidus sp. UYPR2.512 | reverse complement strand
CTATGCTGCTTCAGCGCCGTGCAGGAACATGAGATTGACTCGAACTATCGGATCATCCGAACCTACGCCATCACCGCTCTCAAACCTGTCCTGCCAGCGGCGCTACTGGGACTGCGCTGGGCCAAGGCTGCGCTGAATGAGACCTTGGCCTTGATCGCAACACGTACCCATCGCGTGCGACCGGATCGCGCTAAACCACGTCCGCCTCGCCAGAAACCTCATCGACATGCCGCCTATAAGGCTTGCTGATGTCCTTATCTTGGGTGGATTGCGTCGTTAGGGGCGGTGCCAACGGAAGGACCGCTTTCGAAGCGTTAACTGCCGCCCCTCGCCGGTCACTCTAGTGCCCCGACCACGCTCTGCCGTCACGGCTTGCGCGAGCTCGCCGGTTGATTTATGCTGTGCAGTATGAACCAATCGACCATCAACTCGATTATTAGCGCCTCGCGAGTTTCGGCGGGATAGCTATTGAGTTGATAATATGCAATCACAACCCGCCCAGAAGGCGGGTTTTTTGCTTTCTGGGCTTATATGGTGCGTCTGGAAATGAATCAAGAAGCTAACGTAGTTGCCTGCTGTGACACGGCTGTTCTGCATATGGTTTGCGGAAAGATCGCTTCGGGCAAATCCACCCTAACGGTACGCTTGGCGGATGCCCCTCGGACGGTTCTGCTTAGCGAGGACAAATGGATCGCATGTCTTTACCCGGACGAGATCCATACGTTAACCGATTACGTGAGCCGCACAGCGCGCATAAGAGCACTTCTCACCGACCACGTCCAAACGCTCCTTGGGACGGGTCTATCCGTGGTTCTGGACTTTCCCTTCAATACGGCCGGCGCACGTGCGTGGGGCACCTCACTATTTCAGGCGGTTGCTTGCGAGCATCGACTTCATTATCTGGATGTGAGCGACGAAACCTGCAAATCTCGATTAAGGGCGAGGAACGTGTCAGGCGAGCATCCTTTCCAGACATCGGAAGAGCAGTACGATCAGATAACCAGTTATTTTGTGCCGCCTGCACACAGCGAAGGTTTTAACCTGATTGTCTATGACGAGATGGGAAATGTCCGCTGCCAAGCTGGATCATGATCTCCGAGTGCTCGGTTGGAGCGGGAAGGCGAGGCCCGCTTTTGGCCGAAGGCGGGCGATCGTCGGTCGCCAGCCGGCAGCGACCACGGATTTCCGCTTCCGACCCGTTGCCGCCACCCGGTCCACAAGGACGGCGAGGACCGTTCTCAGTACTTCATCAGCCATTCACCTGGGGGAACGTGTGCTGCTCGCCGGCCAGATCAGTCACCGCACGCAGGACTGCCACTGTGGCCGCCATCATTTCTCTTCCCGCATCGATGGCGTAAAGGTGATTCCTACCAGCAGTCCTTCCGGCCCGATGAAGCGACTGACAGTCTGGCCCCACGGCTCATTCCGGTTCCTGACCAGCATCCGATACCCTCGTGATTCAAGTTCTGCCGTAGCCGCTTCGACGTTCTCGACATCAAACTCAATCCAGGCTTGCGGGAGGGGTACGTCACTAGGCCACGAATCCGTGCCGAAGCACGACTGAGCGGCCTGAGAGAGCGGCCATAAGGCGAAAGTGTTTGCGCCTTTCAGAGTCTCCGTATGGAGGTAGCCGCCTTTCTCTTCCTTGAAGGGGATACCGAAGGTCCGACTGTAGAGCTCGCGGCTTGCCTGGGCTTCAAACACAATCGGGCCAAAGCCTGCGATGAACAAGGCCGTGGTTTTTGGGATCTTTTCCATGGCCTCTCCTTTGCCGCGAATGAGCGGCGCCATGAGGAACGAACATGCCCGCCCGCGCCCGTCAAACTGATGTGGCGGCCAGCCAGTATCCAGGTAGCGCAGGGCATGGATGAGTGTAGGCTTGTTGCAGGTGGCCGGCAGTCATCTCCACCCGGCAGCGAACGGCGATCGGGCGGGTTCGGTAGCGCTCGCGGCATCGACTGTGTGCGTCACGTCATAGGCGTACTGCGGACGCTCGATTGTCCCTTTCCTACTTTGGTCCAGCGGCCGTAGAGGGCCGAACTCAGCCGTCGGGCCGTCAGCCCGCCGCCGACATCGGGCGATAAACCAATAAAGAGTCCGCACAAGGCGGGCACCCTTCACCCTTGCCTGCTTCGAGCCACCTTTCATAAGAAGAAGTAGTAATGGGGATGACGGCCAAATGGCGGATTGATCACTGGTCGTCACGGGAAGGCCCAACGACCGGACGCCAACCCATTGCGATAGGCCATTGTCGACCCGAAGCGGCCGGTGGTTTTCGGGGGAAGCGGACGCTCGGAGACCTTGGCTTACGCCCATAGAGGCACAGACACTGCTCGCTATGTGCCGCGCGGCAGGCGAACGGCGAATGCGGTCTCAGTCTGATCGGACCGCGCCTCGATGGTGCCATCATGGGCCTTGGCAATTTCGCTCGCGATGAACAGACCGAGCCCAAGGCCAACCTGGCCGTTGTCCTTGTCTGCCTGATCCGGACCACGCTGGAGGGGGTCAAAGATGTGCTCCAGCGTCTGCGGGTCAATGGCGGGGCCGCTGTTCCTGACTTCGAAACGAACTTCTGCATCAGCGCCGGTCACCACCACGCGCACCGGCGTATCTGGTGCTCCGTATTTGATGGCGTTATGCACCAGATTGCCGAGCAGTTGCTGCAAACGCTGAGCATCCCAGAGCCCCTGTAGGTTGCCTTTTAGGTCCAGATCGATCTGGCGGCCTGGATGGGCTGCGCGCAACTGGTCCACCACATCGGCAAACACTTCCGTCAAATCGACGTCACTGCAGACGATGTTGATACCCAACCCCAACTTGGTTCGATTGAAGTCGCACAGGTCATCCAGAAGCGCCTGCATGCGGGCACCACTTCTAATCAGCCGACCTGCAGCATCCGAGATGTCTTCACCGGCATTCAGCGCTGCAAGGTACGACGCGGTCATCTGAATAGTGTGCAGGGGACTGCGCATGTCGTGTCCGAGCATTCCGAGCAACAGATTGCGAGCCTGTTCCACCTGCTCACTGAAAAAACTTACTGATTCCGCCAGTGCTTGATCGATAGCCTCGTTGAACCGGATCATGTCATCGAGATGCGGGGCATCTGGCTGAATTTCGTCTATCCACAAACGCAGGACGCTGGCGCGAAGTGCTCGATACTCATCTGCCAGTTGATTGATGTTGAAGCCTCCTCGGGCCCGCAAAAGTGCATGTGTCTGCGCGGCCGTCGCTGGCGCGTCGATCAGCTTGGGGGCGCGCCCCAGTGATTTCTCGCGTTGCTCTTCCCTCGTCTGTGGAGTCGATAGATCCTTGGCCACTGCCTCCAGAATCTGCTGGGCGTCGTCGCGCAAAGCGTGCGAGTCCATGCTCCTTGCAGCCGGCAGAAGAGATGCCGCAAACGCTTCCCATTGCTCCAGGATTGGCTCGATGTTCCGCAAAATGAAATCGGCTAGCCGCATGTCTGCTCCTGCAAACGAAATCAGATTCGGATGCTTGTACCTGAGGTCAGATTATGCACAAACCGGCATGGGCACGGGCGGTGAGTACGACGAGCCGCCTCAGGCTGTCCGTCGCTTGGGCAGGGGTACTCGAGGACCGGTTCTGCGCGCCGACTAATGAGGTGCGCACCGCGCACAACGCAGAACCAGCTCAGGGCAGGCTCTTTGGCTCCGAGGCAGGACGGCTATGCGTTGCCGCGCCGGAAGCGCCCTGGGCGCCGGCAGGCCCCTTACTGCGGTCAACCTTGCCGCGCGCTTCGCTCTTGTCCCTTTTGACACTCTCGCCGGCGGCACCGCTGGCGGCCTGCTCAGACAGCTCTGGGCGCCTGCCTGTGTCAGTTCCCGGTGTTGGAGGTGAACCGTAGCGACCGCCCTGAGCCCAAGCCGCAGCAACCGTTAGCGAAAGCACGACGAGGCAAGCTGAATTCTTCATTGCTGTCTCCTTGCAAGTGGATTGCGCACTCAGAAGGTGGGGTATCTTAGATTCTCAGACCTTCTTCACATAAGCGCTGCACCACCCATTCGCCGCAACCTGCTTACCGCCGAAGATTGGGCAAGGTCCCCACGCGTCACTGGCCTTTCCTTGGAACAATTGGCAGTTGCTGCACTTCTGGCTTGCCTCGTGTTTGGGAAACTTGGCCTTATCGACCTTCGTTGTGTCGTGTTTATATCCAAGGGAAACGGCTTGCGGATCGTTTTCATCAAGCTTCCCCGGCTGCGCTTTTGCGGGCGACTCGATGCCGGCCACGGTGACCGTTACAATGCTCGATATACCCTTCAGAAATGTTCGTCGAGTAGTCATCGCTGCACCTCCATTCGCGACATCGTTGCGCGGCTTGTGGCTTGTAAAACGCTGACCGCAAAAATCCCCCTCCTTTCACGGTAGACGCTCGCTCTGTAAACACAAGCTTGCGGCTCCCTCCATTGAGAACCCAAGAAGGACTCAAGCCCGACCGGCAGCAAACTTTGCTCCGCGCCTGCATGCAGCGGTTGCGGTTCGCTCCGGGAGGGGCCTTCAGCCACGAGAAAAGCGCTGCCTTTGCTCGGCGCGTCCGCCCAACTCCGTTACTCGGACATTCAGGCGTCGGTTATAGCCGGCTCAGGCGGAGGGCGTTGCCTTTGCCCAGATTTTCCTGCGGTTCAGCAGCAACGGAACGACACCTATGGCAATGCCTCCCATGCCGACGACATTGGTGATCCAATCGAAAGTGGGGATGCTGTAGAGCGCGATGAAGAAAAGGAACAGCCCGCTTCCCACCGGCCAGATGACGTGACTCACAGCACGCCACGACCCCTGCGCCAGCAGAGTGCGGTAGTACCAGCCGCAGGCAAGCCCAGTCAGTCCAAGGTAGAAGCAGATCTGAAAACCGATGGCGGTAATGGAATCCCGCAGGATGACGTTTATTGTCGGCAGATAAGACGACGCGAACAACAGCACGATTCCGGTAATCCAGATGAAGAAGATGGCGACATATGGCGTCCGCCAACGCGGATGCAAGCGCGCGTAGCGCTGGTGTAGCGCGCCATCGCGGCTCTTGGCAAAGAGGGTGCGCGTGAACTGCAGCATCTGCGTTTCTACCGTTCCCACAGTGCTCAGCAATACCGCGATGATTGCGACGTAGCCCCAGGTGGGCCCGAACAACTTCTCGGCGATGGCGAAGATGATGTTCGTGTTGTAGTGCTGGATCTCGGCATCCGACAGGCCGAGCAGCGTGATAACGATGAAGACGAGAAAGAACGCCATCAGGAACACCATCGACCAGAATGCGGCGCGACCCGGAGTGTGGTTCGGGTCACGCGTCTCCTCGCTGAGGTTCATGGTCACGTCCCAGCCATAGAAGAAGAAGATCGCTACCAGGGCACCGTTGGCGAACGACTTTGGCGAGAACGCGAAAGGCCAAAACCAAATCAACGAGAACTGGTGCTGCGGCGCGCGTGGGAACGTGAAGAAGCTCGCGACGATGATCACGAGCAGGATCACGCCTTCGATGATCGTCATCAGGACTTGCAGGTAACTGGTGAGTTTGATGCCCTTGACGATCACCGCGCTGACGAATGTGAGCCATGCGGCTGCGATCAGTGTCACGTAGTGCACGTTATTCATCAGCGGACGATTGAAGATGAGCAGCGTGGCATTGGCCGCGGGAATCATGGCGGAGACCATGAACACGCAGCACAGTACCAGAAGCGCCCAGCCGGCGAAGAAGCCGAGGACGCGCCCGAATACCATGCTCACCCACGAATAGGAGGTACCGGCACTCGCGACCGCATGGTTCATGTTGATGAACGCGAACGCGATACCGAACATGATGAACCCGCACACCAGGATGCTCGCCGGCGACAGTGTGCCGGCCGTCGCGATAATCGTGGAAGTCGTGATCTCGATGCTGTAGGCAGGCGCCGTGCCGGCGATGCCCATGATCACGGATTCGACGATTCCCAGCGAGCTGGCGTTGAGCCTGGTGGGGTGGTCCATGTGGCACGCGACTCGTGGTCGGCATTGATGGACCGACTTCTACTCTCCTCGGCGCGTGCTGGCAATAGGCGGGACTGGAGATTCTGGCGAAAAGAGGCTTGAACGGCAATCGCGACCGTGCGCTACAGTGCATACTGTCGGCACCTGCGTGTGTCTCATGCAGCAGTGGACCGCGGGTGATGCGTTGGGCAGCGACCTCATTTGCGGTTGGTATCGGCCGCACCAGGCCGGTAGCGCAGCAGATGGTCGGTGCCGGATTCGGACAGCCAGACTTCCCCAGGGCGGCCCATCATCTGGCGTACGTTCGCGTGCGGGCGCGGAAGCGTGATCACTTCGAATCGCTCGGCGCGCGCGTCGAAGCGCACCAGCGCGTTGGCGCTCCATTCGCTAAGCCAAACGATGTCGCGGTCGTCGACAAATATCGCGTAGGCATGGGGGTCGTGGCCGGGCAGCCTCCATTCGCGCCATTGATGCGTTGCTGGGTCGAACGCGCCGACTTTCCCAGCGCTCCACTCGCTGACCCAAATGCGCCCTTTCGAATCGGCCCATACGCGTCGCGCACCCTGATTTGGCGTCGGCGGCTCAATGACCTGCGCCGCGCCGCTCGCGGGATCGATGCGGCCGAGATAGCTACCGGCCAGTGACGCGAAGTACAGGCTGCCGTCAGGGCTCACGCAAATGCCGTATGGACCCGGCCCGCGCGGCGCATCGAAAACGCGCATGCTGGCGCGCGCTGGGTCGAGCTCGCCGTAGATGCCGCTTTGCCCCGTGAACCACAGATGCCCTCGCTTGTCGAAGACCGCGGTATTCAGATTGGCATTCGGCCGGTCCTTCGGCAGCGGGAAACGCGTTACGGCACGTGTCTTCGGGTCGACGCGCACGATCGCATTCTGGCCGCTGTCCGTGATCCATGCCGCCCCATCGGGACCGACGATCACGCCGTGCGGCGCCGATCCTGCGCCGAGAGACACCGTGTCGGCCGTGCCGGTGCGCGGGTCCAATCGTCCGACCGCGCCCTGCGCCTGCGCGGTGTACCACACGGTGCCGTCGGGGGCTGGTGCGACATCGTGCGGTGCGCTGCCCGCGGGAACGGCAAACGTCTCGAACAAGGGAGCCTGCGCCCGTGCCGAAGCCATCGTGAGCAGGACGATCAGCAAGGCCGATGCACATAACGGAACCAGCACGGATTCAAGAATCCTGCTCACCGCTGTCACAACTCTTCCCTTCTCGACTTCCAGCATGTCCGTCTCCTGCCTCATCTCGCGGCGGCATGCTGCACCGGCCGGATCATCGCATTCCATTGCGGACGTCCTGCAACACCTCGTCGAAAGCGTCAACGCGGATTAGGCCAAGCCGCGGAAACTCCAGGTCGACGATGACATAGAGCGTCACCGTCAGCGAGGTCACGAAGAAAAGCGCATGCAACCAGTTTCGCGGACCGCTGCTGGCCATGCCATAGCCCGCGAACAAGGCCCCGATCCAGCAAAGCGCGAAAAGCATGCCGAAGATGACGCTGGGCGGATGTTCCTTCGTTGCGGCGAGACGGGTCGATGCCGTATCAAACGCGGCATTGAGCGCCGGCAACAGAAGCATGGTGGCCGCCGTACTGGTGGTTCGCTGGGACTCCGTTATGGATCTGGTCCAGAGGCGTTCACGCAGCACGTCCGAACGGGCCAGGGCTGCATCGACGCGTTCTCGGTCAGGGACGGCTCGATAGGCGTCAAGCCGGGCATCCAGATACTGCCGGAATATCTCCTGCAGCGCATCACGCGCCGTTTGCGGCAGCAGATCCAAGCGCAGGTAAGCCGTGCCGATGTCGTTCGCTTCCTGGACGATCAGCGTACGCCGCATATCAAAGCGGCTTGCCGCCCCGGAAAAGGTGAAGGCGATCAATAGCCCAAGCAGTGCAAATATCGCGCTTGCGACCGCGCTGACGCCCGTTGTTTCCGGTTCCCGACCGGAGGCAACCTGCCATCGCCACACCAGCCGGCCGAGCTCCAGGGCGATCAGGATACTGGTGAATAATCCGATCGCAAACACCAGCCCGCCGGTCCAACCGGCACCATAAAGTAGTGATGCCAAAATCGCCTCCGGTGCTTTGCCGCGCGACGCGCGCTTTCCACCTCAAAGACGGTATGAAAAAGCTTCCCCACCGTATGTTCACTTCCGCACAGTGTCCAATACATTGGCGCCGAACTAAATGGCGCACGCGCTTGAGAGTCGTCTCGGATTGCGCGAGGCGACCGGCCTGTAGTCCACCCGGTCGCCCATCCGGCGTTCAGTCGATCTGCAAGCCGGCCCCCTTGGCCAGCTTTTGCCAGGCCCTGACGTCCTCACTAACGGTCGCGGCAAACTGGGCGACGGTCTTCGTGGCCGGGCGCGGCATGTTCTGCTGGGCGTATTTTTGCACCACGTCGTCATTGGCGAGGATGCGGTTGATCTCGGCATTGAGCCGTTGCACGATGTCCGGCGGCGTGCCGGCTGGCGCGAACAAGCCATACCAGCCTTCCTTGTTGAACGGAAAGCCCTGCTCGGTCAGCGTGGGCACCTCGGGCAATGCCGGTCCCCGTGCGGCGCCTGTGCAGGCGAGGGCCACCAGCTTGCCCGAGCGGACGTGCGGCACGGGCGAGGCAATATCGGTGAAGCCCAGCAGCATATTCTTCGACAGCAGGTCGGTCACGAGCTGGGCGCTGCCCTTGTATGGCACGTGCTGCATCGAAAGGCCATAGTGCGCCTTGATGGCTTCCATGATGAGATGTCCGGTCGACCCGTTGCCCCACGATCCATAGGCGAGCTTGTCGGGATTCGCCTTCACATAACGCACCATGTCGGCCAGGTTCCGGAACCCGGTGGAAGGATGGGCGACCAGCAGAACGCCGGCTGCGCCAACCTGCGCGACGGGTGTCAGGTCCTTCAGCGCGTCATACGGCATCTTTGGCTGGATGACCGGATTGATCGCGACGGCGGATGATGGCGTGATCAGCAGGGTGTAACCATCGGCGGCACTCTTGGCAACCATGTCGGTGCCGATCAGGCTGTTGGCGCCCGGCCGGTTGTCCACCACCACCGGCTGGCCCAGCGCCTGCTGGAGATGGGCGGCGATCACGCGCGCAAAGAGGTCCATGCCGGCGCCCGCCGGTCCGGGCACCACCAGACGGATGGGCCGCCTGGGCCAGCCGCTGGTGGCGGCAACAGTACCGGCCCACGACTGCGAAGCGAGGAACGCGGCGATACCTAGGCAGGTCCGCCGCCGGACGGGCGAATGATGCATGGCTTGTCTCCAGATGTATTTTATTTTGCGTGCGTGTGCGGCGCCTGTGGTCGCGCCGCGGGCCGAGGACCCGTGCATGGGGGCTATGATCGGAGCCGCACCGGGAAGCGTGCGGAAATTCTAACCATCGTGGACCGCCATGCCCCCTCCTACTGGACGGAGGCCGGCGCAATGCGGTGCGTGCCGGCGTTGAAGTTGATGATCGGGCTGGCCTGATTGCAGGTGGTCTTCCGGATCTTGCCCACGATCAGGTCATGCGTGCCCAGTGCCTCCGTGCAGACGATGTCACATTCGATGCTGGCCAGCGCGTCATCCAGCACCGGCAGGCCATGTGCGCCTTCGCGCCATTGGCCCGAGGCAAAGCGGTCGCGTCCTTGCGGGGACTTGAGAAAGGTATCGATGATGGCGCGGTGTTCCTCGCCCAGCACGTTGGCCACGAACCGACCAGCCTGCATCAGCGCACTGTGCGCCGAGGCCGACTTCTGGACGAAGAAGCCAACCATGGGCGGCTCAGCCGACACCGACGTCAGGCTGGAGACGATGATGCCCGCAACGTCCTCGCCGCTGCCGGTGGTGACGGCACTGATGCCGGCCGGCAGCGCGCGCATGGCCAACTTGAAGTCGTCCACGGAGACGACTTCGTCCTGCTCGTTGAGGGTGAGATGGGCGCGAATGTCGCCGCGCTCGTCCACCCAGCCGTGCCGCGCCGCGTATCCCACCATGGAGGAGAAGCCGTCTTCCCATGCCGGATCGCCCGCATGCCCCGACAGGAAGCGCAGCACCGAAGGCGCCAGGCGGACGTGGCCCGCATCCTCGCGCCGCCCGATACGGGCGATGGCGCGCTCCAGCCGCTCGCCAGGCTGCGGATCGATCAGCACGTCGAGCCGCTTGAAGTCGGCCGGGTCGCGCAGGGTGATGGCACCGGCATTGGTCAGGTGGATACGCATGGCAGGTCTCCTCAGGCCGCTACGGCCAGCTTGCTGCTCGTTTCACCAAGCTCCTTGCGGATGGCCGGGATGATCCGGTCGCCCCACAGTTCGATCTGCCGCAGCATGGTCTTCTGATCGAAGTCGCCGAGCTGGGTCTGCAGGGCAATATGCTTGGGCCGCAGGATGCTGATCTCGGTCAGCAGCTTGTCGATGACCTGGTTGACGGAGCCTACGGGCAGATTCTCGCGCAACTGGTCGAACGTCGGATCCGTGTCCGACGGCACTTCCTTGACCATGTAGCCGTCATCGCTCTGCGCCCGGCGGAACTTCAGGCTTTCCGAAATGCGCCGCTGGAAGCGGGCGCAGTCGAGATAGGCGTCGATCTCGGCCTTGTTGTCCGAGGCGAAGCCGCAGCGCAGGAAGCCGAACTTCACGTCGCGGTCCAGGTCCTTGCCATTCTCTTCGGCGACTTTATCAAGGCGTTCGCGCAGACCGGTGATGGCGTCGTTGCCGTTGAGCAGGGCGGTGACGAAGAGGTTGTGGTTCTCGCGTACGCCACGGCCAAGGGTGACCGGGTTGCCGGAGGTGATCCACAGCGGCGGCATCGGCTCCTGCAGGCAGCGCACGGCGATGGAGCTGGGCGGGATCTTCAGGAACTGCCCGTCGTGTTCGAAGATCTTCTGCGTCAGGCCCTTCGGGATGACGTCGAGGAACTCGTTGAAGATCGCGCCCGACTCGGCGATGTCGACGCCGAAGCGCTCGAACT
The DNA here is from genome assembly GCF_000379565.1 of Cupriavidus sp. UYPR2.512. NCBI lineage: Bacteria > Pseudomonadati > Pseudomonadota > Betaproteobacteria > Burkholderiales > Burkholderiaceae > Cupriavidus > Cupriavidus sp. UYPR2.512. The sequence goes on along the minus strand of NZ_KB903169.1, from coordinate 16,820 downwards.
CGAACTGCTGGTAGCCCGAGCCCACGCCCAGGTCGAGCCGGCCGTTCGACACCGTGTCGACGAATCCGACCTCGGCCAGGAAGCGCGCGGGGTGGTACAGCGGCAGAATGCACACCGCCGTGCCGAGCCGGATGCGCTGCGTCTTCGCGGCGGCATGGGCCACCATCATCAGCGGCGACGGCGACAGCGAGTAGTTGTTGAAATGGTGCTCGGCGTACCAGGCGGTGTTGAAGCCTGCCTGTTCCGCCGCGACGGTCTGCTCGATGGAGTTGCTGATGACTTGCTTCGAGGTCTGGTGGTAACCTCGCTGCTGGGCCAGGATGAATACGCCGAATTCCATTGTTGTCTCCCAAAAATCCCGGTGAAGTTTCGAAGAATTCTAGGAGTCGGGAGGTACTGACCGGAATACGGGAATCACGGCGATCTGTACTGCAGAAAATGGAGGAATGATGGATCGGCTTCGCGCCATGGAGCTCTTCCTGTCGATTTCCAAGACGGAGAGTTTCTCGGAGACGGCGCGGCACTTCGGGGTGTCCGCCACGTCGGTGTCGCGCATGATCACGGACTTCGAGACCGAGCTGAACGTCAAGCTGCTGATGCGCTCCACGCGACAGGTCGTGCTGACCGAAGCGGGTCAGGAGTATGCGCGGGAGCTGGAAGGCATCCTGTGGAATATCGGCCAGGCGCATCGCAACATCACCGAGATCCGATCCGCGCCGAAGGGCACGCTGCGGGTGCACTCGCGCATGATGTTCGGGCTGGGTGTGCTGCCGCCGTTGGTCGCGGCTTTCCGCAAGCAGTATCCGGACATCCATATCGAACTCGTGCTGTCCGAGACCAAGATTGACCAGCGCCGCAGTAATTTCGACATCGATTTCCGGATTTCGCCGCCGGTGGAGGCCGGGCTGAAGCGGCGCATCCTCTTCCGGAGCGAGCGTTACCTCGTGGCATCGCCCGCCTATCTCGAGAGCCGGTCCGCGCCCACGCGGCCGGAGGACATACTGCAGCACGACTGCATGGCATACCTGCTGCCCGGCAACCAGCATAGCTGGCTGTTCAAGCGCGGGGAGAGCGTGGAGGAAGTGGGGTTCAAGCCCCGGCACGTGACCAACAGCGGCGTCGCGCTGCTGGAGTGGGCGCGGCTGGGCGAGGGCATTGCGCTGCTGGACGACTACACGGTCCACAACGACATCTCGCGCGGCACGCTCGTGCGGCTGTTGCCAGAATTCCGGGTGACCAATACCACGTTCGAGGAAGGGATGTACGCCACCATCCTGGACACGGCAATGATTCCGGCCAAGATCCGGCTGTTTCTCGACTTCGTGGCCTCGCACGTTTCAGGCGAGGCATTGCGCTTCAGTGCCTACGGCATGTCGGCGGTGCCGGCGGCCGGCTAGAGGAGAATGCGGCAGTGCGGGCGTGCCGCGCCGCGCAGGCCGGTGCCGCGCACGCGTAGCACGGCCCCATCCAGTGGGCCGTCCGCTGACAGCCGGCCGCTGTCCCGGATCGTCGTGACATAGATGTCTTCCAGCGCCGGCCCGCCGAAGCAGAGCGACGCCGGGTGCGCCACCGGCAGGTCGATGCGATGGGTGAGTTGCCCCACGGCGTCGAAGCGCACCAGGGCGCCGGCATGCACGAGAGCCGTCCACAGGCCGCCGTCGCTGTCGAAGCAGCAGCCATCCGGCGCGGAGCCAAGTGGCGCCGTGTCGACGAAGCGCTCGCGGCCCGACAACCTGCCTCCGGCATCAAGCCGATAGCGGTAGATGCTGCGTGCCGCGCTGTCGCAGACGTAGAACTCCGCGCGCGACGGATGCGTCATCGGCCCGTTGACGATGCCGAAGCCCCGCTCGATCCGGGCAAAGCCGCCGTCGCAATCGAGCCGGTACAGACCACCCAGCGGCGCCTCGTCGGGCTCGCGAAAGACGTGCATGGTGCCCACCACGAAACTGCCGTCCGGCATGGGCGTGCCGTCGTTCAGGCGCAGATTGGGATGGCGGTCGCCGATGTCCGCCACGCGACGCAGGGCGCCGGTGGATGGTGTATAGAGCGCGACCTGCTCCTTCAGGGCCACCACGAGGCTGTCTTCGCCATTCAGCGCGAACGATCCCAGGGGCGCCGGCAGGTCATACCGCATCACGTCGCCCTGCGCCGGGTCGATCACATGGATCCATCCCCGGCGGCAATCCGCAAGCCATAGCCGCTGCCGGACAGCGTCCCAGACCGGGCATTCCCCCAGGTCGGTCCGGACGGTCCCAAGTGGCGCGATTTCTGGCGCGATCTCCATGGTCTGCGATCCTCTGTCGTGATGGCCGGTGGGGCTATGGGTAGTCATGCTATCGGCTCCCAGGTTCGCCGAATATGCCGGATTCCCGCAGAACACAACCAACAACTCTGACGGAAATCCACAGCAATCCCCGCTCCTACAATCGGAAAAAGCCGGCCCGCAGCGAAGCGCGGCTGTTCATTCGATGCAAGGAGACAACCATGACGTACGCATACACCGCGCCGCTCGGCGCATTCTTCCGTCAGCCGGGAGGTGAGGCATGAGCGAGAAACTGGTCCTGATGGAGGTTTCCGACGGCGTCGCCCTGGTCACGCTGAACCGCCCCCCCGTCAATGCCCTGAGCCGCGAGATGCGCCGCCAGATCGTGGCGACCTTCGATGAGATCTCGGAGCGAGAGGATATCCGCTGCGCCGTGCTGACGGGCGCCGGCAAGGTGTTCTGCTCCGGCGCCGACCTGAAGGACCGGCCCGATGCCAGCGTGGCTGGCGATTTCCTGGATCACAACCGCCTGACACGCGAAACCGGCAACGCCATCAGGGAATGCGCCAAGCCCGTGATCGCGGCGGTCAACGGCGTGGCGCTCGGCGCCGGCATGGGGCTGGTCGCTGCCTGCGACATCCTCTACGCCTCCGAGGAAGCCACCTTCGGCATGCCGGAGATCAACGTCGGCCTGGCGGGCGGCGCTTCCATGCTGCGCACGCTGTTCGGCCGCTCCACCGTGCGCCGCATGTTCTTCACCGGCCAGCGCCTGACGGCCCATGACCTGCTGCGCCGCAACGTGCTGGAAGACGTGCTGCCGGCCGACCAGTTGCTGCCCGTGACGATGGCACTGGCCCGCGAGATCGCCGCCAAGGCCCCGCTGGCGATCATGTACGCCAAGCGCGCCGCCAATATGGTTGACGTCATGCCGCAGCGCGATGCCTACCGCTTCGAGCAGGAATTCACCATGGCGCTGTCCCGCACCGAAGACGCCCGCGAAGCCCGCATGGCGTTCCTCGAAAAGCGCCAGCCGCAGTTCAAGGGATGCTGACCATGGCGACGCACACCGAACGCCCGGGCGCCGGGCTCGGGCCCTTCTTCCACGCGCGCAGCATCGCCGTGGTTGGCGCCTCGGACGACAGCACCAAGATCGGCGGACGTCCCGTCTACATGCTGCGCAAGCATGGCTACGCGGGCACCGTCTACCCGGTCAATCCGAAGGGCGGCACCGTGCAGGGACTGACCGCGTATGCCTCGGTCCGTGAGACCCCCATCGCGCCGGAACTGGCGATCCTGGCCGTGCCGGCCGCCGCCACGGCGGCTGCCCTGCGCGACTGCGCGGCGCGCGGCGTGAAGGCTGCCATTGTGCTGTCGTCCGGGTTTGCCGAACTCGGCGCCGAAGGCGTGGCCATGCAGGCCGAACTGGTCGACATCGCACGCCGGCACGGCATGCGCGTCCTCGGTCCCAACTGCCTGGGCACGGTCAACGTGGCCGACCGGCTGATCGGGTCCTTCTCCATCAGCCTGGAAGAGACCATGCCCCCGCCGGGCGGCGTGGGCATTGTCTCGCAGTCGGGCAACGTGGGCAGCCACACCATGAATACGGTGGCGCGCCGTGGCCTTGGCGTGAGCCAGTTCATGGCGACGGGCAACGAGGCCGACATCGATGTGGCCGACGGCATCGCCGCGCTGGCCGAGGACGAGGCAACGCGCATCATCCTCTGCTGCATGGAAACCTGCCGCGACGGCGAGCGCCTGGTCGCGGCACTGGAACTGGCGCGCTCGCGCGGCAAGCCGGTGATTGTCCTGAAGGTGGGCTCGACCGAGCAAGGCCAGGCCGCCGCCGCCTCGCACACCGGTGCGCTAACGGGCTCTGACGCCGTCATCGACGCCGTCTTCCGCCGCCACGGCGCGCTCCGCGTGCGCTCGGTGGAGGAACTGATCGACATCGGCCACGCCGCCTCGATCCTGATGCCAGGCCGCCTGCCGCAGCGCGATGCCGTGACGCTGATGGCGGCCTCCGGCGGCTTCGGCGTGATGATGGCCGATGCCATGAGCGAGGCCGGCCTGCGCCTGCCCGCGCTCGACGCGGCGACCCGCGACCGCATCCGCCGCGTGCTGCCCATGGCCGGCACCGGCAATCCGGTCGACGCCACGGCGCAAATGTCCAGCCGCCCCGACATCCTCCAGCAGTTATTGTCCGCGCTGCTGGAGGACCCGTCGGGAAGCGCGCTGGTGATGTTCATGTCGCTCTCGCTGTACAACTCCCGCCTGCGCGGCGTGTACCTGGAGGCGCTGGCGCGCGTGCGCGAGGCCCATCCGGAGCGGGCGCTGATGATCGTCAGCCAGGGGCCGGCCGATGCGGTGGCGCAGATCAACGCGCTGGGCATTCCCGTGTTCCCGAGCATCGATGCAGCCGCCAGCGGCCTCGCCGGACTGGTGCGACTCGGCCAGCTTGCCGGCCAGCCGGCATCGGCGGCGCATCGGCTCGTGCCGCAGGAAACCATGGACCCGGCCGTCTTGCGCAACGAGTATGAAGCCAAGCGCGCGCTGGCGGCCGCCGGCATCGCGGTGCCGCAGGAAGCCGTGGTCCACTCGGCAGATGAGGCGGTGCGCGCGGCGGAAGCGATCGGCTACCCCGTGGTGCTGAAGATCGTCTCCGAGGACATCCCGCACAAGACCGAAGCCGGCGGCGTGGCGCTCGACCTGCGCAGCGCGGCGGCCGTGCGCGACGCCTACGGAACGATTGCCTCCAGCGTCGCCCGCCATGCGCCGCAGGCCCGTGTGCAAGGCATGCTGGTCGCACCGATGGTGAAGGGCGGCGTCGAGATGATCGCCGGCATTTCCCGCGATCCGGTGTTCGGCCCGGTGGTGATGGTGGGCATGGGCGGCATCCACGCCGAGGTGCTGAAGGACGTCGCCGTGCAGGCCGCGCCGGTCAGCGAGGACGAAGCCCTCGCCATGATCCGCTCGCTGCGCATGTTCCCGCTGCTCGACGGCGTGCGCGGACAGGCCAAAGCCGATATCCGCGCGGCCGCCCGCTGCGTGGCGCGCCTGTCCGAATTCGCGTGCCGCCATGCGGCCGATATCGCCGAAATCGACATGAACCCCATCCTCGTCCGTCCCGAAGGGGAGGGCGCCGTGGTGCTTGACGCGCTGATGATCCCGGCAGCGCCGGCCACGCCCGCACACTGAGAACCAGCATGCATATCGAAACACGCGATCCACTCGCGGCGATCCCCGATCCGGCCGCCGGACCCGAGGTGTACCGCCAGCACGCCCGCCAATGGCTGCGCGCCAACCTGCCGGACCACATGCGTGCCGACAGCCTGGACTACCGCACGCCGACGCTGGAAGAATCCCGCGCCTGGGAAGCAGCCATGTCATGCCGGCCTGGCCGGCATGACATGGCCCACCGCATACGGTGGCCACGGCCTGACCTTGCGCGAGCATCTCGCCGTCAACAAGGAGATCGGCGCTCTGCCCATGCCGGAGAGCGTCAGCTCGATCGGCAAGGAACTGGCCGGCCCGATCATCATGACCGTTGGCACCGAGGCACAGAAGCAGGCGTTCCTGCCCGCCATCCTCGCCATGCGCGAGTACTGGTGCCAGGGCTTCTCGGAGCCCGACGCCGGCTCGGACCTCGCCCGGCTGCGCACGCGCGCCGTGCAGGAGGACGGGCACTGGCGCATCAACGGCCAGAAGATCTGGACCAGCGGCGCGGCCAAGGCGCACTACTGCCTGCTGCTTACACGCACCGGCACGGTCGCCGACAAGCACCGTGGCCTGCTGATGTTCGCCGTGCCGATGAACACGCCGGGCATCCGCGTGGTGCCGATCAAGTCCATCGACGGCAAGGAGTCCTTCGCCGAAGTGTTCTTCGACGACGTGGTGGTGCCGGACAGTGCCCGCCTGGGCGCACCCGACGAAGGCTGGAATGCCGCCATCCGCGTGCTGTCCATCGAGCGGGCGACTAACCGCATGTACCGCCCGTGGCGCTTCGAATGCGAGCTGCGCCAGGTTGTCGCCGCCTGCAAGTCCGATGCGCAATTGGCGCGCCTGCTCGACGACGGCTACACCCAGCGACGCATCGGTGACGTGGCCTGCGAGATCGACGCCCTCAAGGGCCTGGTCGAGACCACTGTGTCACGCATGATGGCCGGCGAGTCCATCGGCGCGCGCGGGTCGCTGACCAAGTTGTACTGGTCGGAATGCCACCAGGCGTTCGCCGGCCTGGCCCTGTCGCTGCTGTCGCACGTGACGCCTCGCTCCAGCGCGCAGGCGCAGCGCGCCCGCAAGGCATTCAGCACCGCCTATCTGTTCTCGCGCGCCGAGACGCTCTACGCCGGCACCTCGGAAGTGCAGCTCGACGTCATCGCGCAGCGCATCCTCAATCTGCCCAAGGATTTGACATGACGACGCGAGATGACGATCTGCGGCCCGAGGAATTCGCCCAGGCCGCCAGCGCGGCCATCCACGACGCGCTGCCGCGCAACTTCCGCGAGGCCGTGCGCGTGCTGGCCGAGGCCGGCCTGTGCGGCGTATGCGCCGATGAGGGCGACAGCGGGCTCGGCCTGCCCATCGACTTCGCGCTGCCCATCGCGCATGCCGCCGGCAAGCTGCAACTGCGCCTGCCGCTGCCGGAGACCATCCTGCTGGCGCAGGCCTTTGCCGGCACGCCGGTCGCCGCGGCGCTGGCGGCGGGCGACAAGGTTGCCACCATCGCGTGGCAAGGCAGCCTGCGTGAGGGCTTCGCCGGCCATGCGCGGCACGTGGCGCAATGTGACTGGGTGCTCGTCAACGATGGCGACGGCGCGGCGCTGGTCGACGTGGCCGGACTGGCCTGCGCAGAAGACGGGTCGCTCGACCCGGAGTTTCCGCAGGCGTGGCTCGATCTGGAAGGCGCAACGGTGGTCGCCCGGCTCGATGCCACGGCCCGCGCGGCGCTGGACCATGCGGCCTGCCTGCTGATGGCCGAACTGGCGAACGGCGCGGCGGACGGCGCGCTGGAGTTGGCCGCCGGCTATATGGCGACGCGCGTGCAGTTCGGCCGGCCGCTGTCGGCCAAGCAGGCCGTGCGTCACCTGCTGGCGCGCATGAAGCTGGTGACGGAGGCTTCCAATGCCGCCGTGCGCCGTGCCATGGCGCGCAACGAGTATGGCGCGGCGCGCAGCGCACGACCGGCGCTGGCGGGCGCCATCGGCAACGCAGCCTTCGTCATCGAGAAGGCGATCCACCTGCACGGTGGCATGGGCTTCACATGGGAAGTGCCGCTGCACTATTCGCTGCGCGAGGTCCGCAAGCTTGACGCGGCCTTCGGGGCCGGCGCGCTGGCGCGTGCGGTCGGGCAGCAATTCATTCAAGACGTCTGAGGAATTTGGGGAGTGTTCATGCAACAGGATCTGGCAGGGCGCGTGGCGCTCGTCACCGGCGCGGGCGCCGGCATCGGCCGCGCCACGGCGCGTCTCCTCGCGGCACGCGGCGCCATCGTGGCGGTCAACGACCTTAAGGAAGAGCTCGTCGGCGCGACGGTGGACGAGATCCGCGCGGCCGGCGGCGAGGCCTTCCCGGTGGTGCAGAACGTGGCGAGCCGGGATGGCATCGCGCAGGCGGTCAGCGCGGCGGCCACGCAGGGCAAGCGTTTCGACATCCTCATCAACAACGCCGCGTGGGTCCGTTACCAGTCGGTGCCGGAAATCATGCCCGAGACCATGGACCGCATGCTCGACATCGGCTTCAAGTCGGTGATCTGGGGCATCCAGGCGGCGGTGGAGGCGATGGACGAGGAATGCGGCGGGGCCATCGTCAACGTGGCGTCGACGGCGGCGCTGGTGTCGGCGCCGGCCTCGGTCGTCTACTCGGGCATCAAGGCGGGCATTCTCGGTATCACGCGCGCTGCCGCGGCGGAACTCGGCCCGCGCGGCATCCGCGTCAACGCGGTGTGTCCGTCCGCTGTGCCGACGGAGGGCACGCAGCGCAACCGCAACGCCGAGCGTGACGCGCGCCGCGTCGCCCGCACCCCGATGGGACGCCTCGGCAACGTGGACGACGTGGCCAGCGGCATCGCCTTCCTCGCCAGCGACGAGGCGCGGTTCATCACGGCGCAGGCGCTCGTGGTGGATGGCGGCATCACGTTCACCAATCTCTGAGCGTGCCGTCGGTTCTTATCACCGGCGCGGCCGCCGGCATCGGCCGCGCCGCCGCGCAGCGGTTGGCGCGCGACGGCTGGCGCTGCGTGCTGGTTGACCGCGATGGCGCAGCGTTGGCCGCCACGGTCGCTGGCCTGTCGGGGTCGGAGGCGAGCCGGCACCAGGCGGTGGAGATGGACCTCACGGACGTGGCGGCCATCGGCACGCTGGCGGAGCGCACCGGTCCGCTGGATGCGCTCGTGAACAACGCGGGCATGTCGGATCGTACCAACCTGCCAGTGGTCGAGCAGGCTGGCGACGACTGGCGGGCGCTGCTGGCGCTCAACCTCGACGCGCCGGCACGGCTGGTCGACGCGCTGTCACCGCGACTGGTGGCAGGTGCGCGCGTCGTCAACGTTGCATCGGGCGCCGGACTGCGGGCGATCCCGTGGCGCGGCGCCTACAGCGCGAGCAAGGCGGGCTTGATCGGGTTGTCGCGGGCACTGGCGCGCGAGCGCCCGGATCTCCGGGTGAGCGTGCTGTGCCCGGGATTCGTGCGGACCGAGCTGGTCGACCGGCTCATTGCAGCCGGCCGATTGGACCCCGCACGCGTGACGGCCAAGATTCCGCTCGGCCGGATGGCGGAGCCGGAAGAACTGGCCGAGGCGATCCGCTTCCTGGCCGGCGCGGACGGTGCGGTGCCCTCCGGTCTGTTGCTGCCGGTTGACGGCGGCTCGTCGGTGTTTGGCGGCAGCCAGGGCTTTGCGCCGGCCACCGTCGCGCCCGTCCCGTCCGAGACGCTGCTCTGCCTGCGGGTGGTCGGCGATGTGTCGGCGAAGTGGTCTGCCGTCGGCCAGCACGGAGACGGCTATGCGGCAGTGCTGGATGTTTCGCCGCTGGCCGCGCCGGGTGGGAATCGCCTGGCGGCTGTGCACGAGGCTGCACGACGCTTCGCACGGGAGCACACAAGCCAGGCCAGCCTCACGCTGGTGCTTCCGGCCGACGCCGGCGAGGACTGGCGGCACGCGGGCGACCTTGCGGCGGCTCGCATGCTGGTCGCCACGCTGGCGTGCGAGTGGGGCGCACGGGCGCTGCGCGTGAACGCGCTGTCGGTCGCGCGGGCCGAACCGGAAGCCCTCGCGCCGCTGCTGCGTTTCATGGCGGGCGCCGGCGCGCAATACCTGACGGGGCAAGTGCTGCCCGTCGCCTGACCTCCGGCACACAGCCGCGCAATCGAGTAGTTCAAGAAGGAAATGCCCGCTCCGCGGGCAGGGCGGCTCACGCCCATTTCACGGGGTGCCTCGGTCCGGACAGCTCGAGGCTTAACAACACAAGGTGGAGACATGCAATACAAAACTGGCGCGACCGCGCTCTTCTGCGCGCTTTGCAGCCTTCCGGCAGCCGCACAATCCAGCGTCACGCTCTACGGCGTGGTGGACGCGGGTATCGAATTCGCGAACCACCAGGCCGGAGGCGGCAATTCCGTCGTCCGCATGACGTCGGGCAACGTCGCCGGGTCGCGCTGGGGGCTGCGCGGCACGGAGGACCTGGGCGGCGGCCTGAAAGGGGTGTTCGTGCTGGAGAGCGGCTATGACACCGACACGGGCAAGTCCGCGCAGGGCGGCCGCCTGTTCGGGCGGATGGCATACGTGGGCTTGCAGGGGAAGTGGGGCAGCCTGTTGCTCGGACGGCAGCAGACCGAGTTGTTCGACCTCATCGGTCCCTATGACCCGATGCTGCTCGCGCCGAAGTACTCGATCTTCACGCAGGACCTGGCGTTCGTGTCGCGTGCCGACAATACCATCAAGTACACGGGCACGTTCGGCGGCCTGGTGGCGTCTGCCATGTACAGCTTCGGTGCCGAGAGCGGCACGGTCAATGGCAGCGAAGTACCGGGCGAACCGAAGCTGGGGCGCGAGTACGGCTTCCGGCTGAGCTACGGCAGCGGCCCGTTCAGCGTGGGCGCTGCCTACGATGAGGTCAACACGGGCACGGTCACGTTGAATCCTGACCCCAAGACGCGGCGCGCCGTGCTGACCGGCACGTATGATTTCTCCCCGGTCAAGGTCTTCGCTGGCTACCGTTGGGCCAAGGCATACGACGGGGCGCTGCTGGCGGGGGCGATCCCGGGCCAGGCCAACCAGGCTTCGAACCTGTGGTGGACCGGCGTGACCTGGCAGGCCGGCCCCGCCGTCAGCGTCAGTGCCGCCGCCTACTACCAGGACTTCCGGAACACGGGCAACGATCCCTGGCTGTTCGTTGGCATGGCGAAGTACGCCTTCTCCAAGCGCACGGATGCCTACCTCAGCGTCGGCTACACGAAGAACAAGGGCAGTTCCAACCTTGGCCTGAGCACGGGCGGCTCAGGCTTCGGGACGACCGCTGCGGGCACCAACCAGATCGGCACCACCATCGGCCTCCGGCATACCTTCTGACGGCAGGCGGCTCGCGCCGCCTGGTCCTGGCATGTCCGGTCTACTGTCCTCCCCCGCTGAGCAGCGCGTAGACCGGATCATGCGGCCAGGGCGCGCCAACAGGCTGCCGCGGGCCGAAGCGCTCGGTCTCGGTGCCCTCCGGGGTGCCAAGCGGGCGGACCCAGTCATAGACCACCACGCGCCGGGCAATCCGCCATTCGGCGTTGCGCTTCTCGAAGCGGTCGATATAGCGTCCGGCCAGGAAGACTTCCCGCTGTGCTGGATCGGGGTTGGGGCGGCGCTGGAATGCCTGGAAATATGATTCCACCGCCGCCCAGTCGCCGTGCAACGCGATCGAGAGATTGCCAAGGAAGTGGATTGAGCGTTCGCTGGTCGCGAGCCGGTCCAGCACCCAGACGATAAAGCCGCTGGCGGAGCCGGAATAGGGGCCATGCCGGTCGGTGGCATCGTCCCAGTACACGCTGCGCAGGGCGGCCTCGTCGCAACGGTCGATGCCGCGGCAGTAGCGATACAGGCATTCGCGGATGGCTTCGCGGTCGAGCAGTTCGCCGAGGGCGGAGGGGGGATGTGGGGTCATGATGGGCGGGACTCGACAGGATGAACATGAGCCGCAATTCTCTGCCTCCCGTCACCATCCATTGCCTGCGGTTCGGTTGATTGTCTTCTGCACGGCGGGGGCATATTCGCCAGCCCACCCGGGTCGTAATATCAATTCAGAACCATGTCCGGCGCGACAGCCGGCGCACAGCAGGGAACCGCAAGGCAGCGCGGTTTTCCCACGATGCGACAAACCAAGGAGACAGACAATGCCAGGATATGCTGGTACCACGGTGCGCACGCCCCCGATGTGCGCGCCACACCCATCCCGGCCGCTGCGAGGTGCGCGATGAACCTCCAACGCAAGGTCGACGTACAAGCCTTCCTCGACGAACAGCGTTTCTCGCGGTTTCATATCCTGCTGTTCGTCCTGTGCTTCCTGATCATCGCTTTGGACGGGATGGACACCGGCGCCATGGGCTATATCGCGCCGTCGTTGATTGAGGAGTGGCACCTGTCGCGTGCAGCGCTGGGCCCCGTGCTGAGCGCCACGCTGGTCGGCATCGGCTTTGGCGCCATGGTGGTGAGCCCCTTTGCCGACCGCATTGGCCGCAAGCGCGTGCTGATCGGCTCTGTCTTCGCGTTCGGGGTGTGCAGCGTGGCGGCAGCATTCGCGCAGTCGCTCGAAATGCTGGCTGCGCTGCGCCTGCTGACGGGAATCGGCCTGGGCGCCGCCGTGCCGAACGCCGTCGCACTGATGGCCGAGTATGCCCCGACGCGGATTCGCGGCACCGTGGTCAACGCCATGCTGGTCGGCTTCGCAGCCGGGAATGGGCTGGGCGGCCTGATGACGGCCTGGCTGATCCCGCGCTTCGGCTGGCACGGCGTGCTGGTGGTCGGCGGCGTGGCGCCGGTGCTGCTGACGCTGGTGCTGGTGCCGCTGCTGCCCGAATCCGTGAAGTTTCTCGTGGCCAACCGGCGCCCGCGCGAAGATGCACTGGGCATCCTGGGCCGCCTGGCGCCGGGCGCTCGACTCGGCGACGTCCAACTCGTGTGCGAGGAAGATGCCGGGCATGGCCGCAAGTCGCCTCTTTCGGAGCTGTTCCGTGAGCGGTATGCCGCCGGCACCTGCCTGATCTGGCTGTGCTACTTCATGTGCATGGTCATCCTGTACCTGGTCAATAGCTGGCTTCCCACCCTGTTCACGACCTCGGGGTATTCGCTGCAGGAGTCGACCGTCACTTCGTCGCTGTTCCATCTGGGCGGATGCGCAGGGATCCTGCTGGCGGGGTTCCTGACTGACCGTTTCCCGCCTACCCGTGTCGTCGCGGCGTACTTTCTGGCGGCCGCAGTGCTGGTGCTGGCGATCGGGTACAGCGGGGCGCACGCAGGACTGACAACGATGATCGTCATCGTGGGCATGGCCATCTCCGGTGCATCCGCGTCGATGTCGCCCCTCGCTGCACATTATTATCCGACCACCAGCCGGGTCACGGGCATTGCCTGGATGCTGGGCATGGGCCGTTTCGGCGGCGTGGCGGGAACCATGGGCGGCGCATGGCTGCTGGGGATTGGATGGGAGTTCGGCGCCATCTTCAGCCTGCTCGCCATCCCGGCTGTTATCGCGGCGATATGCCTGCTCGTGCTGGGTCGCAATGGTTCGCCGCAGGAAGAAAGGGATTTGCCGGGTTCCACCGTGGCGGAACACTGAAGGGCGAGGGCGTGCGCGCACTTGCCTTAATCGTCAGCTGCGTCTGCTTGCGCACAGACGCCAGCCGCACGTGCCGCAAACTACCCGGATTCAAATCTATCCAACCCGCTCGGAGCCCCAGATGAAAGAGGTATCACTGACCATTCCAGAAATTGGATTGATTGCCGGAACGCGTGCGGCAGGCGCTGCGGGCCTCGCCCTGTTGATTAGCAACCGAATGAATCCGGAACAACGCCGCGCCATCGGGTGGACGCTGCTTGCCGTGGGGGTCATCACCACAGTGCCGTTGGTCGCGCAAGTGTTTGGAAAACTTCAGGCGTACAAGAACCCCGCCGAGAGGTGAAGTAATGGTGCCAGGGCAGGACCCCAATATGCCGCGTGGAAGACCGCGGCATGCTGGCTGGTCGTCGCGGTAGCGCGCGGCAGCTACATCAGGCCGCGGTGGTGCAGTTATCGTGCGTTAGTGGACAGTTCCCAGATATCTGCTTCTGCAAAAATTCGAGGCGCTGTTGATAGCAGGGCCTGGCATCGAATGCTCGGGCATGCTGGATTTGCCGTGGGCGGCCCAGGATAACTTCCCTGGCATCAGGGCTTCGGCGGTTGACCCAGCACCGGCGGTGCCGGTGGCGGCAGCGGCGTCGCCACCGGATCCAGTCCGGTGCTGCTTACGATCGCAGCCGCTGCCGGAGAGGCCAGGAAGCTCACAAAGCGCGAGGTCGCGGTCGTTTGCCGGCCTGCAATCGTTCCGGCCGAGAAAAAGACTTTCTGCTGCAGTTCGTCCGGCAACGGCCCGACGTAATCCAGCTCCTTGAAGGGCAGCAGTTCGCTGACCTGCTGGAAGCCAATTTCCGCATCGCCCCGCGCCACCACGGTGCCGACCCGCTCACTGTAGACCTTGTGGGCCTTGTCCTTGATCTTGTCCGCGACGCCAAGCCGGGGAAACAGCTCGTTGGACAGATACGTGCCGCTGGCGCTGGCGGAATAGGCGATCGACCCGGCGTTGAGCAGGGTCTGCCTTACCGCTTCGGTGGTGCTGATATCCGGCTTTGGCGTGCCCTTGCGCACCGACATGCCGATCAGCGAGCGCGCCAGGTCGACCCGGCTGCCCGCTGCCACCTTGCCTTCCGCTACCAGCTTGTCGAGCCCCGAGTCCGCCAGGATCACCACATCGAAGGTCTCGCCGCGCGCCAGCCGGCTGGGAATCGAATCGGGCGCATTGCCCATCGATGCCCCGTAGGCAGTGATAACGTGGTCCTGCGTGGCGGCCTCATACAGCGGCACGAGCTTCTGGTAGGCGGCCGTAAAACCGCCCGAAGTGATGACACGAATCTCGTCCGCGAAGGCTGGACCGGCCAGCCAGACAAGCAGGACCAGCACGCTGTGCCGGGCCGCAGTGGTTGTGAACTTCATGTTGTCTCCTGGATTGATAACTGCGGATCGCAACGTGCGTCAGTCTTCTTTCATGTTGGCGGCACGCGCGATCGGACCCAGGCGGGCTTTTTCGCCTGCCAGGAACTTGGTGAAGTCAGCCCGCGTCCCGCCCATTGGCTGGATGCCTTGCGGGATCAGCCTGGCGCGCAGTTCCGGAGACTTGATTGCGACGTCGATTGCCTTGTTCATCTTGTCGAGAATCGCGTCAGGCGTACCGCGCGGTGCGAAGACCCCGGACCAGTGGCCGATGAAGACGCCGGGATAGCCGAGCTCGGCGGTGGTCGGCACGTCAGGCATCGCAGCAATGCGTGTATTCCATGTCGAAGCGATGGCGCGCAGTTTGCCGCCCTTCACCTGCGGGAGCACCACGACGCTGGCCTCCGACGTCGCGTCTACCTGCTTGCCGACCACGGCGACCATGCCTTCCGATCCGCTCTTGTAGGGGATGATCTCGAGCTTGGCCCCGGTCGCCAGTTTCAGCATTTCCGCGACAAAATGCGGCGTGCTGCCGGTGCCCGCCGTAGCAAAGTTCAGGCTCTTGCCGGCTTTGCCGAGCGCGACCAGGCCCTTGAGGTCCTTTATCGGCGAGTCGGCCGGCACCACGATGATGGACGGACTGACCGCCAGCATGGCGACTGGCACCAGGTCCTGTTCCTTGTACGGCAA
Source organism: Cupriavidus sp. UYPR2.512 (assembly GCF_000379565.1). Taxonomy (NCBI): domain Bacteria; kingdom Pseudomonadati; phylum Pseudomonadota; class Betaproteobacteria; order Burkholderiales; family Burkholderiaceae; genus Cupriavidus; species Cupriavidus sp. UYPR2.512. Next base: position 1,649 of record NZ_KB903169.1, on the reverse strand, counting down.
GTGAGCCTTGATCATGGCGTTGGTGATCACGCCGGCTGCCGGCGCCAGGAAGGTATAGCCGTCCGGGGCGGCCTTGGCGACATAGTCGGCGCCCAGGGCCGAACCGGCGCCGGGCTTGTTTTCCACGATGATGGGCTGGCCCAGTTGTTTGGACGCCGCGTCGGCCACGGCGCGGGCGACCAGGTCGTTAGCGCCGCCCGGACCAAACGGTACGACGAATTTCACGGGCTTTGCCGGCCAGGTTTCGGCGCCGGCGCTGAGGCTGCAGGCGGCAAGCGCCAGCGCGAGTGCCAGATGGCGAACTGCGATGTTCAAGGGAGGTCTCCAGGATTTGTCTTTTGGCGTGCACTTCGCGGCACGTCACGACGTTCCGTTCAGGCATTGCAAGGGTATTGCCAGACGACTAATCTGTGAATTGCAATTTTCTGAAGACTCCATGCATGGCACGCATCAATTTTGGCCTCGAAGACCTGCAGGCGTTCGTCGCGATCGCCGAAAAAGGCAGCTTCCGCATAGCTGCGGAGGCCCTTCACATCTCCCAGCCAGCGCTCAGCCGGCGCATCGAGAAGCTGGAAATGACGCTCGGCTCCCGCCTGCTCGAGCGGACCACGCGTCGCGTGGAGACGACCAATATCGGGCGGCAGTTCCTGGAGGAGGCGCGCGCTGCGCTGGATATCCTCGATAGCGCGGTACTGCGGCTCGGCGACGAGGTTGCGCTACAGCGTGGACTGGTCACCGTTGCAGCAATACCGTCCGCGGCGCTGCATTTCCTGCCCGACGCCATCCATCGGTTCGGCGGCCAGCATCCGGGCGTGCGCGTGCGCGTGATCGACGAGAACGCGAATGCCGTACTGGCCAGCGTCATGTCGGGAGAATCCGATTTTGGGCTTAATTTCATCGGTGCCCAGGAGCCCAACATTGAATTCCGCGCCATCCGTGCCGAGCCATACCGGCTGGCATTGCGACGGGACCACCCGTGGGCCGGGCGGGATTGCATTGCCTGGGAGGAACTGGCTGGCCAAAGGATGGTGAGCGTGTCGAAGCAAAGCGGCAATCGCGCCTTGATCGAAAATGCCATCGCCCACCTCAAGCAGCGCCCCACCATTCACTATGAAGCCAACCACGTGGTCGGCGTGCTGGCCCTGGTCGAGGCCGGGCTGGGGATCGCCGTGCTGCCAGGCATGGCGCTACCGCGCGATCATCCCCGGCTTTGCGGCATCCCGCTGGTCGAACCGTCCCTGGATCGGGTCCTGGCGTTGATACGGCGCCGTGACAAGCCATTGCAGCCTGCCGCGACGGCGTTGTATGAAACCCTGGTATCAGGCGCCGTGCCGTCTGCTTGACCCAGCCCGGGGAGGCAGGGTTTCGGCATTGGCTACTGCCGTCTCATAACGACCGAGGCCGTGTGGAAACGTCTCTCGAATCGCACGAATGCGCGTCTCCTCGGGGGCGTAGCCTGTCTTATCGAATTTTCGGCCAATCTGGTCATGGGACGACGCCGAAACGGGTGCGAACAGCGCTAATGAGCTCCTGAGGGCGATCTTCAGCCCATTTTTTGGGCGCAAATGGGTGCTTACGCACCCACCAGGCGCATTGCCTTCATTGTTTTCGAGAACCCGAGAATTCGAAGGACGCGCTTCAGGTTGTAC
>NZ_KB903168.1:0-31185 GCF_000379565.1 Cupriavidus sp. UYPR2.512 | reverse complement strand
AATTGTTTTCGGGTCCATTTCAAACAGTTTCGCAATATATTCGAAACCGCCATGGCCCAGCTTGTCCGCCTCCACAGCCGCATACCGCCGTCGGTCCTTCTCCGACAAGCGCGCGTACAGCCGCTTCATCCGCGTTTCAACCTCAGCCCGGTAACCAGCCTGCATCGTTTGTCCTCCAGAGGCATCACATCTTACCCGCGTCGCTTTGCGCACGCCAGGTCCACTTCGGGAAGTTATTTCTCACTCGTTCCTAAGTGGTCGGGTCATCAGAGAAGTTTTCAGAGATTGAAGACAGGGTATTGCTTTGCGTGTACCTGATTTCGGACACGTCAAGGCCGGCGAAGCGCGAGCTGCATGACGACTGGGACACAGCGCACGCCTGGTGCGCACGCTACGTGCACGATGGGGTGACGTTAGGCGACGGCGCGGCGCAAGACCGGTACCCGCCACAGCAGATCTACAAGATCCGCTGCCTGCCGGTGAAGCAGGTCACGCAAGGCCTTGCACCAAGCGACGCCCAGGGGGCGGTGGATGAGCGAATCTCTCATTTTGAAGATGAGGACGGTCACAGAATTGACATCTGGACTATGCCGGTTTAGCCCGCTCGACCTGTCCCGCGTCCTCGGAGGGTGATCGTTCTGCGCCCGCCGGATGAGCTTGCCACGCTCCCTTCCGCGCGAAGCGTGTCATGTCGCGAGGCGAGATACCGTGACCGCGCCTGGGGCAAGCCCAGCGTGTCGGCGACTACATCGCTGTCTTGCCACCATTGACGCCGAGAATCTGGCCCGTTATGTACCTGGACCGCGCGGACGCGAGGAACACGATGGCGTCGGCGACCTCCTCCGGGGTCCCAATGCGGCCCGCCGGGATCGTCGCCGCAACTGCCGCAATGTTGTCGGCGCCTCCTGCAATGCGGTCCAGCATCCCGGTATCGATAGGGCCAGGTGCAACCGCATTCACTCGCACATTCGATCTGCCTGCCTCGAGTGCTGCAGCCTTGGTCAGGCCTTCGATCGCGTGCTTGCTGGCCACATACATTGGATTCTGTGCGTTGCCGCGACTTCCCATGGTGGAGGAGAGGTTGATGACAACACCCTCCTTCTGCTCCAGCATGACGCGCAACTCGTGCTTCATGCTAAGGAACGTCCCAAGTACATTAGCGTCGAAGGTCGCTGCATAGGACTCAACCGTCTGGTCAATGATCGACCCCGGCGTGCCTTCGGTCCCTGCACTGTTCACTGCGACATCGAGCCGTCCAAAGCGGGTGACGGCGTGCTCGACGAGTTGGCGGACCTGCTCCTCATTACCTACGTCAGCGGGTACAAACTCGGCCTCGGCACCGAGTTCCCGGAGTTGAGACACAAGTGCAGCGCCTGCGGTGGCATTGCGGCCCGAGCAAACCAGCTGTGCCCCATCACGGCCGAATGCAAGCGCCGTTGCGCGGCCAATTCCAGACGTGGCTCCCGTAACGAGAACGACGGTATGCGTCATGACACTCCTTATGTGAAACAAGACAAAACAAGGCGATCCAGTTGCAGCAACTCAGCCTGGATTGCGCATCAACCGGATCGATTCTTTATCCGAGCCGTAGCAGGCTCAGGCTACGCGGCGCAGCGGCACGTTCTTGACACCGGGCTTGCGGTTCGGGGTCATGCCGTTGGCTGCCAGGGTTTCATCGACATCGCTGTACCAGGTGCCAATACGGTAGATTTCCCGCGCTTCTTTGCCATCGGCGATCTCGCGGCCCAACTCCTTGGCGATACGCACGGTCTGCTGAATCTGCTGCACTGAGGTGAACCGATTGCCATGCTGATCGATGAGGGTGTCCTCAATGCCGCAGCGCACGTGCATACCCATTGCCAGCGCCATCGTGTTCCACGGAAGTACGTTCTTGAACAACGACTCTGCGGTAATGGTGCAGCCATCCGGTGCACGTTGAATGAAGTCGAACAGGTTGTACGGATGCGGTCCATGGTGGCCGCCACCGATGCCGATGCAGGTCAGGTTCAGCGGGCCCTTGTAGATCCCTCTGCGCACCATGCGGTCCAGCGTTTCGAGTGCATGCATGCCCACCAACTGAAAGTGCGGCTGGATGCCGGCTTCCTGCAGGCGGCGCAAGTGCTCTTCCGCCCAGGCCGGGCCAGCCGGAACAATCATTTCACGGTAGGCATCGTAGACGGCCGGATTGGCCATGTGCGTGCTCTCATAGAACTCCGGGTAGATCAACTCCATGATGTTCATCTGGATGGTGTTGAGTGCTACCGTCACCTGGTCCGGCTTGGGGTCGAGATCCGCCAGCGCGTGACGCGTGTCATCATCCAACCACTTCGCGGCCTGGCCTTCATCTTCCGGTGCGAACGAGATCGAGCCGCCCACCTGAATGATCATGTCTGGCACCGCCTTGCGCACACCGGCGATCAGCTCGTTGAACATGGACAGGCGCTTGGAGCCCTTGCCATCCGGCTCACGCACGTGCAGGTGCAGCACGCTGGCGCCGGCTTCATAGCAATCCACCGCCTTCTGGATTTGTTCTTCCATGGTCACCGGGATGTCTTCCGGGAAATCTTCCGGCATCCACTCCGGGCCGTACGGGGCCACTGTGATTACCACCTTGTCCATATTCTCCGGGTGCAGCGAATCATCCAGGAATTGCATATCGTTCTCCTTGATAAGGACGTCAGTTATCGAAGCCGCAACGAATTGTTGTGGCCGGGTCGAGCATCAATTAACTCGAATGGCTGGTCGCCGATCGACTACTCAGAATGCAACCGCATGCTTGCCCTTCAGCTGAAGCATGTCGCGCGTCTCATCTGGCGTGGCCACCTCCGGCGCAGGTGACTATCACCTTGTTCTGAGGGGCTGCCATGGGGTTCCGTACGTCGTCGATTTGTGGGATTAGTCTAGTAATCCCAGGGCGGCCGTTGTCTCTCATTTCACGACATTCATGTCTCATTTCGTGACAGAATGTCGAGGTATTCGGGTTTCCCCGAAACGAGCGAATCCGGGCTGTCTACCGGGTGAGGAGAGGCAATGGGCACGTTGATTCGCACTGGCGTCATGAAGAACTACTTCAAGGTTGCGCAGCAATTGGGCCTTGAACCGCAGCCGTTGCTGCGCAAGCTGAACTTGAGCAGCGAGATGCTTGCGGATCCGGAACATTGGATTTCCGGAAGTGGCGCCGTTGCCTTGCTGGAAGAGTCGGCGCGACTCACGCAATGCCCAACATTCGGGCTGCGGATGGCCGACCTGTGGCAACTGTCTGATCTCGGCGTCGTAAGCGTGTTGCTCAGCCATCAAAGGACCCTGCGCGACGCGGTTGGCACCCTGGTTCAGTATCGGCACCTGATGAATGAGTTCCTGGTCATCCGGATTGAGGAGACGGGCAAGAAGGTGATCGTGCGGGAAGACGTCGTCGCGGATGACGCCGGGCCATCCACGCAGTCAGTTGAGCTGGCACTGGGCTCACTTTCACGGCTTTGCAGCACGCTGCTCGGCACGTCCTGGCAACCTCTTGGCGTCAATTTCACCCATGACGCTCCCACAGATCTGCGGCTGCACCGCCGCATCTTCGGGGGGAAGCTGGAGTTCGCAAGCGCTTTCAATGGCTTGATTTGCCGCGCTGCCGACCTGGACTTGCCCAACCCTATTGCCGACCCTGTCATGGCACGCCATGCGCAGCGCCTGCTTGAAGGTCTGCCGGGAGCCAACGAGCCGTCAATTGTGCTCGAGGTGCGCAAGGCGATCTACCTGATGCTTCCGGCAGGGCGAGCGACGATTGAGCAGGTTGCTCAGGGCCTGGGGATGAACGTGCGCACACTGCAGCGCCAACTCGAAGCCGCTGGAAGGGTCTTCTCAGACATGGTCAATGGCGTTCGGCGCGATCTCGTTATCCACTATATGGACAACAGAAGCTACTCGCTCGGACGCATTTCCGAATCGCTTGGCTACTCCACTTATGGCTCGTTCGTACGTTGGTTCGCGGCGCAGTTCGGCATGACGCCGACGCGGTGGCGCAGCATCAAGCAGCAGATATAACGTGAGCCGCTTCTCTGTGTGTTCTGCTCGTCACGCTGACGCGGAGCGATCGACGTGATCACCCCAATGACCGTCCTGGTTGCCTCCCTCGGCGTCCTGTCGCCATCGGGAATGTAGCGTCTTGCCTCACGCGTTGCGACGGCACTGTCGCGCAACCCATTTTTCCATCCACCATCAAGAAGATGCGATGAAGACGACCACGCAACTGCTGCTGGCTTTGGGCTTATCACCCATGCTGGCATTTGCCGCAAGAACTGCGTTCAGCCCTTCTTTCTCGCGACGACAAGCAAGGAGCCACCAACGGGGAAGCGCAAACCGGCTCGTATCAGCTGGTATTCAATGGCACAAAATGCCGCCGAACACGGCGTTTAGCACCGTGCCGATGCGGAAGCCATCGTCCATGGCGTCGGTGGGATGATCACCGCGCCTCTCGAGCACCCGCCTCTGGTCGCCTCTCGATTGGCCGCCAGGATCTGCGGCAGATCGTCTCAATCAGAAAGTCCAGTCAGTGTGCCTCGGATGCGCTGAACCGTCGCCTGTAGTAACCCGGGCTGGTTCCAAGCCGAGTCCGGAAATGATTGCGCATTGTGGCTGCAGCGCCAAAACCGACTTGTACCGCGATTTCATCCACGGATAAATCGGTCTCTTCAAGCAACGTCCTGGCCCGGCCCATGCGCTCGGTAAGCAGCCACTCCCCTGGAGGCATCCCCATCGTACTGACAAAGTGCCGCTGAAAGGTTCGGGCACTCATCGCCATTTGCCTTGCCATTCTGACAATCGACCAGCCTTCGTCCAATGTTGCGCGCACCGCGTCCACCAAGGGTGCCAGCGAAGAGCCGCTACGCTTTGAGACCGGCTCGTCGATATACTGGGCCTGCCCGCCTTCGCGGTGGGGTGGCATGACCAGTCGGCGTGCGACCTGATTGGCAGCGCGCGGGCCAAGATCCCGGCGAATCAGGTGGAGGCACAAGTCGATTCCCGCCGCACTGCCGGCAGACGTGAGGACATCGCCGGCATCGACGTAGAGGACGTCCGCTTCCACGTGGACGTCCGGATATCGCGCCGCGAGTGCTGCGGCATGGCGCCAGTGCGTCGTCGCACGCTTTCCATCGAGCAACCCCGCTGCCGCCAGGACAAAGGCGCCCGTGCAGATTGACATGACGCGCGCCCCGCGTTTGTTCGCCTTCCTCAACGCGCGGCAAAGTTCCGGCGGGACGTCCGCTTCGATACCGCGCCACCCCGGAATAATGATGGTCTTCGCTTTGGCCAGGAGTTCGAGGCCACCGTCAGCCTGTACCTGGATGCCCCCCGAACCGTGCACCCTCCCCGATTCGGCGGAACAGGTCGTAAAGCGATACCAGCTGTCACCCATTTCAGGTCTTGGCAGACCGAACACTTCAACGGCGCAGCCATATTCAAAGAGGCTCAGGCCGTCATACACGACGACGGCAACCAGTCCTGCGTTGGCAGACGATTGTGGATTGGTCTTTGGCACGATATGGACGGGAACTGGCATTGATGCCACTAGCGACTGATTTTGCCCCATCCGCTCTACGTCTCGCAAGCCTCTCCCCCATGTCTGTTGCGTGTGCTGCGATCCTGATCGCCGTCACTCTCATCAAGTTGGCACGATCTTTACGCAAATTGTCGTTCGTGCCACTGGTGGGTTCAAATTGCGCTGCTTATCCTGTGGTCGGTGGTTCGCGATACGGCAAGCGACGCGCGTCCGCCAGCAATTTCAACCCGCAGAGAGAGTGAAAGTGAAAGACAAACTATTCATGCTTCGCCCCGGCTTTTTTTCAGGCTCGGAAGGTCCGTTCTATTGTGGAGATTCCGTTGCCGTTGAAGGCTTGCTCGGCTTCTTCCCGCAGTTGCGCAATGAAGTTGATGTCGAATACATCGATGCGCCCCGCCCTCGCATGGCAATTGTCGAACTGATCGGCGAGGCGAACCAGTCCGCCCCCGTCCTGGTGCTCGGCGCGGGGCGCGCGCCGGTCGATGACGGCGTGGAGATTCACGTAAGCGGCCAGACGCGTTTTATCGATTCGCCCGACCATATCCGTCGATACCTGTCGTCGCAGTACGGTGTGGCGCATCCCGCCTCCTGACTACAGGCCCACCGGCTCATGCGTGAAGAGGCCTTCCATGCAGCCCCGCGCGCCGATCGCAACCATTGCGATCGGCGGCATCGTCTACCGCAACTTTGGCGGTGCCCATGCATGGCGGGCCTCGACTTCGAACCTGCTCAGTAATCGCTTCAGGCAATCGCCTGCAGTCTCTTGAATAAGCTATGGATTCTCCAATGTCTTCGCCCAAGCACGCCAAGGTCCTGATTCTCGGTTCCGGCCCTGCCGGCTATACCGCCGCCGTCTATGCAGCGCGCGCCAACTTGTCGCCAGTGCTCGTCACGGGCCTGGCGCAAGGCGGCCAGTTGATGACCACGACCGATGTCGAAAACTGGCCGGCGGATGCAACGGGGGTGCAGGGCCCAGATCTGATGCAGCGCTTTCTCGATCACGCGGAGCGCTTCAACACCGAGATCGTGTTCGACCACATCCACACGGTAAAGCTCGACGGGAAGCCGATTCGCCTGATCGGCGAATCCGGCGAGTACACCTGCGACGCGCTGATCATCGCGACAGGCGCGTCCGCACAGTATCTCGGCCTGCCGTCCGAGGCATCCTTCATGGGCCGCGGCGTGTCCGCTTGCGCGACCTGCGACGGCTTCTTCTACCAGCAGCAGCATGTAGCCGTGGTTGGCGGCGGCAATACGGCGGTCGAGGAAGCGCTGTATCTGGCGGGCATCGCGAAAAAGGTCACGGTGATCCACCGCCGCGACAAGTTCCGCGCCGAGCCGATCCTGGTCGACCGTCTGCTCGAGAAGGCGAAGCAAGGTGTTGTCGAGATCAAATGGAACCACGTGCTCGACGAAGTGAATGGCGACGGGGCCGGCGTGACCGGCCTGCGCATCAGGCATGTGCAAAACGGCGACACCACCGAACTCGCACTGCAAGGCGTTTTCATCGCCATCGGCCACAAGCCGAACACCGATCTCTTCAGAGGCCAGCTCGAGATGACGAATGGCTACATTGTCACCAACGGCGGCCTCTCGGGCAACACCACGGGCACGAGTGTGCCGGGCGTGTTCGCGGCAGGCGACGTGCAGGACCACATCTATCGGCAGGCGATCACCAGCGCCGGCACGGGCTGCATGGCCGCGCTCGACGCGCAGCGATATCTGGAAAGTACGCCGGGGTCTGGATTTCTAAATGGCACTACACCAGTAGAAAATTATTCTAATTAGAAGCGAGATGGTGGGTTCTTTTTGGAAGCCTTTTGCGGAAATCGAACACTATGATTTCTCTCACAACCAGCGCGAAGCCGGCTTTCCAATCCAGGATCTGACGATGCGCAATACCGGATTACGCCCCCACCATGAGAACAATATTCCGGCTCTTCCAAGAGCACCCGGCATCGGTTGGCGAGAGCTATCTGCAGCATATGTTGTCGTCGTTTTCATTTGGCGCGTCGATGCTGTTCGCATCGATGGCGGCGCTCGTGCACGGCATGCTGCCTTTTCTCTTCGTCGCCACAGGCAGCAACACGATCTCTCGGCTGCATGAGCGCATGGTCACCCATCGCAACCGCGTGGCGTCGCGTCACCGATAAACAAGCCCCCCTTCGACAACAACATGACAAGCTCACTAGCGTCTTCCCTGCTACGCCCGGTTCCCTATATGGGCGTGATTCACGTCGTTCACGAAGCCGTCAAGCTCGGTTTCCGCAACGGTCATCCCGACTGGTGCAACCTCGGCCAGGGGCAGCCTGAAATCGGGCCCATGGCAGGCGCGCCGGAACGGCTGGCTTCACTGCAGTTCGACGTGGCCGATTGCGCCTACGGGCCGGTCGGCGGCATCCGCATGGGACTGGAGCGCCTGGGCGACATGGTCAACAGCGCCAGGCGAGGGTAATCCGGATGTCCCCCGATACCTACCTTTCGCACGGCGTGATCGATCCGGACGATTTCGGCGGCGTCGTCAATCCGCCGGTTTTCCATGCGTCAACCGTGACGTTTCGCAATCTCGACGACATGGAAGCGCGCGGGCGTGCCATGTCTGGCGCCGACACGGATGTCATGTGGTACGGCCGCAAAGGCACGCCGACCACCTTCGCGTTGCAGAACGCCCTGGCGCAGCTCGAAGGCGGGCACCGTTCGCTGCTGGTGTCGTCCGGCCTGGCGGCGTGTACGAGCGCCATCATGGCATTCGTCAAAGCCGGCGATCACATCCTGGTGAGCGACAGCGTCTATGGCCCGACGCGTCACTACATCGAAACGGTACTGGCCCGCTGCAACGTGTCAGCGACGTTCTACGACCCCACGCTTGGATCCGACCTCGCGGCCTTGTTCCGTCCAACCACGACGCTCGTGTTCGCCGAGTCACCGGGCTCCCAGACGTTCGAAATGCAGGACATTCCTGCCATTGCGAAGGTCGCACACCGGCATGGCGCGGTCGTCGTCATCGACAACACGTGGGCCACGCCCTTGTTCTTCAAGCCATTCGAGCACGGCGTGGACGTCTCCGTGCATGCGGGGACGAAATACATCGTTGGGCATTCGGACGCATTGATGGGTGTGATCACGACCAACCGTGAGTCATGGAACACCGTGCGCGACTATGTCTTCGCCACTGGCCAGCACGCGGGCCCGGACGACGTTTATCTCGCGCAGCGGGGCTTGCGGACGATGGCCGTGCGCCTTGAGCGGCATCAACGTAGCGGACTGGCCATTGCCGATTGGCTGACGGGCCGCCCCGAGGTGGCCCAGGTATTGCACCCCGGGCTCCCTGGTGCGCCGGGCCACGCCCTTTGGCGTCGGGATTTCACGGGGGCTTCAGGATTGTTCAGCGTCGTACTCAAGCCCGGATATGAGCGTGAGGCGTTCCGTGCCTTCATCGACGACCTGAAGCTGTTCCGCCTGGGCTTTTCCTGGGGCGGATTCGAGAGTCTGGTGATGCCCTTCGATCCCAAGGAGGAGCGCCCCGCAGCCGCCTGGCCGTACGCCGGCCAGGCATTTCGATTGCACGTGGGCCTTGAGGCCAAGGAGGATCTGATCGCCGATCTGGAAGCCGCGTTCCGCAGACTTGCCGTGCAGTAGCATTGCCCTTCAAAAAAATACCTATTCCTACATTGGAGACAAGACATGAAATGCCTGAAGTTGCTGTTGCAAAGCGCGTGCATCGCGACCCTCCTGAATGTCACGGCGCCAGCCGTGCACGCTGAAGATCTGCTGGATTCGGTCAAAGTCAGCGGCGTGCTGAAAGTCGGCATGGAGGGAACTTACCCACCCTTTGGCTATCGCAATGGCGACGGTCAGCTCGACGGCTTTGACGTGGCCGTAGCCAAAGCCGTGGCCGACAAGATGGGGCTCAAGGTCCAGTTCATCACCACCGAGTGGAGTGGCATCATTGCCGGCCTGCAAGCCGGCAAGTTCGACGTCATCGTCAACCAGGTAGGCATCACGCCGGCGCGCCGCCAGGCTCTGGATTTTACCCAGCCATACGTCTATTCCGCGGTCCAGGTACTTCAGCGCGTCAATGACAAGCGCGAGTTCAATTCGCTTGAAGAGCTGAAGGGAAAATCCGTCGGCGTCACGTTGGGCAGCAACTATGCCGAACTGGCGAAATCCGTGCCGGGTATCCTGGTGCAGACCTATCCGGGTACGTCGGAAAACCTGCGTGACCTGGCGGCCGGGCGCATTGATGCGGCCCTCAATGACCGCCTGATGCTGCCATACCTGATCAAAAACTCCAAGATGCCGCTACGCACCGGCGCGCTGCTCGCTGGCACGAAGCTTGAGATGGGCATCCCGTTCCGCAAGGGCAATCCCAAGTTTGCCAAAGCCATTGACGACGCACTGAACGCGTTGCAGCAGGATGGCACGTTGCGCAAGCTATCCATCCAGTGGTTGGGTACCGACGCCAGCAGACCCGTCGCCCAGTAATCGCTGCCACGCCGGCCGGCTCCTTCCATCGCTGCAGGCATCGGCCTGGCCGGCCACGCGGCCATTTCTACGGATCGAATCATGGAATCTCTTGATCTAGTTATTCATGCATCGCCTGTACTCCTGCACGGAGCGGTGATCACTGTGAAATTTGCCCTGGCGTCGATGGTGTTCGGCCTGCTGGTCGGGATCGTGGTCGCCATCATGGGCATCAGCACCAGTCCAATCCTCGGCGGCATTGCCCGCACCTATGTCAGTGTCGTGCGCGGGACGCCGCTGCTGGTGCAGATGTTCGTCGTCTACTATGGCCTGCCAGACCTCGGCATTTCCCTGGACCCCACCAGCGCCGGCATTCTTACCCTCACGGCCAATGCCGGCGCGTACCTGTCGGAAAGCATGCGCGGCGCGATTCTCGGTATCGGCAGAGGGCAGTGGAGCGCCGCGCACAGCCTCGGGCTGAGCCATCTGCAGACGCTGCGTTACATCGTCTGCCCGCAGGCCTTGCGGCTCGCCGTGCCAAGCCTCGGCAACACGCTCATCAGCCTGATCAAGGATACGTCGCTAGTGTCAGTCATCACCGTGACCGAGTTGCTCAGGTCGTCCCAGGAAATCATCGCATCAACGTTCCAACCGCTTCCCTTGTATCTGTCGGTAGCAGCGATCTACTGGCTGTTCAGCACCGGATTGTCATGGGCACAGCGTCGCCTCGAGGCGCGTCTGACACTGCCTGTGACGCGTTGATCTAACGGGTCGGAAACCCGAAGAAAGCAATCTGCAAGTAGGAGACAAAACGATGATCGCGCTCGAAGGCGTATCGAAGTGGTACGGTCAGTTCAAGGTGCTTGATGCGTGCAGCACCCAGGTAGAAAAAGGCGAGGTCGTGGTCATCTGCGGCCCTTCCGGATCAGGAAAATCCACGTTGATCAAAACGGTCAACGGCCTCGAGCCGTTTCAGCAGGGTCGGATCAGTGTGGATGGGGTAATGGTCGGCGATCCGAAGATCAAGCTCGCCCAGTTGCGTGCGCGGGTTGGCATGGTGTTTCAGCATTTTGAGCTGTTCCCGCATCTGTCCATTCTCGACAACCTGTCCCTGGCGCAGGTCAAAGTGTTGAAACGCTGCAAAGAGGAAGCACAGGAGAACGGCATGCGGCTGCTCGAGCGCGTCGGCCTGAAAGCGCATGCGCGGAAATACCCCGGGCAGCTTTCGGGCGGGCAGCAACAGCGCGTTGCCATTGCACGCGCGCTGTCGATGGATCCGATCGCCATGCTGTTCGACGAACCGACATCGGCGCTCGATCCCGAAATGATCAATGAGGTGCTGGACGTCATGGTCGAACTGGCACGCGAGGGCATGACGATGATCTGCGTCACCCATGAAATGGGGTTCGCGAAGAAGGTCGCCAGCCGCGTAGTTTTCATGGATGGCGGCGCCATCGTCGAGGATACCGGCAAGGACGCCTTCTTCGGCGACCCGAAGTCGGCCCGTGCGAAGGAGTTTCTCGCAAAGATCCTGCATTGACTCACACCCCCTTGCATGAAGGCGGGGGCGGTCGGGGGCGATCAAGGTTCCCGCTGACAACGCCCGCCGCCGCACCGTCCTGGTCCACCTCCTCCAAAGTCGAAATCATGAAGATCTCGGATCGCCTTGCCGCTTTCTCCCGCCTCGATCTGGTCGGCGCGGTCACGCCCCTGCAAAAGCTTGATCGCCTGTCCGGGATGCTCGGGCGCGATATCTACGTCAAGCGGGATGACACCACACCACTTGCGTTTGGCGGAAACAAACTGCGCAAGCTTGAGTTCCTGGCGGCTGACGCCTTGCGCCAGGGCGCCGATACGCTCGTAACGGCCGGAGCCATACAGTCGAATCATGTCCGCCAGACGGCGGCGCTGGCAGCCCGTCTTGGGCTACGCTGCAACGCGTTGCTGGAAAACCCGACCGGCACGGCAGACGGCGACTACCTGCACAGCGGCAACCGCCTGCTGCTCGATTTGTTCGACGCACAGGCCGAGCCGGTTACTAGCCTCGACAACGCCGACGCACAGTTGCAAGCCCTTGCGGAACGGCTGCGTGGCGAGGGACACAAGCCGTATGTCATCCCAATCGGCGGGTCCAATCCGCTGGGGGCATTGGGCTATGTACGTGCCGGCCTGGAACTGGCGCAGCAAGCCGAGGCGATGGGTCTTGCGTTCTCGGCGGTCGTGCTGGCGTCCGGCAGTGCCGGAACCCATGGCGGGCTTGCGTTGGCTCTCGCACACGCGATGCCGGATACACCGGTCGTCGGCGTTACCGTGTCGCGCAGCGTCGCGGCGCAAGTTCCGAAGGTGGCTGGGCTGATCGAAGGGACTGCCGCGCTGCTCGACGTCGAGGTGCCGGCAGGGCTGAAGGTCGAGCTGTGGGACGAGTACTTCGCACCTCGCTATGGTGAGCCCAACCAGGCGGGGCTGGAGGCCATCCGCATCCTGGCAGCTACCGAAGGTGTGTTGCTCGACCCCGTCTATACGGGGAAGGCGATGGCTGGTTTGCTCGATGGCGTCGCGCGCGGGCGTTTTGCTTCGGATGGCCCGGTGTTGTTCCTGCATACCGGTGGTGCGCCGGCGTTGTTTGCGTATCGCAATGCAATCAACACAGGCCCAGACTAAAACGGGAACGGAGGGGGACTCGACACCACCGCCCAGCCCCGCCGCGGCTACGCGAAGCGCGGAGCCAAAAGACAAGGCGGCTCGAGGGCGCCCCCCACTACCACGATTCTTCTGCTAGTTGACAAACGTGGGTTTTACTTCACTTCAGGCTGTCTGAGTGCTCCGGGCACGCCGACGATGCGCTGGATGAACGGCTCGCCCAGGCAAAACTAGCTCAGTGGAGCGTACGAATCTTATCTAGTTCGACCTTATACAAGTTAATAAGGGAAGCGTCATAGTCACTGGCAATGCGCGCAAGCACCGGGCGAGCCCGCTCGCTCAACTTTTTGAGCTCGGCGGGATCCAGCTCATTTATACGCATTCCTTTGGATTCAAGGTCCGCACGCATCTTTGCATTCTCATCGCGAATCAGGCGCCGCTGGTACTGGCCAGCCTCTTCCGCGGCGTCACGCAACAGTGCCTGGTCAGCCGGCGGCAACGTGTCCCAGAAGCGCTTGCTCGCGATCAATGTCATGGCACCGTAAGAGTGGTGGGTGACACTCAGGTATGTCTGAACCTCATACAGTTTGCCCGTCACTATCTGGGAATAGAAATTATCCTGCGCTGCGACGCTCTTGGATTTCAACGCAGCATGCAGTTCGGAAAAAGGCAAAGGAATGGGATTCGCCCCGATTTCCTTGAAGCTTTCAACGAACAGCGGCGAAGGTATGACACGAATCTTCAAGCCAATGAAGTTGTCCGCATGCAGGATGGGCCCGGTAGAAGTCGTCATCTGTCGGAAGCCGTTCTCCCACCATGCGAGTCCGATCAGATTACGGCTTGCCAGACGATCCAACAGGGTGGCGCCGAAAGGGCCATCGAGCAGCGCACTGGCCTGTTTTTCATTGCTGATCGTGAACGGAAGGTCGATCAGACCGAAGCCCCTTTCAACGTCGGCCAGTCCGATCGTAGCTTGCAGCATCAACTCTGGCGTTCTGCCATCTCCCACCTGCAAAGACGCGATCTGGCTTGATGGAGATCCCGGCATGGATCCTGCGGGGGCTTGCACGCGTATGCGGCCATCACTTCGGGCGGCCACCAGTTCTGAAAACTTGTTCATGCCACGGCGCACTGGGTGGTCTGCTTCGAGATATCCACGGTAATCAGCGATATGGATAATTCTCGACTCCGGCTTCGCTGCGGAGAGAGTATCTCCCACTGCAGCGGTTGCCATTACAGATAATGCGATGTAACAAGCCAGTCTTGCAAGACTTCGCCTATACCTTAACGACGTCAATAAGATAAGAAGACCCAATACGGCTGAATTCTTACGCATTCCTATCTCCTGGCACTACGATGCGCTCTACTGATTTCTTGCAAAGCAGTAACAAGCGTGAACGCCCACAACCTGCTGGCCATTCACGGACGCTCGCTGACGGACAGTCTGCGCCATTCAGGCGTCGGCTGCGCCCAAATAGCTGTCTTTCGCAAGGCGCTTTCGATAGCAGCAATAGAAACTAACATTGGCAGACGCAGGTATTCGACACGCCTTCTTTTCCGTCGCTCGCTGCTCACAGCCACGGCGTCTGGCTCAGGCATTTCTCAGCCCGCCAGCCATGCAGCCATTGCAGCGATTCGTAGAACTGCGACTGCGCGCGGCCGGTCCACAGCGAGTTGCGCACGAGGCGGTCGACGCCCTTGGCGTGATAGATGCGGCCCATGTCGCGGGCGGCGTACAGCACGCGCGCGGTGCGCGGGATGCGGGCCTGCTCGTACAGCCTGAACGCGGCCTCGAAGCCGCCATTGGCTTCCCGCACGGCTGCGCCGAGCGTGACGGCGTCTTCGAGCGCCTGGCAGGCGCCCTGCGCGACGTACTGCGTCATCGGATGCGCGGCGTCGCCGAGAATGGTCGCGCGGCCGAAGCTCCAGCGTTCGACCGGATCGCGGTCGGCCGTGGCCCAGCGCTTCCACGACGTCGGCCGGTCGAGCATCTGGTGCGGGAGTGGATGGATGCCTTCGAAGTACGACAGCACCTCGTCCTTGCTGCCGTCCTTCACTCCCCACTCTTCCTTCTCGCGGCTGTGGAACGTGACGACGAGGTTGTACTGCTGGCCGCCGCGCAGCGGGTAGTGCACGAGATGGCAGTTTGGGCCGGCCCACACCACAGGCGCGTTGACCTGCAAGTCCTTTGGCATGTCTTCTACGTCGACGACGGCGCGGTACACCACGTGGCCGGTCACGCGCGCCTCGTCGCCGATCAGCGTCTGGCGGATAGCGGACTTCACTCCATCGCAGCCCACCACGGCGTCGGCCACGTGGCATTCGCCGCGCTGATCGATCACCGTCACGCCGCGCTCGCCCTGCTCCAGCTTTTCCACCCGGGTGCTGGTGCGGAACGTGATCAGCGGATGGTCCTGCACTGCTTCCAAGATTGACAGGTGGATGTCGGCGCGATGGATGACCGCATACGGATTGCCGAAACGCTCGCGGTACGGTGCGCCCACGTTCACGAGGGCCACATCGCTGGCGTCGAGCGCATCCTTCAAGATCATCTGGTCGGTGAACACGGCGCGCTCACGCGCAGCCTCCCCCACGCCCAGCGCGTCGAGCGCGGCGAAGGCATTGGCGGCGAGTTGGATCCCGGCGCCGATCTCGCCGATCTGGTCGGCCTGCTCCAGCAACTCGATCCGTATGCCCTGCTTCGCCAGCGCGAGCGCCGCGGCAAGTCCGCCGATGCCGCCGCCGATGATCAGGACTTTCCTATCGGATTGTTTCGATTGCATGTGTCGTCTCCTGGACCTGGGCGTTCTTGCGCTCAGGCGGTGTAGTCGGGCTGGCGCGCCGGGGCGGCCTGGGCGAAGGCGGGGTGCGCGCTGGCGTGGGTAAAGACTGCCATCGCCTTCGGGTAACCGGATAGATCGCAGCCCATGCGCAAGGCATTGGCAATCTGCGGCACAAGGCAGAGGTCGGCCAGCGTGGGCTGCGCGCCGAAGCACCACGGCCCTTCCCCATATCGGGAAAGCAGGCGCTCGACGCCGGCCATGCCTTCGTCGATCCAGTGGCGATACCACGCGTCCTTCTGCTCGGGCGACACCTTCAGCTCGCTTTGCAGGTACTTGAGGATGCGCAGGTTGTTCACCGGGTGCATGTCGCAGCTCACCAGATACGCCAGTTCGAGCACCCGCGCGCGGAGTTCGCCGCTCGCCGGCAGCAGGCGCGGCTCTGGATGGTGCGCGTCGAGGTAGTCCAGGATCGCCAGCGACTGCCCTAGCGCGAAGTCGCCATCGATCAGCGCCGGTACCGACGCCGACGGGTTGATGCCGTCCACGTATTCCCCGTCATGATGCTGGCCGAGGCGGATGTTCACCGGCAGGTACTCGTACGACAGCCCCTTGAGCGCGAGGGCGATACGCACGCGGTACGACGTGGAACTGTTGAAAAAACTATAGAGCTGCATGACTACTCCCGTGATTTTCCGTCAGACCACGCGCACGGTCAGTTCGCCGAGCCCGTCCACGCCCGTCACCATCGTCTCGCCGGCGTTCACCGCGCCCACGCCTTCCGGCGTGCCGGTGAAGATCACGTCGCCCGGTTCCAGCCGGAAGAACTGCGACAGGTACGCCACCGTTTCGGCCACCGACCAGATCAGGTGCGTGACATTGCTGCGCTGCTTCGTCTCGCCGTCCACGGTCAGCCAGATCGCGGCGTCGGCCGGGTGGCCGATCTTGCTGGCGGGGTGGATGGGGGCGACGGGCGCCGAGGCGTCGAAGGCCTTGCCGATTTCCCACGGGCGGCCCATCTCGCGCATTCTTATCTGCAGGTCGCGGCGCGTCATGTCCAGGCCGACTGCGTAGCCCCACACGTGTTCGAGCGCCTGGTCGACGGGTATGTCGGAGCCGGCCTTGCCGATCACCGCGACGAGTTCGGCTTCGTAGTGGAAGTTGGTGGTCTGCGCGGGATACGGCAGTTCCAGCATCTGGCCGTCCTGCACCGGCACGATGGCGCCGGCCGGCTTGCAAAAGAAGAACGGCGGCTCGCGGTCGGGATCGAAGCCCATTTCGCGGGCGTGGGCGGCGTAGTTGCGGCCGACGCAGTAGACGCGGCGCACGGCGAACTGGTCGTCGCTGCCGGCGACGGGGATGGAGACGGTTGCGGGGGGCGTGAAGATGTAGGACATGACAGGCTCGGTCAAAAAATTGGGCAAACGCAGGTTGAGCGGGCCCGAGGCAGCCTGTGGCGGCGCGCCCCGGTGGCTTTTATCGAAGGGAAATCGGATCAGGTGCGCGATTCGCGCAGCAGGTTGAGCGCGGACAGCACGGGACGGTCGGAGTAGCTGAACAGCACGGCGTCGTCCAGCGCGGCGAGTTGTACGGGCGCCCACGAGGGCACCACGAAGGTGTCGCGCGGCTCGAACTGGAACTGCTCGTCGCCGATGCGCGCGGTGCCGCGCCCCTCGACCACGCTGTAGACGGTCGCGTCCGTGCTGCGGTACGTGCGGCCCTGGAAGCCGGCCGGCAGGTATTGCATGAAGGTGGCGATGGTCGGCATCGGCCAGCCGCCGGTGGCGGGGTTGACGTAGCGCAGCTTCACACCGTCCCAGGCATCGAGTTCGCCGTTGCGGTAGAGCTGGTCGAGCGCCTCGCGGGAACGGTCGTACGGATAGCTGAAAATCGGCGAGGTCGGGTCGAAAACCTTGTGGCGCACCGGCACCATGTTGTGACCGAAGCGGGCGAAGCTGTCGCCCTCGGGCCGCGTGACCGGCTGCTGCGCCTCGGGGTAGTTCTCGGCAAAGCCGCCGTCGAAGAACTGCACCAGCGGGATATCGAGCCCGTCGAGCCAGACCACCGGCTCGCCGCCGTCCTCGACGGCCGGGTTGCCGTGGTCGTGCCACGTCCACGACGGCGTGATGATGAAGTCGCCCGGGTGCATGGTGGTACGCTCGCCGTTCACGGCCGTCCAGGCACCCTGCCCCTCCACGATGAAACGCAGCGCCGACTGCGTATGGCGATGGCTCGGCGCCACCTCGCCCGGCAAGATCAGTTGCAGCCCGGCGTAGAGGGAGCCGGTGATGCTCGACTTGCCAGGCAGGCCCGGATTCTCCAGGACCAGCACGCGGCGCACGGCTTCCTCGGCGCTGATGACGTTGCCAGCCTGCATCACCAGCGGTCGGACCTGTCCGTACTTCCAGATAGCCGGCAAAATCTGCGGCTGCGGCTGCGGCGGCACCAGCGAATGCAGCGATTCCCAGAGGGCACTCATGTGGCTGCGGCCGATATCGGCGTAATAAGCGGCACGATCGGTGCCGCGTTGGCGTGCGTACATACTCTGTCTCCGTAGGGATTGCTTGTACATGGCGGCGCGCATCGGCCGCATTAGGGACGCAGGGTTCAGGGCCGCCGTCGCCCATGCCCAAGAGCGACCACGCGCCACGGCAGCAGCGCCCGCTCCAGCAGGTCGAAGCCGAGCGAGAACAGGAAGCCCCGCACCGCGCTCGCGGCCAGCCCCACGTACATCTTCTCGACCTCGAACACCTGCCAGCTATTCCAGATGAGGAAGCCGATGCCCGACTTGGCGCCAACGAACTCCGCGGCGACGATGACCAGCAGCGCCACGCCAAGGCTGATCCGCAAGCCGGCGAGAATCTGAGGTAGCGCGCCACGCGAGGCGCCGCAGCATGCCGCGTCTTGTCATATCCGTCTCCGTTCGGTGGCCTCAAGGGGGAAGCAGCAGGAACTGGCCATCTATTTTGTAGGCTAGATATTATTCAATTATGAATGCCAAATCAAGGATGGTCAGGCCGGATAGGCGTGTAGCACGCCAAAGAGATGCACGCGCATCGCGGCGGCGGCTTCGGCGGGCCGCGCCGGATGGCGTCGATGATCGCGCGATGTGGCGTGTTGTTCTCGACGCTGAAGCCGAGCACCCATGGCGAGTAGCAGCACACCGCGCCGAGTTCGGCCGCATGGACGGTGGCGCTCGTGAACGTGTTGCGCACGGAAGCGTAGAGCCCGTTCAGGCGCCAGTTGTCGATCTGGTAGCGCGCGCCCACGGCCACAACGGCGGCGCGGTCCCGTCCGGCGTTGACGGTGGGAAGCCGGATTCGCGTAAAGCCGGCGCCAGCGGCATGGCGTCTACCGGCTCGGCATCACCACGGTGTTCTGAAGCGGGCTACAGCCCGCGCGCGTCGATTCTCGCCAGCATCGATGTCAGGATCTTCTCGCGCTCGCGTTCAAAGCCGAGGATCAGTTGCCCACGGTCCCGTTTCGACATGGCCGACACCAGCGCGTGCTCCAGGTGCGCGGTCCGTTGCTCGCCCGGCATCCTCACCTCCGAGGCCAGTGCCCGGTACCGATCGGTCAGCCTGATCAGGCGAATCGCCTCGCGCCGCAGGATCTTGTCTGGCGACAGGTCGAACAGCAGCGCGTAAAAGTCCTGGTATTCGTCGATCCACTCAGCGCGCTGGCCCGTGTCGAGGTAGCTGTCGAGCCGTTCCAGCATGGCCTTCAGCGCCTTCATCTGCGCGCTGTCCGGCCACTCGACCGTCTTCAGCAGTTCCCGCTCCAGCAGGAAGCGGTAGCGGTAGAGCTGCCGCGCCTCGTCGGTGGAAAGCGGGGCAACGAAGAAGCCGCGATTGGGATCGTGTTCGATGATGCCTTCGGCCGCCAGCAGCTTGAGCGCCTCGCGCACCGGCACGCGGCTGATACCGAAGCGGTCGGCCAGGTCCGACTGGCGTAATTGCAGCCCAGGCGCGAGGGTGCCGCGATTGATCAGCTTGCGGACCTGCTGAGCGATCTGGGCTGGCAGATCGACGCCCTTGACTTCTACAGTGTTCATGTTCGGCAGCGGATGGACGGACGGGGATGCCTGCGCTCACGACAGGTTCATGCGACTGTACACTGGTTGGAACTGCTCGCGCATCGCCGCGATGTTCGTCATGTACAACGCCGATGCCAGCAGCAGCACCACGCCGCAGGTCGTCAGCGCCGCCGGCGTGCCGACGTGCTCCGCCGTCCAGCCCCAGAACAGGGCGCCCACGGGCGAAACGCCCAGGAACGCCACCACGTACAGCGACGCGACCCTGCCGCGAAAGCCCTCGGGCGCCGCGAGCTGGATCAGGGTATTGACCGAAGCCGCCGCCAGCATGGTGCCCATGCCGACGAAGAACAGCATCGCGAATCCCATCCATACCACCGGCGCCAGGGCGAAACCGATGGTGGCAAGCGCAGCCATGACCGAGGCGAAGCCGATCGTCGCCAGCAGCCAGCCAATGCCGCGGCGCATCGCAAGATAGAGCATCCCTGCCAGCGCACCCAAGCCCGCCGCGCCAAGCAGCATGCCCAGCGTGCGCGAGTCGCCGTGGAATCGTTCGCGCACGAACCACGGCATCATGGCGGCATGCGTCTGGATGGTGAAGCTCATCGTCGCGAGCAGCCACAGGCTGTTGCGGCATGGCGCGAAACCGTGCGCATACCGCAGTCCCCCCGCGAACTGCCGGAGCCACGGCTCGGGTTCGGCCTTGCGCGGCGCCCGTACCAGACGCATGGCGCGCAGCGCGGCGATGATCGCGAAGCGCAGGATCGCGTTCGCCGCGAAGGCCCACACCTGGCCGAAAGCGGCGATGATGGCGCCGGCAATCGTCGGTCCGACGAACCGGGCGGCCGCCATCATGCTGGAATTGAGGGCGATTGCGTTGGGCAGGTCTTCCTTGCGCTCGACCATCTGCGACAGCAGCGACTGGCGCGCCGGCGAATCGAATGCGTTGACGATACCGAGTACCAGATTCGCCAGCACAATATGCCATGGCCGCAGAAGGCCGGTCGCCACGAGCGACAGCATCGTCACCGACTGCGCGCACGCCACGGCATTCGCCGCCATCAGTACGCGGCGGGTATCGACACGGTCGAGCAGCGGCCCCGTCACTGGCGCCATCAGCAGGAAGGGAATCTGCAGCGCGAATGCCGCCAGGCCGAGGACCAGCGTCGAACCGGACAGCGCATAGGCGAGCCAGGACGTGGCGATCAACTGCTGCCAGTTGCCCACTTGCGCGGCACCCTGCCCCGCTATGAACAGGCGGAAGCTGCGGGAGGAAAGCGCGCGGAGGCCGTGGGGTAACTGCATGAGGGATACCAAAAGAAAAAAGAGCGACAGCCAGTTTCCAGGCGCCGCCCAACTCTCGAGCACGAGAAGTCGAAAATCAGCGATCAGGCACCGGCGTTGCCACGCTTCGCCACGCCGGAACGGCTCGCGCGACTATCCTTGACGAACACCACGATCACATAGAGCCATGCCGCCGCCAGCGCAAAGCAGTCGCGATAGCGCAGCGGACGATAATCCGCATAGCCCAGTCCGGTCGAGCCGATGCACGCGGCGAGCGTGATGAGCAGACAAATACCGACAGCAATCCACATGGGTTTCTTCATCGCAGTCTCCGGTTCAGGCGTCGGCCTGCTGAACTCGGCCCCGCAGCGCACCTGCGCGTTCGCGCGCTCGCACCAGCGTTTTCCATCCGTCCCACAGCCATACCGGCTCGACCCTGGCCTGCAGGATCGTCGCGTAGTGCCCGCCATACGCCAACAGGAGCGAGACGTTCATCAGCAGTTCCTGCGGGCCGGAAAACAACTGGCGCGGCGTGCCGACGATGAAGGTGTTCATCCAGAAGATATTGAACGTTGTCGGCATCTCCAGCACCAGGGCCAATAGCACGTTCCGGTTGGTCACGAGCAGGATCCCGCAGACGCATTCGAGGAACTTGATGCCCTGGTAGAGGTAGATGGCCTTCGCCGCATCCACATACGCGCCGGCGGCTCCGGGTATCTCCGGAATGAAGCCGGTGGCGAGGTAGCGAACGCTCGAATAAATCAGGTTGGCGCCATAGTAGATCCGCAACCAGGCGACCACGTACTTCCAGGGGGATTGCACATCCCTGTTCATTTGATGTCTCCTCTGTCTATCTATCGTTCACAGCCGGAATACTTCCCGTCCCTTCCCGGGCGCCGCCGGCAACTGCTGGTCCGGCCGGTGCCCAGGTCACACCGGCGTCATGCCGATGCGCCCGCTCACGACTTGTCGCTGCGGCGATCTTTGATGAGCGTCACGATCAGGAAGGTCCACGAGATCCCCAGCGCGAAATAGTCGAAATTCCGCAGCGGGCGATATTCCGCATAGCCCAGCCCCGTCGAGCCGATGCAGGCAGCCACGGACAAGAACACGCACATGGCCACGCCAATCCACATCTCTTTCTTCATTGCAGTCTCCGGTTCAGGCTTTCGTTCAGGCTTCGATCTGTTGGACCGAGGTAGGTGCGGCCTCGCCGCGTTCGCGCGCGCTTGCCACCTTCTTCAGTCCGTCCCACAGCCACATCGGCTCGACCTTCGCCTGCAGGACCGAGACGTAATACCCACCGTAGGCAAGCAGCAGTGCGCCGTTCATGAACAACTCCTGCGGGCCCGTGAAAAGCTGGCGCGGCGTGGCAACGATGAAGGTGTTCAGCCAGAAGATGTTGACCGTGGCCGGCATCTCCAGCAGCAGTGCCAGCAGCACGCCGCGGTTGGTCAGCAGCATGAGGCCGAGCACGCACTCCATGTACTTGATGATCTGGAAGATGTAGATGTCGGACGCCGCCGCCACGTAGGCGCCGCCGATACCGGGAATCTCCGGCACATACGAGGTCAGGATGAAGCGGCTGCCCGAGTAAAACAGGTGGGCGCCGAAATAGATCCGAAGCCAGAGGATGGCGTACTTCCAAGGTGATTGATTGGCCCTGCTCATGTCGTGTCTCCTGCGTCTAGGAATTGAAAGCCTTGCGGGGTCGGGGGCGCCCTACAGGTTGACCACCCGCGCCGGTCGGCCCTCGGTGCGAATCTGCGCGAGGAGTGCCTCGTTCAGTTCCGCGCCGAGGCCCGGACCGTCGCCGGGGGATACGTGGCCGCGATGGAAGCGCGCGCCTTGCAGGGCGAGGTCGGCGCCCTGGGGGATGTCTTCACTGTTCCAGACGCCGTGCACGGCCAGCGGGCCGGTGCTCTCGCTGATGAACTGGCACGCCCACTGGTTCGCCACCCACAGGTGCGCGGTCGGGCAGGCTTCCACGCCCGAGCCGATCAGCGTGCTGCACATCACCGGCAGGTCGAGCATCTGCGCCACGGCGAGGAAGCGCTGGGCCTTGAGCAGCCCGCCGACTTTCTGCACCTTCAGGATCACGCCGTCGGCGGCGCGCCGCTCGGCGATCTCCTTCAAGTGGTGCAGTTCCTGCGCGGCCTCGTCGGCGTACAGCGGCGTTTCGATGCGCTGGCGCAGGCGCGCCATGCCTTCGATATCCCAATGCGGCAGGGGCTGCTCGATGAAGTCGAGACGATGCGCGTCGAGCCGGCGGATCGTGCGCAGCGCCTGTTCGTAGTTCCACGAGCCGTTGGCGTCGAGACAGATGCGCGCGCCATCGCCGAGAGCCTCGCGCACGGCGGCGGCCGTCGCCACGTCGTTGTCGAACGTGCCGCGCCCCACCTTCAGCTTGAACGCGACGAACCCGGCTTCCCGCGCCGCCAGCGCGGCCTCGGCGACCTTCGCCGGCTCGCCCGCCGACAGCACCCAGCCGAGCGGCGCAGAGTCGCGCGTGCGCCCGCCGAGCAACTGGTAGACCGGCACGCCGAGCGCCTTGCCCTTCAGGTCGTGCAGGGCGCAGTCCACCAGCGCCTTGGCCTGGTTGTTGTCGCGCGCCAGCGTGTCCATCGCGCCGACGATCTTCTCGATATTGCGCGGGTCCTCGCCGAGCAGGATGCGCGGCGCGAAGATGTCGCAGATCATGGCGACCATCGACGCCTGGCTTTCGCCGCGATACCACGACGACGTATCGCCCGACTCGGCGATGCCCACCAGCCCGCTATCGGTATGCAGCCGCAGCAGCAGCGTATCGAGCTTGGTGATGGTGACGTTCGGCAATCGCAGCGGCTTCTTCAGCGGCATCGATACTGGGATGCATTCGACTTTCGTGATTTTCATGGCGGCATCACTTCCTTCTGGCGTCACGGAGCAGCGCAACCACGGCGACCACGCCCGCGGCCAGCGGCGGGCCGTAGTCGTAGATCCGCAGCGGTCTTGCGCCGAAGCTGGTAGAGGCAGCCATGACGATGAGTATCGTCGCCACGATCACTGCCACAACAAAGACTAGATCCTTGATCACATTTATCTCCTCCCGCCAGACCGGCGCTGCATGGCCAATCGGGCGGCTTTCATGAATCGAAGCGTTGATGGCATGCCTTCCTGCCAGCCGCATTCATCCTCTTGTTTCAGCGCGTGACGGGTGCGACAACCCGTCCCAAAACCAGAACGGCCTTGTCTTGATGCGGCAGAAATTCGCGTAGTACCCCCCGTAGGCGAGCAACAGGGCGCCGTTGAGAAGCAGCTCCTGGAACCCCGTGAACAACTGCCGGGGCGCCGGGGAAATGAAGAGATTCAAGTAGATGATCGTGACGCTTACGCCGGCCATCACGATCAGCGCGAGCGGCACTGCCAGGTTGAAAAGCAACATCGTCCCCAGCACGACCTCGAGGTACTTGATGACCTGGTAAAAGCCGATATCCGCCATGGCATGGAGATACGGTCCCACCCGCCCGGCATGACTGAAATCCGGAACGAAGTTGAAGATGACGAAATTCAGCCCGGAAGCCAGATAGTGAATGGCGAAGTACAACCTGAGCCACAGGACCAGATATTTCCATGGCGATTTTTCAGCGGCATGCATTGGCAGTTTCCTTTATCCGCGGTCAGACAAAAATGGATGCGTGGGCGTGGCGCGGCACGAGGCGGTGGATCAGGAGGCGCGAAGCTGACTTGCTGCCCGGAGCGCTCGCGAGACGCACACCAGCAGGCACACGGCGATGGCGACCGACACCACGTAGCAGGCCACGAACGCATGGCCGAGCGCGTTGGGGCCGTCGAAGAACAGCCGCGCCACCAGCGCGCAGACAGTGGGGCCCAGCGCCAGCCCGAGCAGGTTGGTGATGAGGTAATACAGCGCGGTCAGCTTGCCCATCATGTTGCCCGGCGTGAAATTGGCCATGGTCGCGCCGCCGGCCACCGCGAAGATCACGAAGAAGAATGTCTGCGCGCCATAGGCCATAGCGCCGAGCTGCGCGCTATGGATCAGCGGGAAGCAGGCGGTGATGAGCGCCGCCACGGCGGTCGAGCCGATTGCGACGCGCACCGGTGCGTCGGCCCAGCGCTTCTGCAATTTGTCGGCGACGCTGCCGAAGAACAGCAGGCCGAGCGGCGAAGCCACCACGCTGATCGCGCCGAGCGTCTTGCCGATCTCCGGACGGGCGATGCCCATCGAGCGGTTGATGATCTCGGGCAGCCACGCCAACTGGCTGCCGATGGCGATGCCGTAGAGGCAGATGGCGATCCACAGCGGCGCATAGACGGCACGGTGCTGCCACGCGAAGCGCAGCGCGTCCGGATAGGTGACGCGATCCGCTTGCGCGATCGCGTCGCGTCGCGGCGGCTCGCGCAGCAGCAGCATCAAGGCGGCGAGCGGCACGCCCAGCAGCCCCGGCACGATCAGCACGAATTGCCACGGCTTCAGGCTGCCCAGCAGCGGCACGCCCGCCAGCTTGCCGCTCGCCGCGAACGTCAGCAGGAAGCTGCCAAGCACCAGCGCCAGCCCGCTGCCCAGCAGCGGCCCGATGTTGTAGATGCCGAACGCGAGCCCGCGCCGCTCCGGCGGAAAGGCGTCGCGGATCATCGACGACGCCGCCGGCGGCAGCATCGCCTCGCCGACGCCCAGTCCGATGCGCGCGAGGAACAGGTGCCAGTACGTATTGCTCAGTCCGCACAGCATCTGCACGCCGGACCACATCAGGATGGCGCCGCTCAGCAGGTACTTGCGCCGGTACAGGTCGACCAGATAGCCGGCCGGAATGCCGAGCACGCTGTACAGCAGCATGAACGACAGGCCGAGCAGCCAGCTCACCTCCAGGTCGGTAGCGCCGAGATCCTGCTTGATGGGTCCGACCACCAGTGAAATCGCACCCCGGTCGATGAAGGACACGATATAGACGAGCGTGAGCACGAACAGCACGGCCCAGCCGCCGGGGGCCACCGCCGCTTTGGCCGGCGCCGGCGCGACCGCCGCTGACCTGCGGGGCGGCGACTGGATTGTGGTGGGGCTTTCCAACATGATTGTCTCCGGTTTGCGGTTCTCTCGAACTCTCGTTGTTCAGGCGGCAGTGGTGTCAGCGGTCCCAGGCGGCTTCTTCCAGCGCCGCGCGGGCGGCGGTGCGGCCCGACACGATGAACTCGGCGATATCGCCCATCGAGTTGTAGTACGGGCCCCACAGCGAGCCGCATTCGCCGATGGCGTACAGGCGCGGGATGGGGGCGCCGCGCTGGTCAAGCACGCGTTGTTTCGCGTCGTGGCGCGGGCCGCCGTGCGTATTCAGGAACGTCGGCAGCATCGGGCCGATGGCGTAGTACGGGCCCTTGTCGAGCGGCACGAGGAAGTTCTTGCGGCCGAAGTCGGTGTCTTCGCCGGCCTCGCACTGCGCGTTGTAGCGCGCCACGGTGGCTTTCAGCGCGTCGGGGTCGAGGTGACCCGCGGGCCATGCGCCGGGCTCTGCGTCCCAGCGGCACTTCAGCGCGAGTTCCTCCAGCGTGTCGGCCTGGATGATCCAGCCCTTGTCGAGTTCGGCGAGGTTGTCGGCGCTCCACGGCGGGGTGCGCGAGTTCAGCGTCGTCATCGCGGCGCCGCCCGCGCGTACCTTCTCGTCAAAGATGTGGAAGGCGGGCACATTGACGAACTCGGGCACGTCGGGGTCAGTGGCGAGCCACGTGGCGCGATTGCCGAGGCCGTGGCGGACGTCGGCGGTGTCCGTGGTTTCGTTGTGGAAGCGGGCCGCGTGGCGGTTCACCCAGATCAGGCTGCCGCCGTCCTTGAACGCCCCCGAGTTGTAGCCGAAGCCGGCTACCTTGTTGAGGTCGTACGTCACGTACACGCGCCCGCCGTCCACCTTGATGCCCCAGTTCAGCGGCCCGGCCACGGCGTTCATGTGCCAGAGCTGCGCGCCGACTTCCTGCGCCATGCGGATGCCGTCGCCGGTCAGGTTCGGGCTGCCGAGGAAGTGGATCGGGCACGGCGTCAGGTATTGCCGGCACATCTGTTCGTCGAACTCGAAGCCGCCGCTGGCGAGCACCGTCGCCTTGCGCGCCTTGACGGCGATGGTGCGGCCGTCGGCGGTGCGCGCGGTCACGCCGAGAATGGCGCGCGATACCGGGTCCTGCACGAGTTGCGTCACCGTCGTATTGCACTGCACGCGGGCGCCATGCTTCTCGGCCACGGCGGCGATGGCGTTGTACAGCCCCGCGCCGCCGGGCGCGGCCACCACGCTCATGCCGTGGATGCTCGCCGCGCCGGGCGCGCCGGGAAATTCGGGGAAAAACCCGGGCGCGCTGAAGGGCTTCGGGTTGTCCTTCAATGGCAGTTCCAGCTTGTGCTGGAAAGCCGGAATGTCCTTGAGGCCGGCCACGAAGTTGCGCAGCACCGCCTCGTCGGTCTGGCCGGCGCACAGCCAGTTCATGTAGTCGAACGTGGCGGCCTCGTCGGTCGAGGTCATGATGAGTCCGCCCGCGACGCAAACGGAGTTGCCGCCGCCGCGATCGCCTTTCTCCAGCACCAGCACCTCCGCGCCGGCCTCGGCCGCGGCGAAGGCGAACGTCGCGCCCGCGCCGCCGTAGCCGACCACCACCATGTCGGCCTCATCGTCCCATGCGGGCGGCGACCAGTTAACTGTTTGCGTCTTCTGTTCCATCGTCTTGTCTCGGAATCCTGTGGGGCGGGACGATTCAGGCCGTCTCGGCGACCGGCTGCTCCTGGCTCAGCAAGCGCGCGTAAATTTCGTTGTAGCGGACGATCGGCTGGTCCATCGGCAGCAGCACGTACTTGCGGTCCGGCGAGCGATGGATCATGTCCTGCTGGGCCTCGATCATGGCCTTGTCTTCCTGGAAAGCCGCGTCGGCAATGCCGAAGCAGTGCTGCTTCAGGTCGGCGGCGGGCGCCCACGGTCCGAAATTGAAGAAGAAGCGCGACTTGTTCTTGCTGATCGGCGTGATCATCTGGCTCGTGCAGCGCCTGAAGATCGGCGTCTCGCTCACGTCGGCGCCCTCGCTGCGCTGGAGCACGCCCGGCTCGTAGGAGGTGATGGTCAGGATAAACACGCCCGGCACCAGGAACAGGCTGACGACGCGGTCATCGCACGGGCGCGCGCCGAAGTACGGGTTCGACTGCCGGCCGAGTTGCCAGCGGTCGGCGAGCACGCCGCGCTCGAGTTGCGTCACGCCGCGCTTGGTCTCGCTCTCCTTCATCATCTTGAGCGCGACCGGATCGC
This sequence comes from Cupriavidus sp. UYPR2.512, assembly GCF_000379565.1. Taxonomy (NCBI): domain Bacteria; kingdom Pseudomonadati; phylum Pseudomonadota; class Betaproteobacteria; order Burkholderiales; family Burkholderiaceae; genus Cupriavidus; species Cupriavidus sp. UYPR2.512. Next base: position 3,159 of record NZ_KB903168.1, on the reverse strand, counting down.
TGGCGCCGAACGTCGCCTCATGGACGAACGGCGCGTGGGAGAGGTCGAGCAGGTTGTCGGAGATCAGTTCGGCGTTGACGTCCATGTCGAAGGTCGAACACTCCATCGCCCACTCGGCGTTGTCCGGGCCGATAATGGGCGGCACCAGCGACACGTCGGCCTTCTCGGGCTCGCCCATCCACACCCACGCCGCGCCGTGCAGCTCGACGATCGGATAGGCGCGCACGCAGACGCGCGGCGAGATGCGGTCCTGGCCCGGCACTTCGGTGCAGCGGCCGTCCGGCGCGAACTTGAGGCCGTGGTACATACAGCGCAGTTCGTCGCCTTCCTTGCGACCGACGGACAGCGGTGCGAGGCGATGGCAGCAGCGGTCTTCCAGCGCGGCCAGGCTTCCGTCGGTCTTGCGATAGATGGCCAGCGGCTCGTCCATCACGGTAAAGGGCACGATGGCGTCCGCGTTAAAGTCCGTGGACCATCCGACCATGTACCAGCAATTGCGAAGGAACATTTCTTTACTCCAGGTTGTGTTTTGAGGAACGGCTACCGTGGTGCGCGCGGGTCACGCACTTCGTTGTTCTTCGGGGCATGAAGCGAAGACAGCGGCCGGCAGGCGCTTGAAGTCTTCGAGATGCCCCGGCGATGTCCGGCACGCCAGCATCGGCAAGAAATAGCGGAGGTACGCCAGAATCAGGATGACGTTCAGATACAGGCACCACACACTCATGGACGTGCTGAGCAGCATGCCGAACCGCAGGTTAAGGACAATGGCGTTGAAGAAGACCATGAACGAGATCGGCAACGTCATCACCAGCGCAAAGGGGACAAACAGGTCAAGCAGCAGGAGCACGCCTGCGAGCAGTTCGCAGGCCTTGACAATGTCGAACACACCGGTCTCGATCAGGGTGACCAGCATCGCATTCGAAGCTGGCAGGGTGCCAAGTGGTTGGGGGAAGATAGGCGGGAATCCCCAGTTCGTCAGCCAATGGCTCAGGCCGCTGTTGATCATCCACGCGCCGAGGATGAGCCGCATCAGGGTGATGCCCAGACGGCAGGCGACGGCGGCGTCGATCCTCCTCTTCGCAAGGGACGGTGTATTCATTTGGCATCTCCGGAATGAGCAGTTTTCGCGGCCTCGCCGGCCGGCGGAAATTGGACGAAACGCTGCCTTTCGGCGATCCGGCCCGTATAGGCGCCCGTCTTGAACACGTCAAGCACATCGATAGCCGGCTCGCCTCGCGTCGCTTCCACACGGTGGTAAACAGCGACAACCAAGCCTTCGGCGATAACCTGCCGGATCTCGTGGCGGATCGGCGGGCCATCGCGCAACTCGATCGAGCCGGGATTGTGGTCGACCATCTTCGGGGAGAAATATCCCTGCGCCGCCTCCGCGCCCCGACCCTTGTCGTAGGCCTGCTTCATATAGTCCAGCACGATCGTGCGTGGGAGCTTTCCCACGCCGGGGCCGTTGTCGCCATACCATCGCGGGTTGAAATGCAGGCTGTAAGCGAACAATAGTGCGATCGCGATCCCGACCCCGATGGAGGCCGCGCGGGCCGTGCTCGCTTGCATTGCAGTATTCGTTTTCATCGATGAACTCCGGCTGCGTCAGAAACGGTGATAAATGCCCGCGCCAAGCGCGTTCACCTTCTCGTGCAACTGGGTGGGCGCAGTCAGCCCCCCAGGTGGATAAATCGTCTGCTTTGACGAACCGCGGTTCTCGAGGCGCTTGAAAAAGGCGTAGAGCGTGGTGCGCCTGGATACTTCGTAGGTGTAGCCGATGGCCCATGCGGCCACGTCCGCCGTCGCCGAGGTCTCCGGGAGGCCGTTCGTCACTCCGCTGTCGCGCATGCCATAGGCAAGCTTCAGATTGCCGGCGGCGCCAACCGGAATGGTGGTGCCGACTTGCCACGCCGAGTCATGCGCCGCGCCCAACCGGTAGCGCAATTGATAGTTGCCGTAGAGGGTGGCCCAGCGCGTCTCGTAAGAGGCCGCGAAGGCGTGCTCGAGCTGACGGCTGGTGTCTGGCGTCAGATTTGTGGTTCCCGTGGCGCGCGCAAAGCCGTAGCCGGCGTTCAGCTTATTGGCCGTGTAGAGGAACGTGACGATGTCGTAGTTGCGGTTGACCGGCGTGCCGGCATTCTCGCTGAACACATGCGCTGCCGAAACCGTTACGCCGCCGAAGGATGGCGAGTTGTAGCGGATCGCGTTATCCGCGCGGGCCGGATCATTGAGCGGGTTGAACATCCACGGATTACTCGACTCGCCGGTGAGCGACGCTGCCACCGAACCCGGAGCCATCAGGACTGGATCGAAGATCGCGGCGAAGTCGTAGCCCGGCGTGGGCTGCCGGCCCAGCGCGATCTCGCCATAAGTATTGCTTCGCATACCGACAGTTGCGCGGCGGCCGAACAGGCGGCCGCCCTGGGCGTTAGTGCCGGTATCCATGTTGTAGCCGCCCTCAAGCACGAACACGGCCTTGAGGTCCGCCGACAGGTCTTCCGTGCCGCGCATACCCCAGCGCGAGCCAGCCAGGCCACCGCTGTTCAGGCTCGTGACGCTCTTCTCCGAATTGCGGAAATAGCCGACAAAGCTGTCGGCAACCCCATACAGGGTCACGCTGGCGGCAGATGCAGCAAGGGGGAAAAAGCCGGCTACCGCTATTCCGGCGAGTCTTTTGTCCACGTTGTCTCCTTCTAGTCGTTATGTTCTTTGCCAGTGGGCTGGCATCAGGCTGCATACTCTTCCCAACGGCGTCGTTGGCCGCTGCGTCCGAAGGTGCTTTTTGATCCGGGAGGCAGGTTTCCGGTGCCCCCTCAGTCAAAATATTATTCAATTTAGTATTGCGAATCTTATACAGCGCAAAGCGGCACTTCAATCTTTTAGGCTCGTCGGCGGAATCTGTGGGTGAAAGCGGATGTGCGGCTAGCCGAGTGAAGCCCGATTCAGGTACTGATAGAGCTTGCGACAGGTTGCATCAAAGGAATTTTGTGCGGACTCGGAGATAACTGGCCAGATGAGAGGGCCGCCGTCTTCCTCGATGAGCTTGTCCAGGAGGGTTGCCACAGGGAGGGTAAGGAGATCGGGATCTTCATGGCGTCGTCGGATCATTCGCCACCGAGCATCCAGATGTGATCGCGGTGCCGAAGCAATGTCTTGCGT